>NZ_JBFANH010000003.1:0-441403 GCF_040674755.1 Nocardia sp. NPDC049737 | reverse complement strand
GCCGTCGAAGCGCATGCGCCGCAGGCGCGAGTCTCGACGGCTCGGACGCGAGACACCAGGGGGCCGCGAACACGCGGCGCCGCAGGCGCTGCAAATTAGACACCGAACCGGCGATGTCGAGCGGCGTAGTCGCGTAAGGCGCGCAGGAAATCCACCCGCCGGAATTCCGGCCAGTACGCCTCGGTGAACCATATTTCCGAGTATGCGCTCTGCCACAGCAGAAACCCGGAAAGCCGCTGCTCACCGGAGGTTCGGATGACCAGATCGGGATCGGGCTGACCGGAGGTGTAGAGGTGCTGGCCGATGGAGTTCACCGATATCGACTGGACCAGATCCTCACCGATCTCCCCCGCCGCGATCTCCTGGCGCACCAACTTGCGGACCGCATCCGCGATCTCCTGCCGACCGCCGTAGCCGACTGCGACGTTCACGTGCAAACCGTCGCGTCCGCTGGTGCGTTCTGCCGCGGTGCGCAGCCGCTTGGCTACCAGCTCCGGGAAGCCGTCGAGCGTGCCGACGATGCGCACGCTCCAGTTCTGTTCCGGTGCCGACAGCTCCTCGACGACATCGGTGATCACCTCGAACAGGGTCTCCAGTTCGTCGGGATCGCGCTGCAGATTCTCGGTGGACAGCAGATACACGGTCACCATCTCGATGCCCTCGTCCGCACACCAGCCGACAAGTTCGGCGATTTTCAGCGCGCCGACTCGATGTCCGTGGCTCACATCGGTGAAACCGTTTTCTCTGGCCCAGCGCCGATTACCATCGCACATCACCGCGACGTGCCGAGGATGTTGTTTGCCGGCCAGCTGCTTGGACAGCCGCGCCTCGTAGATGCGGTATGGCAAACCACGCACCTGACTCGGAAGCTCCACGGCGACCAACCCTACGCCTCAGCGGCGTGATCCCGGCATCGACTGTGTTCGATCGCGGCGTTCACGGTGCCCTCCGTGGTTACGCTCCGCTGCCGCCTCCGGGCCCGTCGCTCACGCCGCGGGTTTCCGCGTACAGTGACGGGAGGCCACAACTTACGGTACCGTAAGTTACTGACGGGTATCACTAGGAGGTAACTCGTGTCCGAAACGGCTGGCGCGACCGATACGACACCGGTGGCGATCCCGAACTCGTCAACGCTGCTCAAGCCGCGGATGCGGGGCTGGATTCACACCTGGGCTGTGGGCATCGCGGCAATCGCGGTGCTCGTATTGGTCTTGAAGGCCGCAACCGTCTCAGCGACGGCAGGTTGGTCCACCCTCATCTATGGGCTGACCGTGTGCGGGTTGTTCGGTATCAGCGCCGTCTACCACCGGGTGACCTGGGCGACCACAAAGGCACGCATCCAGATGAAGCGCGCCGATCATTCGATGATCTTCCTGTTCATCGCGGGCAGCTATACACCGTTCGCATTACTCGGCCTGCCCGGACGGACCGGACAGATACTGCTGCTCGTGGTGTGGCTGGGCGCGCTGGCCGGGGTGGCATTGAAACTGTTGTGGCCGACCGCTCCCCGCTGGGTCGGGGTGCCGCTGTATCTGCTGTTGGGTTGGGCGATCGTGCCGGTGGCCGGACAGCTCAATACGAATATCGGGATCGCACCGCTGATCCTGCTGCTCATCGGCGGTCTGGTCTACAGCGGTGGCGCGATCCTCTACGCGACCAAATGGCCGAACCCTTGGCCCATGGTGTTCGGCCACCACGAGTTCTTCCACGCGGCGACCGTGCTCGCCGCGCTGTGCCACTACGCCGCGATCTGGTTGGTCGTCTTGCGCTGAGAACGTCTGGGCATCCCGACACAGGGGTGCCCTGCTCTGACCCGGGTGCCCGGACGGAACATCGTGGACATGCCGAATTGCCCTTTGCGGCAATAGAGTTGGGGACGGATCCGGATCCGGAAGATGGCGGGGCGAGATGGCACAGCAGAGGATCGATGCCGGCAGAAGGCAGGCCGTGAGCGAGCGGGGGATCGGCTACCGCTGGGGCGTTGCGATGGCACAGCATCGGCGGATCGTCGGCGTGGTGTGGTTGATCTTGATCGCCGCGTGCGCCGTCGCCTACCCGCAGCTCAACGGCCGCCTGGAGGCCATGGAGTTCCATGCCGACAAGGCGGAATCGACGCGGATCACGGAACTGCTCGCGGCGCACTATCCCGATCTGGGTGCCGAACAGCTTGCGCTGGTCTTCGATTCGGAGCAGCGCACCGTCGATGATCCGGTCTACCGGGCGATCGTGGAGCGGGCAGTCGCGGATTTGCGTGGAGTGCCCGGGGTACGGGTCGCGGTGGGTCCGTTCCAAGGGGATCAGAAGTCGCAGATCTCGGTGAGCAGACATGCGGCGCTTGCGGTCATCGGGATCGACGGCTCGATTCCGGCGCGGGCTGAGTTGGCCGGTGAGCTGCAGGAACGGGCGGGGCAGTGCTCTGGTGACGGGGTGAGCGTCGGCCTCACCGGCTTCTCACCGGTGCTGCGGGATCTGATGGAAATCGAGGTGGCCGATTCCGGGCAGGCCGAGGCGCTGGGCCTGCCGGTGGCATTCGTACTGCTCATCCTCGCGCTCGGCACGGTGGTCGCGGCATTGGTGCCGGTCATGGTGGCGTTGACCGGGCTCTTGCTCGCGTTCGGCGGACTGTTTCTACTGTCGCATGTGATGGCGACCAGTTCGTTGTTGCTCGCGGTCGCGACCATGATCGGCACCGGCATCGGGCTGGACTATGCGATGTTCGTGGTCAGCCGGTTCCGCGAAGAGCTCGCGAAGCCGGGCGGCAGTTCCGCAAGTTCCGCAGCCGGTGTGGCGCATGCCTGCGGGATCGCGATCGCCACGGCAGGTAAGACGATCGTCGCCTCGGGCTTCATTGTGATGATCTCGCTGTGCTCACTGGTTGTGGTGCGTGCGCCGGTGTTCCGCGGTATCGCGGTCGGCGTCGCGATCGCGGTCGTGGCCACGCTGATGGTGGCGCTCACGCTGCTGCCCGCGGTGCTGGCAATGCTCGGGCCGCGGGTGAATCGCGGTGCGCTGCCCGCGCGGTGGCAGCCGTTGGAGACCCGTCCCGGATCGGATGCCGATCCGGCGAGCGGGCGCTGGGCGCGCTGGAGTCGGATCGTGATGGCGCGGCCGGTGGTTTTCGGTATCGCGGCCACGCTGGTGTTGCTGGTGGCGGCCGCGCCGCTGACCGGAATTCGCTACGGCATGGATATGGGCACCGCGGCGATGGGCGATACCGCCTCCGGCAAGGCAAGCAAGGTCGCCTCGGAGAATTTCGCGCCCGGACTGCTCGCGCCGATCACGATCGTGGTGACTGGTTCCGGCGATACGCCGCTGACCGCCACGGCGACCGGCGAGGTGCAGAACTTCCTGACCGCACTCCGCTCGGATGAGCGCATCGAACAGGTGCTGCCGATCCAGCGGGACGGACGGGTCTTCGCGATGGTGGTGGCCAAGACCGCATTCGATTCCACCGAGGCCGATCAACTCGTCCGGGAGATCCGCGAACGGGCCACCGCACTGCCCGGCGACGTGCTGGTCGGCGGTGCGACGGCGGAGTTCGCGGATATGTCCGACGAGATCACGGGGAAACTGCCACTGGTGGTCGCGCTGGTTCTATGCTGCTCGTTCGTGTTCCTCATTGCTGCCTTCCGCAGCATCGCGCTTCCGATCAAGGCAATAGTTATGAATCTGCTGGCCACCGGCGCGGCGCTGGGCATTACCGTGGCGGTGTTCCAGTGGGGCGTCGGCGAGTCGCTGCTCGGATTCCACAGCACCGGGTTCATCCAGGTATTCCTGCCGACCATGGTCTTCGCGATCCTGTTCGGCCTGTCGATGGACTACGAGGTGTTCTTGATCCGCCGGATCAAGGAATTCTGGGAGAACTCCGCGCGCACCGCGGCCGATAACGAATACGCCGTGGCGGCCGGGCTCCAACACACAGCCCGCCCGATCAGCGCGGCGGCGGCGATCATGGTGGTGATCTTCGGCAGCTTCCTGACCGCGAGCGTGCTGGAGCTGAAGCAGGTCGGGTTGGCGCTTGCGGTGGCCGTAGCGATCGATGCGGCGTTCGTGCGGTTGGTCTTGGTGCCCGCGCTGATGAAGCTGTTCGGAACCTGGAACTGGTGGCTGCCCGGATCGGGGGCGCCCGTGCGCGTCGGGGTTTCGGTGCGCCCGCACGCACCAGCGCAGGCTGGTTCCGCTCCGGATGTCAGGGCATCGTGATCACCAAGCTGGTTGTTTGGGCCCTGAAGGCTCGGTGGGGGTTGGCTGCGGTGGTGATCGCCGCGAATCTCGGTGGCCTCGCGGTGATCGTGACCGAGCTGTGGCTCAGTGGATTTTTCGGGCGGATCGGGGATGACTGGCGGCGAATCATCGGGCTGGCGTCGATCTATCCGGTAATGGGTTTCCTGGCCGGGGTCGGGCTCGCCGTGCGCGATCGGACCGTGTATTTCGGGTGGCTCGATGACGGGCGCAAGCCGACCGTCGACGAGTCGCGACGACTGCTGCGCCTACCGATCGCGATCACCGCCCGAGCGCTGGCGATATGGCTGCCCGGCGTGATCGTGGCGGCCTCGATGCTCTCGCATCTATCCGCGCACAACAGTGCGGCGGTGACCACGGCGCTGTTCACCATGGGCGCGCTGCAATCGGCCGGATTCACCTTCCTGATCGTCGACCGGCTGATCCGCCCGACCATTCCGGTGGTGTCGGGGGTGCTCGGCCCCACCGCGCACTGGAGTTCCTCGGTGCTGATGCGAGTCGTGATGACCTGGGCGGTGGCAGGTGCGATGCCGCTGCTCATGCTGATCACGGTGCTCGCCGATCCGGCCTCCGGCGCACCGGACCGCGTCCGCGCCGCCATCTACCTCTCCATTGTCGGCATCGGATCCGGCGCGCTTGCGACCGCGATCCTGGCCCGTTCGGTCGCGACGCCGATGCGCACGCTGCGCCGAGCGCTCGATCGGATCACCAAGGGCGAGTTCGATGTTCGGGTTCCCGTCGGCAGCACCAGCGAGATCGGGCGGCTGGAGAATTCGGTCAATGAACTCGCCGTCAATCTGCGTGAACGCGAGCGGATGCGGGATGTATTCGGCCGGCACGTCGGCGCGGAGGTCGCCGAGCGGGCGTTGGCGGGCGGGGTCGATCTGACCGGCGATGTGCGCGAGGTGTCGGCGCTGTTCGTCGATGTCACCGGATCCGTCGAGCTGTCCAGCGGTCTGACGCCGCATGATTTCGTGGCCAAGCTCAATCGACTGCTCGCGATCGTGGTTGCGGCGACCGAGGAGAACAACGGGCTGGTCAACAAGTTCGAGGGCGATGCGGCGCTGTGCATCTTCGGTGCGCCGATCGCATTGCGGGACAATGCGACACCCGCGCTGCGAGCCGCGCGGCGCATTCGCGACGAGGTCACGGCCACCGGCGAACTCGATATCGGCATCGGCGTCGCACGTGGACGAGTGTTCGCGGGTGATATCGGCTCCGATACGCGGTTGGAGTACACGGTGATCGGCGATGCGGTCAATGAAGCGGCCCGGCTGACCACCGAGGCGAAGGAGGTGCCGCGCCGAATCCTGGTGAGCAGCGCGGTCATCGATGCGGCGGCCGAGCACGAGCGCGCCAAATGGGTTCTCTACGAGAACATTCTGCTGCGCGGAATGCCCGAACCGACTGCCTGCTGGACCGATGTGGAGGACGCCCCGACTTCCAATGGGGTGGAACCCGATACCGATGCGGCCGCCATCAGTGCGATCGCCGAAGTACGAACAGCGACAACCGAATCGGGAGCGGCCGCCTCGCGGCTAGGGCCGGTTCAGGGAGGCGCGTAGATCGGGCGGGGTCGTTACCGGGAGGTCGCAGACGGAGCCGCGGCAGACGTAGGCAGAGGGGGTGCCGTTGACTGGGGAGCGGTCGGCTAGGAGGGGGACCGAGTTGGCGGGGGCGGCGATGATGACGGTGCCACCGGGGGCTTCGGTGCGGGCAGTGGCGATCAATTCCGTTGCCGCGGTCGAGGTGTCGGGTAGGGCGATGGCCACTTGGAGGGGTCCACGGAGGGCGGCTTCGGCTACGGTCAGCCATTGGCCTGCCGAGCGTGCGGCGCGGGCGAGGACTACGGCACCGCGTTGCAGGGTTCGGTCTGCCAGTTCGCGGTAGCGGAGGGCGGGTTCGGGAGCACTGGTGGCGGCGGCTGTGAGGAGGGCTTCGGCCAGAGCGGATGCGCCTGCGGGTGTTGCACCGTCGATGGGATCGCGGGGACGGGCGACCAGGGTTTCGGCGTCGTCGGCGGTATCGAACCAACTGCCGGGTGCGGCGGCGTCGGCGAAGTGTTGGATTGCCTTGTCCAGCAGGCGTTGTGCGTGTTCGAGCCAGTCGAGTTCACCGGTGGCCTGGTGTAAGGCGAGCAGGCCGGTGACCAGCCAGGCGTAGTCCTCCAAAACGCCTGGAGACGTGCCGACCACCCCGCCGAGCGAGGCGCGGCGCACCCGGCCGTCGACCACATGCTCGGCCAGCAGAAAGCGGGCGCAGCGGGCGGCGGCTTCCACCCAATCATCTTGCCGCAGTGCGGAACCTGCTTCGGCTAGCGCGGTAATCGCCATTCCGTTCCAGGCGGTCACCACCTTGTCGTCGCGGTCCGGCTGTGGGCGTCGAGCACGGGCCTCGCGCAGTGCGGCGCGGGCACGTTCGAAGCGTTCGCGGGCGGCCGCCCTGGTCCCGTCGTCGGACAGTGCATCCGGATCGACATATCGGGTGAGTACCGAGGTGCCCTGTTCGAAGTTACCGGCGGTGGTTACCCCGAAAACCTCCGCAGCCCAAGTACCTTCGATAGGTCCGAGTGCACCGATCAGCTCGGCGGGTGTCCAAACATATGTCGCGCCTTCGACCCCCGGTCCGCCCGGCTCCAAGTGGGTGTCGGCATCCAGCGCGGACGCGAACCCGCCGTGGTCGGTGCCGAGGTCATCGAGAATGAACTCCACTGTCTCGCGAGTAACCCTGTGCACCAAAGACTCTCGCTCAGGGTTTCGGCGAGCGAGATGCGCGTAGGCGCGCAGCAGTTGCGCATTGTCATAGAGCATCTTCTCGAAATGCGGCACTACCCAAGCGGCGTCGACGGAGTAACGGGCGAATCCGCCGCGCAACTGGTCGTAGATACCGCCGCGCGCCATTGCTTCAGCCGTCCGATTCACCACGTCGAAAGTCGCGGCGTCGCCGGTGCGCTCCCAACTGCGCAGCAGCCCCTCCAACAAAGCCGACGGCGGAAACTTCGGCGCACCACCGAATCCGCCGTGCTTGGGATCTTCATCGCGCAGCACCGCCGCGACCGCATGATCGAGCAGTTCGACCGAAATCGTCACGTCGGCCTCGGGCAGTCCGGCGGCCTGCGCACGCAGCGCTTCGGCCACCTGCGCGGAGGCCGTATCCACCTCATCGCGCCGGGTATTCCAGGTATCGGTAACGGCCGTCAGCAACTGCGTAAACGACGGCATCCCGCCGCGCGGCACCTTCGGGTAGTAGGTGCCGCAGTAGAACGGCTCACCGTCCGGCGTGAGGAAGCACGTCATCGGCCAGCCGCCCTGACCGGTCATCGCCACCGTGGCATTCATATAGACCGCGTCCAGATCCGGCCGCTCCTCGCGATCCACCTTGATGCACACGAAGTTGTCGTTCATCTGCGCCGCCGTCCGCGCATCCTCGAACGATTCGTGCGCCATCACATGACACCAGTGACAACTCGCGTAGCCGATCGAGAGCAGGATCGGCACATCCCGCCCTCGGGCCTCGGCCAGCGCCTGGGCATCCCATTCCTGCCAGTGCACCGGATTGTCCGAATGCTGGCGAAGGTACGGAGAAGTTGCGTTCCGGAGCCGGTTCACCCTGTCAGCTTCTCACGGACCGCCGTCCACGTCAGGTATGCGGCACGCTCGCTGGGATCTCGCGCCGTGATCGCAGCTCGAGTTTGCCGAGGATCTTGGATACGTGGGACTGAACCGTGCGACGCGACAAGAACATTTGCGCCGCGATGCCGGAATTGGAGCAGCCTTCGGCGACCAGCGCGGCGACCTTGCGCTCGGTATCGGTCAGCGCCGCCCAGCCGGATTTGGGGCGGTTGCGCCGACCTCGCACACCTCGCCGAAGCCCGTACCGTCGCACGCGCGCGTCGGTACGGGCGGTATCCCACGATGCGCCGAGTCGGCTATAGATCCCTATCGCGGAGTCCAGCGAGCGACGGGCGTCCAGATCGCGTCCCTGCGCGGCGAGCAGCACGGCGGCGTTCTCGTGTGCTTGCGCTTCGTAGAACGGCCGTCCGGACCTCCGGAAGGCCTGGGCGGCCGCCAGCACGCTATCGGAATCGCGCTCGACCAGACCTCGACACAGCAGCGCTGTGCCACTCCTGGAGGCGGTCGGCTGTCGCGCCGCGAGTTCGTTGGCGCCGGCCGCCACCGACAGCGCCGCATCCCTGTCGCCGAGGTCCGCGGCCAGTCGGGCGATATCCGGAAAGATGTAGTAAAGCGTCGCCGCGGCCAAACCGTCGGCCAGTCGCTGATGGGCGTCGACGAGCAGCTTCAAGGCCAGGTCCGGATGGCCGTGCGCCTCATGTGCCAATGCTTGGGCCCACAGGTGCAAGTGCGCGTAGCCGGTGCTGCCCGCGAGGTCGTCCGGTATGGGAATGCTGTCCACGTCCGGCAGGAACGTGCCGCGGTGAATACCGATGAGCGCCGCCAGAGCACGCGCGACCGTCGAGTATCCGAGCACGTCCGGCGCCCCCGTGCTCACGCTGCATTCGGCTACCGCGTCATCCCAGCGACCGTCCAGCAGGTAGAGCCGTGCCTTGGCGACCAGATTCGAGGACAGGTACACGCCATGGCTGCGGCGGTTGTGCGCTATCGCCTGTTCCAGCACATCTTCGGCATCCGTCAGGCGATCGAGCTCGATCAGACAGTGTGCTCGCAGTGCATAGGGATCGAACTGGTCCGGGCCGCTGCCGTCGGTCGAGACGATCGGTATCCGCGTGCTCAGCTCCAGCGCCTCAGCGAGATCTCCGCGGGTGTAGCGGAGGGCACCCACGGCGGTGAGGCCGTACCCCATGCTGCGAGGATCCGCACTGGATTTCCCCAGCGAGATCGCCTTTCGGCCGGCCCACTCGGCCACATCGAACCGTTCGAGGAACAAGCTGTGCACCGCGTACATGCCTTGGAAGCGGCCCGCCGCCTCGACCTCGAGATCCATTGTGCGCAGCGCTGTTTCGACAACCTCGACGGCATCGGCCATTCTGCCCCGGGCTTGGCAAGCTTGGGCGAGCAGCCAGCGCATTTCGATATCGTCGCGAAACTCCGGCCGTGTCGACAGCGCACCGCGCACCTCGGCCTCCGCCTCGGCAGATCGGCCGCTGCGCAGCAGCGCCCCGATATATAAGCGGATCAGCTGTGGATTATCGGCCTCTGCGGCCGTGGTCGCGCGCCGCAACAGCCGCACCGCCAGCTCGGGTGCTCGAAAGGCCAGCTCGTCCGCCACAGCAACCAGCCAGTCGATGCTCGCATGGTCCAGTTCATAGTCGGCGACCGCCAGATAATGTGCGATCCGCTCGATCGGTGCGTTGCTGGCCTGCAGGACCTCTCCCGTCCGGCGCAGCAGACGGCCGCGCACCGTGGCGGGCAGCTGATCGGACACCACTCGGCGGACCAATTCGTGCCGGAAAATCACTTCGGAGTCGACGAGTTCGAGCAGTCCGGTCACCATCGCATCACTGACGACGCCCCACACATCCAGGAGGGGACGGTTCAGCACCGACGCCAATTCCGGGACGTCCACGACCGGGCCGAGCGCGGCGGCAGCCGCCAGCACATTCCATGTCCGGCGCGGTAGAAAGTCCAGCCGCCGCGAAATCGCCTGCGCGAGTGTCGTGGACGGGCGCTGACCAGCGACCGCCTCGGTGATCTCTGCGGTGTCGGCGACCGTTGTGATCGCCTGCTCGCGCAGCAAGGCGACCACCAACTCGGTGATATAGCGCGGATTTCCACTCGCCCCCGCCACCTCCCGCAGCAACCGCGGGCCGGGGGCGGCGCAGACGATCTGCGACACCAGTTTCGCGGCCGCCGCGTCGGCGAGCCCACCGAGCCGGATCAGCGTGGCGCGGCGTGCGACGAGTTCGGCTGACAGCGCGGCAAACGCCGAGTCCTGAGGCTGTGGACGGGCCCCGAGCAGTAGCAGTAGCGGCAGATCACGGATGCGGGCGCACAGCCGCTGCAATACCGACACACTCGACCTGTCGGCCCAGTGGACGTCGTCCATGATCAGCGCGAGCGGGCCGGTAGCGCACCAGGCCTCGATGTGATCGAGGATCGGATCTGCCGCCGGCGTGTCGGTGTCGTGGTCGACATCGAGCCAGGAGAGCAGCGCGGCGAACGGCACGGTCTGCTGTTGTTCCCTGGCCGCTCCGAGTCGAATGTGCAGGCCCATCGCCACACACCGCACCCTGACCGCGTCCAACAGCGACGTCTTGCCGACACCTGGTTCGCCCTGCACCAGCACCACGGCGCCGTGTCCCGCGGCGGTCCGCGACGCGACCGCCGCCAGCCTCTCGATCTCGGCATCGCGACCGATCACCACTGTCGTGCAGGACTCCTCGGAGGGCCTCGTCGTCAACGAACCGCACATTCTCGCGCCCGATGATCGATTCCGACTGGATCCGCCACCACATCGACATACCCGGAGGGGGATACAGCGATGGATGGCAAATCCCATTGGCGTGCCGATTTTTCGGCGCGGCAGGTGAGCTTCCATCCGAACGGCATCAGGTGGACCCGTTCCCCGTACTCCCCCAGTCGTTCGGCGAGATCCGACAGCACATCGAGTGTGTCGGCGAAGTGGACGAGGACATCCGGTGGATCGGCGGACGGCGTGACTCGGCTACCAGGGGTCGCGTAGTGCGGAGTTCCGGCGATGACGATATAGGCCGCCTCGCTGACGAGGCACAGGTACCGGATCGCGCGAACGGCCTCGGCGGTCAAGGGACAATCGCCCGGTTCGACGACGACTCGCACTACCAGGCAATCGACGAACACCTGCGTCACCCCGACCGTCGCGGGCTCGACGGCTACGGCGCACGGACCGGGGGCCACGGGGGTGTATTCGAAGCTGTGCCAACGACTTCCGACGCCCTTCATGCAAGAGACCTCCCCCGTGGATGCTGGAGATCGGTCATGGCTTCATCGGCACATTCCGGTCGACGACACCGCAGAGGGTGTAACAGAAGACGAACGGCACCGCACCGTCGTTGAACCATGCGTGTGGTGTGCCGTGCTGGATCAAGCAATCGCCCGATCGCAGCGATACATCGACATCGTCGCCGAGGCGCATGCGGCCTTGCCCGCTGAGCACGACGATGAAATCGATGCTCGCGGTGCTGTGCATGCCGGGCGCGGCGGGATCGAAGGCCGCCATCATTCCCGGCAGTTTCGTCTCCGCTTCCGCGGCAACGGCCGCCATCTCCTCCTCGGACAGATCGACGTCGCGCTCATAGGTCAGCCCCGGCGGTACGGAGATGAATCCGAAACGCAGTCCACCCGGACCGGGGAAGTAGCGCGTATCGGTCTGCGGAGGCATCCGGTCGACCGGCAGATCGGGTAGCTCGTCGAGTTCCCACATCCGATAGATCTCGGCACCGGGCAGCAGCGCCAATGTCAGCGGATCAGTGCTGTCGTCGGCCAGGACCCGTCCCTGTCCGGTTCCGTCGTCACCGACCACGATTCTGCGCATATGAACTCCTGACGCTCGTCCGCAACCAGCTGAATCGGGCCGGCACCGGTAGCCGCGGCGGCCGATCCGGACATCAGCTATTCGGACCGTAGCCGCCGCCCGAGCATGGCCGCTTGTCCTGAAGCGCACGAGAATGGTCCGAACGCGCAGAACTCGAAAACCGGCAATGCTTGCTCCGGCGGTGATCCGCGCGGGTCTGCTCTAAACTCTTCTCGAAATCGGGGTCTGCCCCGGGCTCCCGATGAGCGCCGAGTCGGAGGCGATATTCATGAATCAAGCGGCTATTGCCGGCTCCACCTCGACAAGTGCGGTGGATCCACATGAGCGAGCCGACTACTGGGCCGATCTGATCAGCACATACCACTGCCGGCTGGGCTACAGATTTCCCAGCCCCAACACCTTCCAGGGGCACACTCGACTCCGGCGCACCGACGCCTACCAGCTGGTCGGGTGGAAATCGGAGGCCATCACCTACCTTCGCAACCCGAGCCACATCCGTGCCGACCCCGATGACGACTACCGGTTGATCGTCCCTTTCGTCGGGCGACTGTCCTTCCGCACGAACGACGGGTACGGGACTCTCGACCCGGGAACAATGTGTCTGGTGGCCGTCGACCGGCCCTACGCCATGTCGATGTCCGACGGCACGCAGGGGGTGATCATCACCATTCCGCGCAAGGAGATACGGCATCGCCTCAACCGCGTCGTTCCACCCGACCACCCGCTGGATCTCACGACCGGGCTCGGACGGGTGACCGACGGAATCCTCGGCGGCCTGTACGCCGAATGCACCGCACTCACCGACCTCCAATTCGACAGCGTCTCCGAACGGCTGGTGGATCTGCTCTGCATGCAGATCCTCGGCGAACCGGCGAGTTCAGCCTCCCAGCTCGCCCATGTCGAAGCGGTCGCGCGCCGGTATATCCACGACCACGCCGGAGATCCCGAGCTAACCGGCACACGCATCGCCGGTGAGCTCGGCTGGTCACTGCGTCAAATTCAACTGGCGTTCAGCAATGTCGGCACTACGCCAAGCGAAGTCATCCGGGAAGAACGCCTGCAACTGGCGCGCGACCGTCTGCGCAGCCCTGCCTACCGGCACCGAAGTATCACCGATATCGCAACGGACCTGGGCTTCGGTTCGACCAGCAGCTTCAGCAAGGCCTTCCGTCGACGCTTCGACACCACTCCCGGCGAGCTCCGCGAGGGACTGACGGGCCGCGCCCGCGGGGCGCTCGCCGAAGCAGCCAGCTGAGGAGTGCGATCCGCTCCGGGGCCTTCATCAATTGCTGGATTCGCTAGCGCAGCGCCGGTTCCGCGACCTTATGCGCGGAGCCCACGTCATCGGTGTGCGTGGAGTCCGCATCCGAATGCATCGGATCGAGGGCAGGCTCGATGTCGACCGTGCGGCGCAGCGGGCGGTTCGGCAGGAAGGCGGTCGCGATGAGGGCGACGACCGTTGCGGCCGCGGCGATCAGGAAGATCCGGCCGGTCGCGTCGCCGTAGGAGGCGCGCACGATGGTGGCGATGGGTCCGGGGAGGGCGTCGAGATCGAGGTTGCCGCCGCCGGAGGAGGTCGTCTGAATGCCAAGTTTGGCAAACCCTGCCTTGGACAGATCGCTGACCTGGGTTGCCAGCACCGACCCCAGCACCGATACCCCGATCGCGCCGCCGAACGTGCGGAAGAAGGCGACGCTGCTGGATGCCGCGCCGATATTGTGCACGCTCACGGTGTTCTGCACAGCCAGCACCAGGTTCTGCATCATCATGCCGACGCCGAGCCCGACGACGGCGATGTAGATGCCGACCAGCCACAGGTTGGTCGCGTGGTCGATCGTGGACAGCAGCCCGAACCCGACCACCAGCAGCGCGCCGCCGCTGACGACGAAGCTCTTCCACTTGCCGAACCGGGTGATCAGCTGGCCGGAGCCGACCGATGCGGTCAGCATGCCCGCCACCAGCGGGATGGTCAGGACGCCCGCCACGGTCGGCGAGTAGCCGCGCGCGGTCTGGAAGTACTGTCCGAGGAAGGTGGTCGCACCGAACATGCCGACACCGACGGCGATCGAGGCGATGATCGCCAGACCCGTGGTGCGTTCGGTGACGATGGACAACGGGATGATCGGCGACTTGGCGCGGGACTCGACCCACACGGTCGCGATCAGCAGCAGTACACCGGCACCGACGTAGAGCGCCGACTCCGTGGAGATCCAGGCGTAGTAGTTCGCCTTTCCGGCGAACGACACCCAGATCAGCAGCACCGAAACACCGGCGGTCAGCAGCGCCGCACCTAGCCAGTCGATCGACACGCCCGCCTTGCGCTCGGTGGGCAGCCGCAGCGTCCGCTGCAGCAGCACCAGCGCGATCACCGCGATGGGCACGCACACGAAGAAGCACCAGCGCCAGCCGAGCGGGCTGTCGACGATGACGCCGCCGAGGATGGGGCCGCCCGACATCGATACCGCCATTACCGCGCCCATATAGCCCGAGTACCGACCGCGTTCGCGAGGCGCGACGATCGAACCGATGATCGCCACGACCAGGGCGGTCAAACCGCCCATGCCGATACCTTGGACGACGCGAGCGACCAACAGCACCGGCACGTTGTGCGCGACTCCGGCGATGATCGAGCCGGCGACGAAGATGACGATGGCCGATTGGACCAGCAGCTTCTTATTGAACAGGTCGGCGAACTTGCCCCAGATCGGGGTGGATGCGGCATTGGCCAGCAGCGCCGTGGTGATGACCCAGGCGTATGCGGTCTGCGACCCCTGCAGATCACCGATGATCGTCGGCAGCGCGGTCGAGACGATCGTGGTGCTGAGCAGCGCCGTGAACAGCGCGGCCAGTAATCCGGTCATCGCTTCGAGGATTTCGCGGTGAGTCATCTCCCGCCGCGGCGCCTGTACTGGTGTGGACATCTACTACCTGACTCTCTTACGAAACCGGCTGGTGGTCATCGGTGCGGTGGATATGGGCGACGAGTGAGTTCCTGAGCTTGTGCACTGCCGCACACGCCTGTTCCGCCTCGTGTTCGTCCCAGTCCGCGAGGGCGGTCTGCAACCCCGCCGCCCTCGACGCCCGAACTCGTTGCAGCAGTTCGCTTCCCGCGTCGGTGATCCGAATGCGGGAGGCACGGCCGTCGGTGGGGTCGGCCTGCCTGCTGATGTATCCGGCGGCGACCAATTCCGCGACGTGTCTGCTCAATACCGATGCGCTGAGGCACAGGTCGACGGCCAGGTCGACCTGTCGGCACGGTCCTTTGGCCTCGAGGGTGCCCAGCACCGCGACCCCGCCGGGGAGCATGTCGCCCTCCTCCGGATGGATGAGGGCGAGGCGGATCGCGCGGCCGATCAGATACAGCTCCTTGATCAGGCTCTGCGCGGTATCGGGTGAGACTGCCATGCCGACTCCCAGCACGAGATTAGTTGTTTGCGGTATGCAACTATATATTAGTTGCTTACGCTAAGCAAATATTGGCTCCATTGCGGGCCAGCGGCAGATATCGTCACAGCGTGGACTCCCTGCGCCAGCTGCGGTACTTCGTCGCCGTCGCCGAAGAACTGCACTTCGGACGCGCCGCCGAACGCCTCGGCATCGCGCAGCCCCCGCTGAGCCAGCGCATCCGCAAACTCGAGCAGGATCTCGGCGCGCGACTCTTCGACCGGGACAGCCGACGCGTCGAACTCACCGAGGCGGGCCAGATCCTGCTCGTGGAAGCCCGCGATCTGCTCGCCCGCTGGGATCGGGCGCGACGGCTGGTGGGCAAGGCGCATCGGGGTGAGATCGATGCGCTGCGGGTCGGTGTCCCACCCGAACTGGCCGGACGGGTGCTCGCCGCGATGCTTACAGCATTCGAAAGCCGTGACGTCCGAGTCGACCTACAGGAACTGACCACCGCCGAGCAGATCCGACTGCTCGCCGACCGCCAACTCGACGCCGGACTGCTGCAACATCCGGTCGACGTGGTCGGACTCGAACTCGGCCCCGAAATCGAAACACCGCTCGGCGTGGTGCTGCCACGCGATTCGCCGCTGGCCACACGCTCCGCGCTCACCCTCGCCGACCTGGCCGGACTCGGTCTGGTGATCTTTCCGCGGGCCGCCGCGCCCGGCCTCTACGACGCGACCATGCGCACCTGCTGGGAGCACGGCTTCCGACCCACCCGCGTCCAGCACGCCCGCAATCCCGAATTCGTGCTGGGCATGGTGCTTTCCGGCCGCGGCGTCGCCTTCGACCAGGGCATGGTCGCACAAAAGGAACCGCGCGTCGTTTGGCGACCGCTGACCGACGCACTGAGCTGGCGACTCTCGCTGGCCTGGCCCGCAGCGGCACCACATCCGCTGATGCGCGAACTGGCCGAGCTGATCGTGACGGTCATCCAGGGTGACGGCGCATCACGACCCGCGCCCGCTCAGGAGGTGGCGCAGCGGCCGTGGAATGTCGTATTCGGCCGTTCGTGACGGATACGCTGAATCGCCGACCGGGCGGCGGCGCCGATCGCATGATCCACCTCGGGCAACCGCTGGGCGAGGGTATCGGCCCTGGTGAAAACCGCTACGGCATAACGACTTCCACCGGGATATGCCACCACCCCGATCTCATTGCGAATAGCGGGCAGTGATCCGGTCTTGCCCCACACCGACACCTCCGACGGAAAGGCCGCGGCGAGCCGGTACCAGTTGAGCTGCTCGCCCATGAGTTCGCGCACCCACCGGCAGGCGGCAGGATCGCCCGCGCGATCCTGGCCGAGCAGGGTGAGCAAGCGGGTCATCTCGCGCGGCGTGCTCGCGGTAGTGCGCAGCGGATCCATGGCACGGGTGCCGAGCACTTCCGACACACTCAGGGTCGGGAAGCGTTGCGCGAATTCGGCGGTATCGGATGCGCCGATATCCTCTGCCATGGTCTGGACGACGAATCTGGGCGAGCCGACGATCCGGGTCTCGGTGAGCCCCAATTCGCGTGTCAGTGAGCGCACATTGTCCAGGCCGACGCGGTCGAAGAGCAGGTCGGCGGCGGTGTTGTCGCTCACGGTCAGTGCGAAGAATGCCGCATCGCGCAGGCTGAATTCGACATCGTCCAGACATCCCGCGGTGCCGACGCCACCGAGCCGATCCGCCGCGGTGGCCTGCACCCGATCGGTCGGATCGAGCTGGCCCGCGACCACCTGACGGGCGAACTCCAGCACCAAGGGCACCTTCACCACCGACGCCAACACCACCGGTTCATCGGCACCGAGCCCGACCTCACCGGCGCAGTCGAAACATCGGGCGTGCAACCAACCGCGCACACCGGCCTTACCGAAGATCTCCTCCACGACAGCCAAACTTCCACACGGATCGCTCCGAGTCAGCTTGACTCTCCCGCCGATGGAGGGTTCACGCTCGTCACCGTCCGAGATTTCGATACCGAAGGGCTCACAATGAAACTCGATCTGGCCAAGAGCGACCGGCACTACTACGACGCCACCCCCGAACCCGAACTGCGCACCTTCGACACCTACGGCTACCTGACGGTCACCGGCTCCGGCGCACCCGGCGGCGCGAATTACACCGAGGCAGTGCAGAGGCTGTATCGAACCGCCTACGGCGCCAAGAAGATCGCCCAGGCGGACGGCCAGGATTTCGTGGTGCCGAAGCTGGAGGGCCAGTGGTGGGTGAACTCAGATGAGCCGCCGCTGTCGGTACCACGCGAACAGTGGCAATGGAAGCTGATGATCCGCATGCCGGAGGTGGTCACCGCCGAGATGGTGCCCGACGAGATGGTGTCAGGCGCGAGATTCGAGCGGCTGACCGAGGGTACCGCGATCCACGTCATGCACATCGGACCGTATGCCACCGAACCGGAGACGCTGGCCAAGATGGAAGCATTCATGGCCGCCGAGGGGTTGGTCATGAACGGCCGCCATCACGAGATCTACCTCTCGGATCCGCGCAGGTCACCGGACGCGCATACCCGCACGATCCTGCGGCATCCCGTACGTCGCGCCTGAGATCGACCGCGCGACAAACGGTTACCAGGCCCGCCCGAGATAGCCGAGCAGTCGACGGTGCGCGGGTGCGTCCGCGGGCACCGTGACCTCCTCGTCGAACATCCCCGGTTTGCGGAACCCGTCGAGCCCGCCCATGGCGTGCATGGTGGTCAGCACTTCGGCGCACAATTCGTCATCAGCGAGGTCGGGACGGTCGATGGCCACGGCGATATCGACCCCGTGCGCGACAACTTCGGTGAGATGGACCATGGCGGCCGCCGGGCCGGGTAGCTCGCCGAGAGCCAGGTGCACGGTGCCGGTCAGGGCGTCGGGGCGATGCCAGGCGGCGCGGTCCACCTCGGCGGCCGCGGCGAAGGCACCCTGCGGATCGATGCCGAGCCAGTCGTCCTCGAGTCCGGCGCCCGCATCGGTCCCGCTGACCTCGGCCGCGAACCGGTGCATATTGCCCACGGCATGATTGAGCACCGCATACACATCCCAATCCTGACACGGCGTCGGCGCCGCGAGCCGGTCGCCATCGACAGCGGCGATCACGATCGCACCCGTCATATCCAGTGCGCGGTCGATCTGTCCGATCACATTGTCCATGGGCATCCTTCGCTCGAAGAGTCAGCAGAAGGGGTAGCACGACCGGGTGACATCCAAACTCGGTCCAACACCGCCGAACTCGATCCAACGCCGCTCAGATCACGGAATCCAGTACGACAAGGCCCCAAAAGGGTTGCGCCGATACCGTTCCGGAGCAACACATGATCGAGAGCACCCAGCACTGCGGAGTTCGGCCCAGCACTGACGAGTTCCGCCCAGCACTGCGGAGTTCGGCCCAGCACTGCGGAGTTCCGCCCAGCACTGCGGAGTTCCGCCCAGCACTGCGGAGTTCCGCCCAGCACTGCGGAGTTCGGCCCGGCACTGCGGAGTTCGGCCCGGCACTGCGGAGTTCGGCCCGGCACTGCGGAGTTCGGCCCGGCACTGCGGACCGCCAGCGGGGCCGACGGTCCGCAGTGACCTATGCGAAATCCGTTATCCGAGAACCGGATAGTTGGCGCGGATCACCGACCGCGGGTCGCGCGCCCGCTTGATCTCCCGCAACCGCGCCAACGTCGACGAGTCGAATGCCGCGGCGGCCGTCTCCTCCGGGGTGAGGAAGGTGTAGGGCTTGAGTCCGCTGATATGCGCGCCGATGGCGTCGACAATCTCGGCACGCCGGGCCTTGACGGCCGCCGCGATATGCGGAAGGCCGAGTCCCAATGCGTAGAGCAGATAGGGCTCGGTGACCGGCCCACGCGCGCCACCGTCCGCGCGCGACCTGGCGAATGCGCCGCCGAGATGGCGGATCTGGATATCGACCAGCGGTGCGACCGGCTCGTCGAGCAGGGTCTTCACAACCGCGTCGCCGAGGTCGGTGAGCAGTTCGGCGCGCGACAGCGCCGGGCTGGGATCGGTTGGCTCCGTGGTGATTTCGCCGAGATTCGCCACCGACAGCGCGCCGCGCTTATCGGCGAGCGGCCCGTCGATCGTGTCCAACCGGGTCAGCAGTGACCGGCCTATCTCGGGATCGCCGAGGTAGGCGACATCCAGCGCGACCATCGGCGGCGCATCCGGGAACTGGAACCGGTGCAACCACACCGACAGTTCGTCGGGTGCGTCGGCGGTGATCTCCTGGAACGCCTCGAAGACCTCCGCCGTGCGCGCGCCATGCCACATCACCCGCCCGCCGTAGAGCCCCGGAGCCGGGAAGAGGTCGAATTCGAGTGCGGTCACCACCCCGAAATCGCCACCGCCACCACGCAATGCCCAGAACAGTTCCGGATCGTCGGCGGTCACCCGCGTCCGCGTGCCCTCGGCGTCGACGATCTCGAAGGCGCGCACCGCATCCGAGGCCCAACCGTATTTGCGGCCGAACCATCCCAGCCCGCCGCCGAGGGTGTATCCGGTGACGCCGACCACCGGGTTGCTGCCGGCGAGTCCGGTCAGTCCGTGCGCCGCGGCCGCGGCCTGTACCGCGCCCCAGTTCGCGCCAGCGCCGACCTTCGCCACCCGCCGCTCGGCATCGATCTCGACGCTGTCCAGTCCCCCGGTGCGCAGCAGAATCGCGTCCTCGATGCCGCCCGCGGCGCCGTGCCCGGTCGGCTGCGCGACCACCTGTACTCCGGCCCGGCTCGCATGCGCCACTACCGCCGCGACGTCATCCGCGTCACTTGCCCGCACTACCGCGGCGACCGGCTGGGTAACCGTCAACGTCCACGGCCGCGCCGCCGCCTCGTAGCCCTGGTCGCCCGGCACGAGTACCCGGCCGGGTAGTTCAGCGCGCAGATCCTCGAATGTCATTGGTAGGTCCTCACTTCGCAGTTGTGCCTGCAAGAACTGCGGCCCGTGGATCGTGCCGCGACTACCCCAATGACGAAATAGGAGCGGTGAATGTAACAGCGGCCGCCCGACTTTCTCGGACGGCCGCTGCGAAATCAAGTTTTATCAGGCCCGTCGTCGGACTCGACGTCCTTCTTGTCGACCCGGGCGATACCGGGTTCGGTGCCCTCGTCGGCCGCCTGATCCGGCTCCGGATGGTCGGGCTCGAAGGTCGCGGGCAGGCCCTTGATATGCCGGTTCATCGACCGCACCAGCAGGACGGTCCCGGCGAGCAACAACAGAATGATCACCAGACCGAGCGGCGACGCCTTGCCGAATTCGGGTCCGGTTGGCGTGCCGGGAGATTGCGCGAGGAAAACCAACATCACCGGTGCTCGTCTTCGATACCGGCGAACAGATCGGTCTCGGGCAGCGTGGAGTCGACCCTGGACTTGGCCAGTTCGAATTCCTCGGTGGGCCACAGCCGCTGCTGCATTTCCATCGGAATCGCGAAGAACGCGCCGTTGGGATCGATCTGGGTGGCGTGCGCGCGCAGGGCGTCATCGCGCTGCGGGAAGTACTTGGCGCACTCGATCTGGGTGGTCACCCTGGTCATGCCGTCGGGGCGGCCCTGGCGGTAGGCGCGGGTGCGTTCCAGCCACTCCTGCAGCGGGAACGGCTCACCGATGCGCTCGTATTCGGCGGCGAAGACATCCAGGCGGGCCATGGTGAAACCGTGGTCGTAGTAGATCTTCAGCGGTTGCCACGGCTCGCCCGCATCCGGGAAACGGTCCGGATCGCCGGCCGCCTCGAATGCGGCCATCGACACCTCATGGCAGCGGATGTGATCGGGATGCGGGTAGCCGCCGTTCTCGTCATAGGTGGTCATCACATGCGGCTTGAATTCGCGCACCACGCGGACCAGCGCCTCGACGGCCTCCTCCAGCGGGACCAGCGCGAAGCAGCCCTCGGGTAGCGGTGGCAGCGGATCGCCCTCGGGTAGGCCGGAGTCGACGAAACCGAGCCAGGTCTGGCGCACGCCGAGTGCGGCGGCCGCGGCCTCCATCTCCTCGCGCCGGATCTCATCGATCCGGTCCAACACGCCGGGGGTATCCATTGCCGGGTTGAGGATGCTGCCGCGTTCGCCGCCGGTCAGCGTGACGATGAGGACATCGTGGCCCTCGTCGGCATACCGTGCGGTCGTCGCGGCACCCTTGCTGGATTCGTCGTCGGGGTGCGCATGAACCGCCATGAGCCGCAAGCCACTCACGTCTCGTCCACCTCATCAACCACCGTCATACCTCGTACTCTCCGCCGCCGGGGTCCGATCTGCCTGTCCCTATAGTTCCATTCGACAGACTTTTGTTCCGACGTACCCCCCGGAGTGAGACGGCATGAGTGAAACGCCCGGTGACACGCCGATCGACCGACGTGCCGACCGGTACGGAACCACGCCACGCCCGACACGCCGCTGGATTCCGTTCGCACTGGGTGCGGTCGTGCTCGCCGCGGGGCTCGGGGTCGCCTACGTCGGTTACCAGAAGTACGGACCGGAGGATATCGACGCCGAACAGCTCGGCTACACCGTGGTCGACGACTCCACCATCTCGGTCCATCTCAAGGTCACCCGCAAGGATCCGCAGCAGCCGGTGGTGTGTTTCGTGCGCGCGATGGCCAGGGACGGGTCCGAACTGGGCCGTCGCGAGGTGCTGATCGAGCCGTCCGGCAGCGGCACCGTTGAGCTGACGACCATTGTTCGCGCGTCGGCGCGGCCGGTGTCGAGCAGCATCTACGGCTGCAGCGATGACGTGCCGAAGTATCTGCGGGCGGGTTGATCCCGGGCAATAAACAACCGAGGCATCCACAAAATTAACGCCGACCTGCATGTTTGTGATTCATGCTAAAATGGCGTGATACACGGTTCCGGGGCTCGGAGCCGTGTTTGCTGCATTGGCGGCCAGCGCTGTGAGTTCCGGGTTAGTGAGTTTGCCGGACCTGAAGCCTGTCGGGGTTCGATGAACTTCCCCAGGATGGCACTAGCCGTCGGCTGGTGCGTGCCCGCCCCCTGTGGGCACTGCAGCGGATCAGGGAACCCGGCCTCGGTCGGGAACAACTACTAGGGAGTGATCGAGATGACTGAGACGCAAGTGACTTGGCTGACCCCGGAGTCGCACGACAGGCTCAAGGGTGAACTCGACGCGCTCATCGCCAATCGTCCGGTCATCGCCGCCGAGATCAACGAGCGCCGCGAAGAGGGCGATCTCAAGGAAAACGGCGGATATCACGCCGCGCGTGAAGAGCAGGGTCAGCAGGAGGCGCGCATCCGGCAGCTGCAGGAGCTGCTGAACAATGCCAAGGTCGGCGTCGCGCCCACCAAGTCCGGCGTCGCCTTGCCGGGTTCGGTCGTCAAGGTCTATTACGACGGTGACGAATCCGACACCGAGACATTCCTCATCGCGACCCGCGAAGAGGGGCTCAACGATTCCAAGCTCGAGACCTACTCGCCGAATTCGCCGCTCGGTGGCGCGCTCATCGACGCGAAGGTCGGTGACACCCGTGAGTACACGCTGCCCAATGGCAAGACCATGAAGGTCACGCTGGTCAGCGCCGAGCCGTACCACAGCTGATCGCAGGCCCGAAGCCAAGAAGAGCGGCCGCATCCGAGAAGTAAGGATGCGGCCGCTCTTCGTTTCCATATCTAGTTCGCCAGCGCCTGCTCGACATCGGCCAGCAGATCGCCGACATCCTCGATGCCGACCGAGAGCCGCACCAGATCGTCCGGCACCTCCAGTTGCGAGCCCGCGGTGGAGGCGTGCGTCATGGCGGCCGGATGTTCGATCAGCGATTCCACACCGCCGAGCGATTCGGCGAGGGTGAAGATCTTGGTGCGCGAGCAGAACTCGTGCGCCGCATCCTTGCCTCCGCTTAGCCGCACCGAGATCATGCCGCCGAAGCGCTTCATCTGCTTATCGGCGATGGCGTGGCCCGGATGCTCGGCCAGGCCGGGGTAGATGACCTGCGAAATGGCCGGATGCCTGGTCAGGAATTCGGCAATGGTCTCGGCGTTGTCGCAGTGCCGATCCATCCGCACCGCGAGAGTTTTGGTGCCGCGGAGGGTGAGGTAGGCGTCGAACGGGCCGGGCACCGCACCCGCACCGTTCTGCAGGAAGGCGAATGCCGCGTCGAGTTCCGGATCGTTGGTGATCAACGCACCGCCGACGACATCGGAATGCCCGCCCAGGTACTTGGTGGTCGAATGCGTGACGATATCGGCGCCGAGCAGCAGCGGCTGCTGCAGGTATGGCGTGGCAAAGGTGTTGTCCACCACCAGTTTCGCGCCCGCGATATGCGCGACCTCGGCCAGCGCCGGAATATCGCCGATGCTCAGCAACGGGTTGGTTGGGGTTTCGATCCAGATCAGCTTGGTGTTCGGGCGGATCGCGGCGCGCATCTCGTCGACATTGAATACGTGCGCGGGCGAATGCTCGATGCCCCACTGGCTGAAGACCTTGTCGATCAGCCGGAAGGTGCCGCCGTAGGCGTCGTCCGGGATGACGATGTGGTCACCGGGGCGCAGCGTCGCCCGCAGCGCACAGTCGGTGGCGGCCATGCCGGAGGCGAATGCGCGTCCGTAGCGGCCCGATTCGAGCGCGGCGAGGTTCGCCTCAAGCGCGGTCCTGGTCGGGTTGCCGGTGCGGCCGTATTCGTAGCCGTCGCGCAACCCGCCCACCCCGTCCTGGGCGAACGTCGAACTCGCGTAGATGGGCACGTTCACCGCACCGGTCCGTGCTTCGGGTTCGTATCCGGCGTGCACGGCTCTGGTGGAGAATCCCAGCTCAGCTTTGTTGATTGCTCGCTCGCTGCGCTCACTCATAGCGTCAGCCTAACCCCGGGCGATCGGCGGGCTATCGGCCGGATCATCGGTTGTGCCCGAACCCGGCTTTCGGCGCGGTGACGGCGGTAGGTTGAGCTTATGCTGAGCGTTGATGAATTGTTCGCGATCGATGCCCTGTTGACCGAGGACGAGCGCGAGATCCGCGATACCGTCCGCACGTTCGCGAACCATCGGTTGCGGCCGCAGATCGCGGAATGGTTCGAGGCCGGGACTTTTCCGGCCCGTGAGCTCGCGCCGGAACTCGGCAATATCGGGTTGCTCGGCATGCACCTGGAGGGTTACGGGTGCGCGGGCCTCTCGGCGACCGCGTACGGTCTGGCCTGCCAGGAGCTCGAGGCGGTCGATTCGGGTGTGCGCAGCATGGTTTCGGTGCAGGGTTCACTCGCCATGACCGCGATCCACAAGTTCGGCTCCGAGGAGCAGAAGCAGCAGTGGCTGCCGGATATGGCGGCCGGGCGCGCGCTCGGCTGTTTCGGACTCACCGAACCGGATTTCGGCTCGAATCCGGGTGGCATGCGGACCAGGGCCAAGCGTGACGGCACCGACTGGGTGCTCAACGGCTCCAAGATGTGGATCACCAATGGGTCGGTCGCCGATATCGCGGTGGTGTGGGCGCAGACCGAGGACGAGGGCAAGCAGGTGGTGCGCGGCTTCCTGGTCCCGGCGGACGCGCCCGGATTCACTGCGCGCGAAATGCATCGCAAATTGTCGCTGCGCGCGTCGGTGACCGCGGAGCTGGACTTCGACGATGTCCGGCTGCCCGCCGATGCGGTGCTGCCGCAGTCGCGCGGCTTGAGTTCCCCACTCGCCTGTCTGAGCGAGGCGCGCTTCGGCATTATCTTCGGCGCGCTCGGCGCGGCGCGCGACTGCCTGGCCGCGACCATCGAATACGCACGGACCAGGGAGGTATTCGACAAGCCGCTGGCCGCCTACCAGCTGACCCAGGCGAAGCTCGCCGATATGGCGCTCGAGTACGGCAAGGGCCAGCTGCTCGCGCTGCAGATCGGCAGGTTGAAGGATCGCGGCGAGGTGCTGGCGGAGCAGATCAGCGCGGGCAAGTTGAACAGCACCCGGGAGGCCATCGCCATCGCTCGCGAATGCCGAACCATTCTCGGCGCGAACGGCATCACACTGGACTATCCGGTGCTGCGGCATGCGAACAACCTCGAGTCGGTGCTCACGTACGAGGGCACGGCGGAGGTGCACCAGTTGGTGCTCGGCAAGGCGCTCACCGACTCGAATGCATTCCGGTAACAGCCTTGCTGTCCGGTCGGCCGCTTGAATGAAACGTGACATTTCATAGCTGCTGCCCGGTTACCAGCACCGGCAGATGTCTTCGCTCGGCCCCGCGGTGCTCGAAGTGTCGGCACGGAAGAACTTTGAACCGGTTGGTGCCTTGGCGCACGGAAGAACTTTGAACCGGTTGGTGCCTTGGCGGGAGTAGTCGTCCTGGATGGGATGGTCGGGTTGCGGGACCTGGCCGCAGGCGGCTTACTTGGTTTATCCAGAGTTGTTGGTGGGCGGCGTCTTCGCGGCCGCGTTGGTAGGCCTGGGCGAGCTCACCGCCCCCCCGCTCCACATCCGCGAATCCTGGTGCTCGACTGGCACATTCACCATCGCAGACTGGTCGCCCTACTTTCACAACCCGGATTACACCGCGTAGAGAACATTGTTACTGCCTGTCATCGCGGTGCCATCTCGGCGTCACCGAATTGCCAAGGGACGAGGCGCAAGCTATATCGCATCGAAATGTCCGTGGAGGTACACGATGCACGCGCTCTTACCCGCCGCCTCGAACTCTTTGGGAGCCAACCATGTTCGTGCGTAGTTACGCCCCGATCATCGAGGGCGCCCGAGCACTGCCGGATCAACGCGAATTGGTCGCCGCCTTCGGCGGACATCCGATCGAGGCGGGGCAGAATCATCCACTCATTCCGCTGGCACACGCACTCGCCGACCTGCACCGGCAGCGACACGGCGATCCGCTCGCCACGGCCGGAATAGATTGCCGCCGAGCCGAACTCGTCTCCACCATCGATACCTGGGTGATCACGCGAGTGCCGCAGCGGCAGTCGACCGCGCATATCCGCGCCGAATCCATCGGCGCGACCATGGATCGAATGGCCGCCGCCTACGTGCACGCCAGCCACCTACTGCATACCGCCGAGAAGGTCTCCGACGATCGCGTGCACGCCGCCTGGTACCGTCTGGCCCTACTCGCCGATCAGTGGACCGACCTCATAATCGGTGCCGCCCAAGACAACTCGCGCCCGCGCCGCACCGCGTGAGATCAAGATCAGGTGGTACTGGTGGCGAGGCTTCTCGACCAATGCCGCCATAGATTCCACCTGATCTCGATCCAGGTCGGGGTTAGATGGAGCCCGTGCTGAGGAAGCCGAGTAGGTCGTGGCGGGTGATCACGCCGACGGGTTTGCCGTCCTCGACGACCATCAACGCGTCGGTATCCGACAGTGCCTTGGTTGCGGCCGAAATCGGTTCACCCGAACCGATCAGCGGGAACGACGGGCTCATATGCTGGGCGACCGAATCCGTCAGGTGCGCACGGCCTTCGAAGACCGCCGACAGTAGATCCCGCTCGGTCACGCTGCCCGCGACCTCGCCAGCCATCACCGGCGGTTCGGCGCCGACGACCGGCATCTGCGAAACCCCGTATTCGCGCAGGATCTCGATCGCATCGCGCAGGGTCTCCGACGGGTGGGTGTGCACCAGATCCGGCAGCGCGCCCGACTTACCGCGCAGCACATCGCCGACCAAGGGCTCCGCCGCGCCGTCCATCCGATCACGCAGGAACCCGTAGGAGCTCATCCACTGGTCGTTGAAGATCTTGGACAGGTAGCCGCGGCCGCCGTCGGGCAGCAGCACGACCACGAGCGCATCCGGATCGCGGCGGGCGACCTCGATGGCCGCGATCACCGCCATACCGCAGGAGCCGCCGACCAGCAGGCCCTCCTCACGCGCGAGTCTGCGGGTCATATCGAAGGAATCGGCATCGGAGACGGCGATGATCTCGTCCGGCACGGCCGGGTCATAGGCCGAGGGCCAGAAGTCCTCACCGACACCCTCGACCAGGTACGGCCGACCGGTGCCGCCGGAGTACACCGAACCCTCGGGGTCGGCGCCGACGATCTTCACCTTGCCGCCGGAGACCTCCTTCAGATACCGACCCGCACCGGTGATGGTGCCGCCGGTACCGACACCCGCCACGAAGTGCGTGACCTTGCCGTCGGTATCGCGCCAGATCTCCGGGCCGGTGGTCTCGTAGTGACTGTCCGGGCCGCCCGGGTTGGAGTACTGATCCGGCTTCCACGCGCCGTCGATCTCGCGGACCAGCCGGTCGGAGACGCTGTAGTAGCTGTCCGGGTGGTCCGGGGGCACCGCGGTCGGGCACACCACGACCTCGGCTCCATAGGCGCGCAGCACGTTGCGCTTGTCCTCACTGACCTTGTCCGGGCAGACGAACACGCACTTGTAGCCGCGCTGCTGCGCCACAAGCGCAAGTCCGACACCGGTATTGCCGGAGGTCGGCTCGACAATGGTGCCGCCGGGCCGCAGTGCGCCGGAGGCCTCGGCCGCCTCGATCATCTTCACGGCGATGCGGTCCTTGGAGCTACCACCCGGATTCAGATATTCGATCTTGGCCGCGACAATGCCGGCGTTGGACCCCACCACCGAATTCAATCGAACCAGCGGCGTATTGCCGATGAGGTCAACGACGTGATCAGCGATGCGCATGCCCCTATCGTTGCAGAAGGGGTCGGTATAGGTGCGCGCGCGTCTAGCGCGACAAATCGCACATGACCGTGATCACTTCCCTAGGATCGCAAACATGAAGCAGCCGAACATCGCTCGCGTCGCGACAGTTCTGGCCGGAGCGGCAGTGGCCGTCGGAGTCGTCGGGACCGCGCCCACCCAAGCCGCGACCGTGCAATTCCCACAGGTGCCGACGCTGGCGCATGGCGGCCTCTGCTGGACGACCATCCGCACCTGGGCCGATACCAGTGCGCAGTGGCCGGGCCGGGCCGTACTGAATGTGCGCGCGGATCCGGCAGTGGGTCTCGGGCCCGGTGGCTATCCGCTGGCTCCGCTGTGCGAGGTCTACACCACCGTCTCCTGGCGCAATCTGAACACCGGTGCGACGGGCAGCTACGACAACAACGTGGTCACCGGCCTCTACGGCAGCATTCAGTACGCCCTGTTCCAGGACACCGGTCCCGGGCGCGTCGAGGTCACCGTCACAACCGATACCGCGAGCCTCCCCGCGCACGCGTGGTTCGACGTTCCCGGCGACCCACCCGCCTGAGCCGCGCCCAAGCCGGACCACACTGCGTCGAATTCGGCGCACCGCCCGGCTGCCGTAGCGGCGTGAAATCGGTAAATTCGTTCGAGTGAGTGCTCCTCGCATCGGGTGGAAGACGGCGGCAGTTACGGGTGCCGCGACGGTAGTGGCCGGTTCCGGCGCTGGGACCGCATGGTGGGCAACCTATCGACTGCTCATGGCACAGGCTGGGGTCGCACGCGGGGTCATCGGACGCGATACCTCGAAACCGCCCGAGGCCGACGGCGTTTACACCGCGGGCTGTCTCGCGCCACAGCCGTGGCGCACCGGTCTGCATGCCGACGTGCATCTGATGATCTTCGGCGATTCGACCGCGGCCGGGGTCGGCTGCATATCACCCGAGGAAGTTCCGGGCGTGCGCATCGCCCGCGGCCTGGCCGAGGCCACCGGGCAGCGAATCCGGTTGAGTACCAAGGCCATATCCGGCGCGACCTCGAAGGGCCTGTCCGGACAGGTCGACGCCATGTTCATCGCCGGTCCGCCGCCGGATGCCGCGGTCATTCTCATCGGCGCCAACGACGTCACCAAGAAGCACTCCATCCGCGCCTCCGCGGGCCGGCTCGCCGCCGCCGTTGCCCGCCTGCGCCGTTCCGACAGCATCGTGGTGGTCGGCACCTGTCCGAATCTCGGCACCGTCGTGGCAATTCCACAGCCGCTGCGGACCGTGGTGCGAAACTGGAGCGTCCGCTTGGCCCGGGCGCAATCCGTCGCGACCACGGTGGCCGGTGGCATCCCGGTGGCAATGGGTGATCGGCTCGCTTCGGAGTTCCGTGCCGCACCCGAGCAGCTGTTCTCCGAGGACGGATTCCACCCCTCTGCGGCGGGCTACGAACTGGCGGCCGCGCTGTTGCTCCCGGTCCTGATCGAGGCACTCGAGGAGACGACCCCGGGTTCCCGCCCAACAGGACGCGACGTAGATTCGATTCGAACGCACAAGTAACAAACGGTTCGAAGACCGCGTTTCGGACACCGTCCTGGCGCACCCTGACCGTCCGACAAAGGAGTCCTCATGCCCGAGGCCGTCATCGTTTCCTACGCTCGCTCGCCGATCGGCCGCGCCGGAAAGGGCTCGCTGGTGAGCATGCGGCCGGACGACCTCGCGGCCCAGATGGTCCGTGCGGCCCTGGACAAGGTTCCCGCGCTCGACCCCACCCAGATCGACGATCTGATCCTGGGCTGCGGCCAGCCCGCCGGTGAGGGCGGTTTCAATATGGCCCGCAGCGTTGCCGTGCAACTCGGCTACGACACCCTGCCCGGCGTTACCCTGAACCGCTACTGCTCCTCCTCGCTGCAGACCACCCGGATGGCATTCCACGCCATCAAGGCCGGTGAGGGCGATGTGTTCATCTCCGCCGGTGTGGAGACGGTGTCGCGCTTCCCGAAGGGCACCGCCGACGGCTGGCCGGACACTCACAACGCGCTGTTCGGTGAGGCCGAGGCCCGCACCGCCAAGCGCGCCGAAGGCGGCGCGGACGTGTGGACCGATCCGCGCGCGACCGGGATCCTGCCCGACGTCTACATCGCCATGGGCCAGACCGCCGAGAACGTCGCCCAGTACACCGGTATCACCCGTGAAGAGCAGGACCATTGGGGCGTGCGCTCGCAGAACCGCGCCGAGGAGGCCATCAAGTCCGGCTTCTTCGAGCGGGAGATCACCCCGGTGACCCTGCCCGACGGCACCATTGTCACCACCGACGACGGCCCGCGCGCCGGCACCACCTACGAGAAGATCTCACAGCTCAAGCCGGTGTTCCGCCCGGACGGCACCATTACCGCCGGTAACGCCTGTCCGCTCAACGACGGTGCCGCCGCGCTGGTCGTCATGAGCGACACCAAGGCCAAGGAGCTGGGCCTGACCCCGCTGGCGCGCATTGTCGCCACCGGCGTTTCGGGCCTGTCCCCCGAGATCATGGGCCTCGGCCCGATCGAGGCGGTCCGCAAGACCCTGAAGCACGCCAGGATGACCATCGACGACCTCGACCTGTACGAGATCAACGAGGCATTCGCCGTCCAGGTCCTCGGCTCCGCCCGCGAGCTGAACATGGATCTCGACAAGCTGAATGTGTCCGGTGGCGCCATCGCCCTCGGCCACCCGTTCGGCATGACCGGCGCCCGCATCACCGCCACCCTCATCAACAACCTCCAGACCCAGGACAAGCAGTTCGGTCTGGAGACCATGTGCGTCGGCGGCGGCCAGGGCATGGCCATGGTCATCGAGCGCTTGAGCTAGTTTCCCGGCACGAATTGGGCCGCGGCCACCGGGATTCCGGTGGCCGCTTTCGTCTGAGATTCGGCACCGCACACTAAAAACAAAGGCGGTCACCGGCGTACCGGTGACCGCCTTCGCGCTGATCGGGCTAGTCGTTGTTGAAGTAGCTCAGCAGCCGCAGGATCTCGATGTAGAGCCAGACCAGGGTGACGGTCAGGCCGAGGGCGACGCCCCAGGCGGCCTTCTCCGGGGCCTGGGCGCGGATGAGCTGGTCGGCGGCGTCGAAGTCGAGTAGGAAGCTGAAGGCGGCGACCGCGATCACGACCAGGCTGAAGACGATGGCGAGCGGGCCGCCGTCACGCAGGCCGAGGCCGCCGTCGATGAAGAAGCTGGCGATCAGGTTGCCGACGATCAGGACCAGAATGCCGATCATCGCGCCGAAGATCATCCGGGTGAAGCGCGGGGTCACGCGGATCGCGCCGGTCTTGTAGACCACGAGCATGCCCGCGAAGACGCCGAAGGTGCCGAGCACCGCCTGCGCGATCATGGCACTGCCGCCGACGCCACCGAATTCGATATTGGTGAACATGAATGACAGCGCGCCGACGAACAGACCCTCGAAGACCGCGTACGAGAGCACGATTACCGGGTTGTCCATCTTCCTGGCGAAGGTCGCGACCAGCACCAGCACGAAGCCGATCAGGCCACCGCCGATGACGAACAGCGGCGCCAGTGCGGTGTTCGCGTTGGTCAGGCCGTAGGAGACGATCGCCGACAGCGCGAGCACACCGAGTGTGATGGCGGTCTTGGTGACCACATCGTCGATGGTCATGGCCCGGGTGGTCGGGGCCTGCTGATATTGGGGGTACTGCGGGTACTGCTGGGTCGTCTGGCCCACGCCCGTCACCCCTGACCCGAAGTTGGCATAGCCACTGCCCTCTTGCCGAGGGAGCTGTCTGAAAACCGGATTGCTAGTGGTGCGCACCGTGAATGCCTTTCTGGAGTCGTGGCTCACGTCGCCGTGGCCGTCAGTCCCGAGCCGTCTCATGCGAGCCGGTCGCTCGATATCCAACTAGGTTGTCCAACGTGTATCGATCCGGCCGAGTTCCCGAGCGACCCTTCGGTACGGACAAATCGGACTCTACTACCGCTGGACGTCGCGCAGTCCACGCACGGATCGCGTCACCGTGAATTTCCGATTGCGACCAATCACCTCGGTCTGGCCGACCATGCGCTGGACCACACCGCGATAGTTCAGATGTGAGTTGTAAACCGTCCACAGCTCGCCGCCGGGACGCAGTACCCGACCGGTTTCGGCGAACATCTTTATCGCCGAACCGGTGTGCACGGCGGCGCCGACGTGAAACGGCGGATTGCACAGCACCAGATCGGCGCTGTTGTCGGCGGCCGAGGACATGGCGTCGTCGCGTACCACGGTCACCCGATCGGCGACCTCGTTGACCTCCGCCGTCGCCCGTGCCGATGCCACCGCGGCGGCCGACTGATCGGTGCCGACCACCCGGATGCCGGGTCGCGCCTTGGCCAGCGCGACCGCCAGAATGCCGGTGCCGCAACCGAGATCGATGGCATCGCGAGCATCGGGTTTCATCCACTTGAAATGCTGCAACAGGAATCGGGTTCCGATATCCAATTTGGCGCCGGAGAATGCGGCACCGTGCGCGACCACGTCGATATCGATATCGTCGATCCGCTCACGTACCGGAAATGGCGGCGCGGCAACAGGTTTCGGCCCGCTCACCAATAGCGTGCGGGACTTCTGCCGACCTCGACTCGCGCGCACCTGCGAGAACGATTCGGCCAGTACATCGTTCATGGACTTGGTCAGATACTTGTCACGCCCGCCCGCGAATACGACTACCTCCGGATCCGCATAGCGGGCGATCGCGTCGGCGACCTCGGTGAGTCCGGCGAGCATGCGCGGTAGTCGCAACAGCACGACTTCGGCGTCGGCGAGCAACTCCTTGGAAAGCGCATGTGCCGCATAGCGGTCCGCGAGACCGAGCGCGCGGGCATTGTTGGCCAAGGCGAGTTCGCCGGTGAGCAGGTCCTGATGGACCCGCACATCGCGCAGCTCGTGCCCGGCGATCGCGCCGAGGGTGAGTGCGCCGTAGGCGTCGCCGATCACGGCGATCCGGCCGCTGCCAGCGGCATCGATGGCCTCGGCGGCGGCGTCGAGAATCAGCCGGTCGGCAGCATCCACGGCGTAGAGGTTCAGTGCCTCTACATCCGGATACCGCCGCAGTCGGCCAAGTACGTCCTCGACATCTCCCACACCTCAAGTGTGCTAGATCGTTGCCGATGGATCGCGGCCACCCCGGCATGTCGGCGACACTCCGATACCAAACACCCGGTCATCGCAAATCCCCGACGGCGCAGGGCACGGCCAATACCATCGGCCACATGCGTAACAGGATGGTGCTGCTGGTCGCCGCCGCGGCGACAGTGCTCGTCGCCTGCGGCGACGGCGGATCCAGCTCGAACACCACGACCGCCGCGCCGACCACGACCGGCACATTCACCGATGCGCCCGACACCGTGCCGCGGGATGCGCTGCCCAAGCGAGGCACTCCGTCCGGCGACGCGGGCGTGACCGTGACCGATATCCGGATCGGGCACCACGCGGGCTTCGATCGGGTGGTCTACGAACTCGGCGGCGCGGGCACGCCCGGCTGGATCGTGCAATACACCGGGCAGGCCATCCAAGACGGCAGCGGCAAGGTCGTCGATGTCGCGGGCCGCTCGATTCTGGAGGTACAGATCACCGGGTCGGCGTATCCGTTCGACAATGGCGTGACGCCGTATTCGGGTCCCGATCCGGCCACCGATCCCAGCGCGCCGGTAGTCGCGGGGGTGTACCGGAGTGGCGTCTTCGAGGGCACGACCCAATCATTCGTCGGGGTGAATGCCGATCGCCCAGCCTTCGAGGTCAGCACACTGACCAATCCGACTCGACTGGTCATCGATATCGCGGGTACCTAGCCGTGCCCGATACGGCCAGGGGGTATCGAAGCTTGCCGTGGGGCGCTCTCTAGAATGATGCTGTGGTCGAATCGCAGCCGCCTTCGCGCACTACCGGGCTTGTCCGGATGCTAGGCGTGTTGGTGCTGCTCGCAGGCGTTGTCGCCATGCACGCCGGAGTTTTCGTGGTCGCCCCCGCCGACGACGACCACCACATGGTGGCGACCATGGCGCTGCCCGTCGACCACCATGCGACCGCCGGACCGGACTGCACCGATGACGGTTGCGGCCACGCACACGGCGGCATGCACGCCTGTGTCTTCATCCTGACCGCCGCTGCGGTCGCCCTGATGCTCGTCCTGCTCTACTGGATCACCCTCGATCGACCGGGTGGCGGTGTGTCGAAACCGCGCCAGTGGCGGCCGATACGCGAACGCGCACCACCGTGGACCGTGCTGTCACTGGCCGAATTGTCGATTCTGCGGATCTGACAGGCCCACCGCGCCCGTAACCGCGGACGCGGCTACCGCCTGCTCGAGAACGTTCATTTCGCAATTCCTCAGGAGCACAGACATGTTCATCACCCGTAGCCGAATCACCATCGCCATTGGCGCGACTACCACCGCCGCAGCGCTTTTCGCCGGAGGTTGTAGCAATGACAACTCCACGCCCGGTATGGATCACGGCTCGTCGTCGAGCCAGACCAGCTCCGGAAAGCCCGCTGCCCGAAGCGATTTCAACGACGCCGACGTGACCTTCCTGCAGATGATGTACCCGCACCACGCGCAGGCGGTCGAAATGGCGCGACTGGTCCCCAGCCGCACCCAGAACGAGCAGGTGCGCTCGCTCGCCGCGGGTATCGAACAGGCGCAGTCCCCGGAGATGGAGCAGATCACCACATTGCTGGAGAGCTTCGGTAAGCCCGCGCCGAGCACGGCCGGGCACGGCGGACACAGCATGGAGATGCCCGGCATGACATCAATGCCTATGACCACAATGCCCACCACCTCGAATATGCCGGGCATGATGTCGAACGAGCAGATGAACGCGCTGGCAGCGACTTCCGGCGCCGATTTCGACCGGCAGTGGATGCAAATGATGATCGAGCACCACATCGGCGCGATCACCATGTCGAACACCGAACTCGCCAGCGGTATCAATCCGGATGCGAAGGCGCTGGCCACCGCCATCGTCGCCGCCCAGCAGTCCGAAATCGGCACCATGCGCGGGCTGCTCGGCCAGCGCTGACGCGGCGTCGCGGAGCACGCCGCAACGTACGCGATCCGGTGTGCTCCGCACCGACCGCACGGTCGGTGACCAGTGGTTTTTCGGCCGTTCGATATCGGTTGGTCATCGATACCGGTCCGGTCGGCTGACGTCGACGGTCGCGAGCAAGTACGGTCTTTAGGTCCGGCTTTCCACGCGCCTCCAGCGGCCGGATGTTCGGAGGGGAGAGAGGGGAAACCGACATGCGACGACTAGAGCGGACCGGCCTCGTCGCTGCTGCGGCGGCCACCGCGGTGGGCGTCCTGACCATCGGCGCGTGCTCGAAGCAGATCAATGGCAGCGCGCAGGTCAACCAGACCGAACTGGCCGCCTACGCTTCAGAGGTCACGGCATCGTCGGTGGCCGCATCCTCCTCACGCGCGGCGGCGGCCGAACGCGCGGCGGGCACCGCGTGCGACACCTTCACCAGCGCGAACAGCAGCTCGATCCATACCTTCAACGACTACATCGACGCGAGCAATAGCAAGGGCGTCAACGATCCGGAGACCAACGCCAAGGCCAATGACGCCGTCACCGCGCTGCGCAACAACGCGCGCACCATCGACTCGAAGGTGACCTCCGATGTGCCGCTGGCCGTCGCGGGTCCGCTGCGCAGCTACCGCGACGACAGCAACGCCCTGGCCGACACGCTCGATCGGCGCGCGCCGACCGATACCCTCAATGCCGCGATCGATAAGTTCAACGCCACCAAGAACGTCGCCGAGGATGCGTGTAAAGCCTACTGACGCAGGCTAATTCTGGTGGGCACGGTTGAAGAAGTCTTCGTGCAGTTCGTGGTTCCGCTGGTCGACTTCGCCGCATCACCGGTGTGGCACAGATGCTTTCGCCGGAGCTGATCTCGGCCGAGCTCGTCAGGTCCGGTATCGAATCGCGGCTGAGCGAGGAGGCCCCCCGATGAGCGGCCCGCGGCGCTGAGCGCCGAAATCGGCAGATGCCAACGGCGGCAATGGTCGCCGAGAAACTACGCCGAGGAACTATGTCGGGGGATGAATCAGGCGCCGGGTGGGACGGTCGATTGCCAAGGTGCGGGCTGGTCCGGGGTGCGCGGCTGCGGGCGGCGGCGCTCGACGAGCACGAGGGCGATACCGGTCAGGGAGGCGGCGAGGGCGACGAGCGCGAAGATGAATGCGGTACCGGGAAAGCCGAGAACACCGATTACCGCGGCGGCGATCGCGACGAGTCCGCCGATGATCAACAGGATGAATCCCGGCCAATTTCTGGCGTCCGCCAACGTAATTCCCGGCTGGGGCTCGGTCGCGCGGGCGATATCCGGAGCGTCGTCGAGCGGGGGAATTTCCCACGGCCCTTCCGCTGTCATGGTGCTACCTCACATTTCGGTGTCAGGCTGGGTGCTTATGCCTGATGCCTATAAGGTGCCCCCGACGTGGTGATCCGAAACAGGCAGGTCGGCTAACCGACGGTGCGGCCGCACACTCGTGCGAACGCACGAGTGAGATCGTTGGCCGGGCGCTGCGGGGGATCGGCGCACGCCAGGCGACGATCTGATCGGATAGCACGAGAAGTGCACCGCGGGCGGTGATTCCGACCCGCTCCGGCCAGTCCCGCGCTTCGATCACCACCGCAGGAAGGGGTCGGAGCAGACGGTCGGCAACCTGCCTGCGGATGAACCGTCGGGTCAGCGGCTTTGGAAGGCGGTGCGGTAGGTGTGCGGGCTGGTGCCGACCACCCGCTTGAAGCGGTCGCGGAAGGCGGTGGGCGAACCGAAGCCGACCTGGGTGGCGATGCGGTCGACCGGATGGTCGGTGGCTTCGAGCAGGTATTGGGCTTGGCGAATGCGGGCGCGATGCAGCCATTGCAGCGGGGTGGTACCGGTCTGTTCACGGAAGCGCCGGTTGAGCGTGCGCGGACTCATACCGGCTTGGACCGCAACATCTTCCAAGGTGATTGCGGTCGCGGCGTGCTCCTCCAGCCAGCGCAGCAGCGGTTCCATCGACGCACCCTGTGGCGTCGGCGGCTGGTCGTGCACGATGAACTGCGCCTGTCCCCCTTCGCGTTCCAATGGCATGACCGCGAGGCGGGCGGCGTCGGCGGCAACGGCGGAGCCATGATCGCGCCGAATCATGTGCAGGCACAGGTCGATACCGGCGGCAGCACCCGCGGAGGTGAGGAATTGACCGTTGTCGACGTAGAGCACATCGGGGTCGACATCGATGGCGGGATAGCGGGCGGCGAGGGTCGGGGCGGCGAGCCAGTGTGTGGTGGCGCGCAGTCCGTCGAGCAGACCGGTGGCGGCGAGGATAAACGCGCCGACGCAGATGGAGGCGATGCGGGTGCCATTGGCCGCAGCCGTGCGCAGGGCCTCGATGACCTCGTCGGGGACCGCAACAGTGGGGTCCGCGCATCCGGGTAGGACGATCGTGTCGGCCTCGGCCAGTGCCTCCAATCCCCAGCGAGCCTTGATGGTGAACAGTTCGGTCTCGACGGTCGGCGTGGTCGCGCACACGCGGACCCGGTAGGCGGGGCGGCCGTCGGGTAGGCGGCTGCGGCTGAAGGATTCGATCGGCGTGGAAAGGTCGAAGGGCAGGACCTGGTCCAGTGCGAGGACGGCCACGGTGTGCATGCGGCTACCGTAGGCCATCGGTAGCTTTTCGCCAATGCTTGTGACCTGCGGCATTACATGTCTTTGCAGATCAGCCCCATTGGCGAGAATCCGTTGACATATGGCAATTCCGCCAGTTCCCGCGCCGCTCGGCGATCATTACCGTCAGCAGCACCGACAACATGAAGGAGCCGATACGGTGCTCGCCCAGTTCGTACTATTCGACGGATTCGACCCGCGCATCGCGAATGCGGTTGAGAAACTCATCGCCCCCGGGCGCCGGGGCACCGTCTGGCGCAATACCGGCCACACCCCCGCCGTCTGAGCGCCGCCCGTGACGAAACTTCTGCTCTCGCTGCATGTTCTGGCTGCCATCATCGCCATCGGCCCGGTAACGGTGGCGGCCAGTATGTTCCCCGCCACCGTCCGCCAGGTCCAGGCCGACCCGCACCGCTTGGCCATCGCCGGCAACCTGCACCGCATCTGCCGCGTCTACGCCACCATCGGCCTCGCCGTGCCGGTCTTCGGGCTGGCCACCGCCGCCAGTCTCGGTGTCCTCAGCGATATCTGGCTCACCGCATCCATCGCTCTGACCGGCGTGGCCGCCGGCATCCTCGCCCTGGCGATCCTGCCCGACCAATCCCGCATCCTCGCCGCCCTACCGCAAACCATCCCCGCCACCGCCCAATTGGCCATGCTCACCGGCATATTCAACCTCCTGTGGGCGGTGGTCACCGTCCTGATGATCGTCCGCCCCGGTTCGACGACCGGGGCGTGACCCGCTACTGGACTTCAAGACACAAGGACGACTTTGCCGGTGACGGTGCCGGATTCGGCGAGCTCCATAGCGCGGGCCGCCTCGGCCAACGGGATACGAGCGGCCACCTGCGCACGCAAGCTGCCCGCCGCGGCCAACTCGAATACCGCGCCGAGATCCGCCGCGATCGCGGCGCGGAACCGGGTACGGTCGCGCTTGCCCGCCCAGATATTGAAGAAGTGCGCATTCCGCTTGTTGGGCAACAGGTTCCACCAGATCAGTCGGCCCACCAGCGCGAGCACCGGAAGACGTGAGTTGCCCGGATCATTCTTGGTGACGGCGGTGCCATAGGAGACCAGCGTGCCGTGCGGCGCGAGCAGGCCGAACGAGTCGACGATCCCGGGACCGCCGACATGATCGAAGACGGCGTCGACCCCCTCCGGTGCCAGCGCCCGAACCTGCGCCACCACATCGCCGCGGTAGTCGATCGGCTCCGCGCCCAGCGCCGCCACGGCTTCGGCATGCCGTGCGGACGCCGTACCGATCACGCGAATACCGGCATGGCGGGCGAGCTGGACCAGCGTCGAGCCGACGCCACCATTTGCGCCGTGCACCAGAATGGTCTGGCCCGCCCGAACCTTGGCGATGCGATGCAGCATCCGCCATGCGGTAATGCCGTTCACGACGAAGGTCTCGGCCGCCGCGGGATCCAGCCCATCGGGGACCGGAACCAGATCGGCTGCCGCCAGCACGATATGACTCGACCAGCCCCCGACCTTGGTCAATGCGGCGACGCGTCGGCCGAGCAATGCCGGATCGACGCCGGGGCCGATCGCGGTGACCGTGCCGACGAGGTCATAGCCGGGCACGAATGGGAACGGCGGCTGGTCGTAGTACTTCGCGCGGCGCATCTGCTGTTCGGCGAAGGAGACGCCACTGGCCTCGACGGCGATCATGGCCTGACCGTCGGCCGGTGCGGGCAGCTCACGGTGGGTGACCTGCAAGCCCGCCGCGTCGACGGGGCCGGGCAGGAGAATCTGGGTTGCCAGGGTGATCATGGGTTTACCTTTCAGAGTGAGTGACTGAACAGTCACTCCACGGTTGAAAAAAAGCGCCCCCGCAGGGGCGAGACGTCAGGGCTGCAATAACTTCGGATAGTCCTCATTTCGTCGGGTCGACATGCCGGATACCGGCACTCAGCATTCGCGCCCAGTCGGTATCGAGACCGTCGAGCTCGAGCGTGGTGATCAGATGACAGAGTTGGCCGTAGGCGATAAAGCGCTGCACCGCCGCATCGTCGGCGCCAGAGCGCCTCTTCGCGAAAGTCGTCACGCGCTCGAGCCCGCGGCGCACCGCCTCGGCGACCTCCGGAATATCGACCGCGGATTGCGCGTGCACCTGCAGCAGCAACAGATTTCGATCGGCGATCAGCTCCGCATATGCCCCACCCATTTCGTGCAGGATTGCGTCGGGCGCGGCGCCATCGGCCCGCGCGGCACCGGCGGACAGCGCTCGCTCCACGAGCTCGTAGCACCGGTCCAGCGCCGCGACGAACAGCGCGATCTTGCCGGGAAACAGCTTGAAGACGTAAGCGGGTGAGATATTCGCGCGCGCCGCAACGGTATTGATGGGCGTCCCGTGATATCCGGTCTGCGCGAATTCCGCGATCGCGGCATCGACCACCGCCTCGCGCCGGATCTCCGACGTAGAAAGAACAACACCGCGCCTACTCATGTGAGTGACTATACACTCACTCTCCTCGCTTCCGTCAACCCTCAGGTTTCGTCGGACCAGCGCTGAACCCAAACCTGAAGCGGCTCGAGGGATTCGACCAGATCGCGGCCGTCGGCCGTGAGTCGATAGCCCTTCGAATCGGTCTCGACAATGTTCACCTCGCGCAATTCGCGTAGCCGATCGTTCAGGACGCTGGCCGACACCCCGCCGGTCAGACTCTGCAATTCGCGGAAGGTGACGCTCGCACCCTCGCGTAATTCCCACAGCACCCGCAGCGTCCAGCGCCGTCCGAGCAGATCCAGCAGCGCCATGATCGGACGGCCGGTGCGCGAACCGCGCACGGGCTTGCCGACCAGCGGAGCCTTGCTTGCTTCGGATTCCGAAGCTACCATTGGCATCGTCCTTGCTCTGTTTTTCGAAGCATGACGACAAGTCTAGCGAGGTTTGATCGATGACCACCCGAATCGCCCCAATGCGCCCGCCCTACGCACCGGAGATCGATGCGCAACTGAAGAAGTGGATGCCGCCGGAAGCCGCATTCGAGCCACTTGCACTGTTCCGCACGCTCGCCGTGCACGACGAACTCTTCTCGCGAATGCGGCCACTCGGCGCCGGAATTCTCGGCCACGGCCGAGTGCCGCCGCGCGAGCGCGAGATCGTCATCCATCGCACCTGCGCTCGGGCGGGCGCCGAGTACGAATGGGGCGTGCACGCGGTGGTCCAGGGTCCGGCCGTCGGCCTGACCACCGTCCAAATCGACGCCGCGGCAAGCGGTCCGGCCGACGATCCGGCCTGGACCGCGGCGGACAGCATGCTCGTTCGACTGGCAGACGAACTGCACGACACCGGGGATATCTCCGATGCCGTCTGGACACGGCTGGCCGAACGCTACGAGGACGATCAGATCCTGGAGCTGATCATCATCGCGGGTTGGTATCGCTTGCTCAGCACCGTAATCAACAGTGCCCGAATCGAATTAGAACCCTGGGCGCGGCGGTTTCCTCAGTTCGGTGTCGCGGCCAGATCGTAGACCGCGACATTGCCGATGTGGACAGCCCGGTAATGCGCGGCGACCCAATCGCCGATGTCCTTGTTGCCGATTGGTCGCCACGGCTCGTCTTCCGGAGCCGGTGGCGCGGCATCGCCTTGGTCGCGCACGCGCCAGGAATCGGGCAGTTGAACCTCCTGTGCCAGGTAATAGCGGACCTCGTGGGTGCGGACCAACTCCTGGAACTGGTCGAGGGTTGGCACCGGGTCCTCGGAGGTGAAGCCGCCGATCGCGATAACGGCTGTGCGGCTGGCCAATTCGAGGGTGGCCGCGGTCGAGGAGCGGTCCACGGCCGCCGACCAGCGGGTCGTGGTGTCGCTCAGCATGCTGACAACTTGCGGCTCCGCGAAGTTGCCGCCCATGATCCGGCCCATCGGGGATTGCTGCTGGGAATCGGGTTTGCGCGCCTTGGCCGGGCCGACCGTCGGGCCGCCGCCGGTATGCGACTGCGGCAGCGTCGCCACCGCATATGCCGTCGAACCGCCCAGACCGGCGATGACGCCCGCGATCACCAGCACCGAGGTCACCCGGTCCCGTAGGCGCCGCCGCCCGGCGGCCAGAACCGATGCGACGACCAGGCCGACCGCAGCGAGCACCGAGACCGCGATAATCATCCAGCGCAACCACAGCTGCCAATCCGAATTCCGCTGCAGCACAACGAATGCCCAAACACCAGCAGTGAGAATGAGTACGGCGGAACCGATTCGACCGAAGGTGTCGGCACGGCGACGCCACATTTCGTGCACGCCGAGTGCGAACATTCCGGCCACGGCGGGCCCGATCGCCAGGGTGTAGTAGGCGTGCATGCCGCCCTTCATGGTGGAGAAGGCGAGGCCGTCGATGATCAGCCACAGGCCGAAGGTCAATGCGGCGCCACGGACCAGATCGGTGCGCGGTGCGCGCCACCGCGATGCCAGCACCAGGACGAAGGCGAGGATCGCCGCGGGCAGCAACCAGGAGATTTCATAGGCGATTTCACCGGTGAACAGCCGGTCCGGTCCCGAACCGAACCCGCCGAAGCCCGGTCCGCCTCCGGCATTGTGCGGCATTTCGTAACCGGGCGGCAGCTCGAAGCGGTTGCCGCCCTTGTGGTTGTGGCCGAGGAAGCGGGCGAAGCCGTTGTAGCCGAGCACCAGATCCATGAAGGTGTTATTCGTCGATCCAGCCAGATACGGTCGCGAGGATTCCGGCCACAGTATGGTCAGCAGCACGTACCAGCCGGACGAGACGACCAGCGCGGCCGCCGCGGCCAGTAAATGCCACAGCCGCGTGCGCAGTTCGGTCGGCGCGACGACCAGATAGGCGATGCCCAGTGCGGGCAACACCATCAATCCCTCGAGCATCTTCGCCAGGAATGCGAAGCCCAGCGCGACACCGGCCAGCATCAGCCAGCGCGCACTCGCCTGCCGCAGTGATCGGATCGTGCAGTACGCGCCGGCCGTCATGAGCAGGACCATCACCGCATCCGGATTATTGAACCGGAACATCAACGCGACCACCGGGGTCACCGCGAAGACGGTACCGGCGAGCAGTCCCGCGCCGCGGCTGTGCGCCGCCCTGGTCACCGCGCCATACATCAGCGCGACCGTCGCGACGGCCATGAGCGCCTGCGGTATAAGCATGCTCGCACTGCTGAACCCGAACAGCTGACCGGAAAGTCCCATCACCCACTGCGATACCGGCGGCTTGTCGACCGTGATGAAATTCCCGGGATCCAGCGAGCCGAACAGCAGCGCCTTCCAGTCCCGCGAGCCCGACCAGGCCGCGGCGGCATAGAAGCTGTTGCCCATGGCATTGACGGTGATATTCCACAGATAGGCCACCGCCGTCGCGATCAGTAGCACCGCCAACCCGATGCGCTCCCACCGCCGTATCGGGGGCAGCGCTGTCGCGGGTGCGGGCGGGCTCTTATCGGGTGGGGTCGTATCGGGTGGGGTCGTTTCGGGCAGGGACGCCGGCGCACTGGTCGCTGTCACCTGGGGAGTATCACAGCCGTCCCGGTGGACCCCCTTTGCGTTTCCTGGCAGTCCGCTGTGAGCCCGCCCCACCCCCTGTGAACATGGGATTCGAGCCGGCTCGGCCGTCAGGTGGCCGGGATTTCGCGTTGGAACCAGTCGAGGATTCGCGGGAGCGCGACGCGGGCGGTGGCGGAGTGGTCGATATCGCCGAGGTCGGTGAGGGTTGCCCGGTCGGTGCGCATGGCTTGCCGACAATGTTCGGCATTGGCGTAGAGCACATTTCGATCGCCGGTGGCGGCGTAGAGGTGGACGGGAACACGCGGCGTCCAGTCGCAGGTGCCGTCGCTGGCGGCCACCGCTTCGCGCGCGGTTCCGGTCGGATCTTGTGCCAGGGCAAGGAACTTCGGCGTCAGCAAGAGTTCGGGGCGCACGGGTAGGGCGGTGCCGATGGTGATCTCGTTCTGCTGTCCGTCGAAGAGCTGTTCGATGCGATCGGCAATGGGTTCCTGGAAGGCATCGGCGGGCCGGTCGTAGAGGTGGTAGATCCGGTTCATCGCGGTGATCCAGTAGGCGAGATAGAAGACCGCGACCGCCGGGAGGACACGACCCTCGATAGCGCCGGGCGTCTCGACGTGCTGGACGTCGTAGGGGCCGCTGATCGGTGCCAGCGCGCCAAGTCCGAAGCCAGGGGTGTCACCGCTCTGTAGCGCCTTGCCCAGCGCCGTCGCGGCCTGGCCGCCCTGGGAGAAACCGGTGACGAGGATATCCGGGTCGAGGTCGCGCTGCTGTCCGGCGGCCACGGTGCGGGCAGCGCGCAGCAGATCGACCGAGGCGCTGACCTCCGAGGGCGCGTGGGTGTAGGGATGTGTGCCCGGGCCTTCGCCGAGGCCGAGGTAGTCCGGCGCGACCGCCGCGTAACCCGCCGCGGCGAACATGATGGTGCGAGCCCGATCGAGGCGGGTGTCGTTCACCGAGGGCGCGTCGCTCTTGCGCACCAGCGTGCCGTGCTCATAGGTGACCACACGCAGCCGCCGAGAATCGGTACGCGGCAGGACGACAAGGCCACTCGCCGTTGTCGGATCGCCCTCCGGAGTGACGGTTCGGTAGACGACGCGGTAGGCATCGACGCCATTGCGTACGGCAGTGCTGATATTCGCCTCGCCCAGATAGGTCGTGGCCTGTTCCGCCGACAGCTGTGCAACCGGCGTGCTGCTGACAACCTCGCCGCGCGCGACCGCCGGTGCCTTATCGGACCCGCATGCCGGGGCCACGAGCAGGGCCGCGGCGAGCAGTGCGATTACCGAACGCGGTGTGCTGCGCATGGATGCGGGTTCCTCTCGAGCGACCACACAGATCATCGTGCCAGCCGCATTTGCGCGACTCGCCAGCCGACCGAGCATATTTGCTCGACATTCGCTGACGTGTTATCAACCAGGGATTGTCAGCCGTTTCGGCCCAGATCACCGAGCCGATGGCGTGTTTCGTTTGCAGGTCCCGGTTTGTGAGCGAAGGAGCGTTGCGGTGTTTGCGAAAAGTTCGCCTCTTGTCCTACCGATTATCGTGCCCGCAGTACTTATCAGCACCCTCTTCGGCTTGCGCGCTCCGGCACACGGCGAGGATGCCCGTCCGGATGGGAGCGTGCCACCGGCCGGCGCCAATGATTGGACCTGCCGCCCGTCGGCGGCGCATCCACAACCTGTTGTCCTGGTGCACGGCACCTGGGGGAATCAGAATTCCTGGGATGTGCTCGCACCACAGCTGAAGGCGCAGGGCTATTGCGTATTTTCGCTGAGTTACGGGCGCGCGATCTCCAGTATCCGAGGTGCGCAACCCGGCGTCTACGGCACCGCGGATATGCGCAACTCGGCCAGGGAAATCGCGGGATTCGTCGCTGAGGTGCGTGCGGCCACCGGTGCACCGAAGGTGGATATCGTCGCACATTCCCAGGGCGGTCCGCTGGCGCGGCAGTTCATGCGCTTCGAGGGCGGTGCGGATCAGCGGAATCCGGCGGATAACAAGGTGGACCATCTGGTCACTATCGCGGCGACCAACCACGGCACCACCGCGGAAGGGCTCGGCTTCCTATTGCCGACCGGCAGTGCGCAGGCGCCGATCCTCGGCCTGATCACGAGATATCTGGGCACGGCAGCGTCACAACAACTGATCGATAGTGAATTCCTGCGCAGCCTCAATGCCGGAGGCGATACCGAGCCCGGAGTCAAGTACACGGTTATCGCCAGCCATCTCGATCGGGTCGTCACTCCACCCGAGGCCACCTTTCTCACCGCCGGAATCGGGGCCACGGTCGACAATATCTGGGTGCAGGACCTGTGCCCGGACGATGAGTTCAACCATGGCGCGCTGCCGGAATCCCCCACCGTCGGCTACGTCGTGCAGAAAGCACTCGATCCGTCGTATGGCGGCCGCCCCTGCCATGGCTGACCTGCCCGAATTCCGGGTACCGACGCACTTGCGTTAACGCTGTTATCGTCGTTAGCACCCATGGTGCTCCGGTGGTGGGACCGTGCGCCGCGCCGTCCCCCGCGAGGAATGAACTTTTGTGAAATACGTTCCGCGTATCGTCCTGTTTCTGGCGATTCCCGCCCTGCTCTTCCTGGTGCCGTGGTGGACCTTGATCGGCGCCACAACCGACGGGCCGCTGTTCTGGCTCGGCTCGGCGGTTTTTCTGGCGGGTTTCGTATGTCTGCCCGCATCGATGTTTCTCGGCCATGGACCGAGGCAGCACGACGCGGCCTCCATTGTGGGCGACACGTTGCTCGGCCTGATGTGGGTGGTATTCAGCTGGTCGGTGATCGGCAATATCGTCGGGCTCGGACTGGCCGCCGGTGGCGTGGACGATCCGGCGCGTTCCAGGATCGTTGCCGCTGGGGTATTCGTGATCGCCGCCGCGCTGTCGGTGTGGGGTGTGATCGAGGCGCGCCGGGTGCCTCGGGTCCGCACCCTTGATGTCGCGATCCGCGGGCTCGGACCCGCACTCGACGGACTGCGCATGGTGGTCATCACCGATACCCACTACGCCGCGCTGGACCGGTTGCGGTGGTCGGAGAAGGTCGTCGATGTAGTGAACGCCCAGCAGCCCGATATCGCCTGCCACGCGGGCGATCTCGCCGACGGTTCGGTCGAGAAGCGGCATCCGCAGGTCGATCCGCTCGGCAAGATCGAGGCTCCGCTCGGCCGGTTCTACATCACCGGCAATCACGAATACTTCGGCGACGCGCCGGGCTGGATCGAGCATATGACCTCGATCGGCTGGCAGCCGCTGCACAACCAACACGAGACGATCACCCGCGGCGGCGACCGGCTGGTGCTGGCGGGCATCGACGACCCGACCGGCGTCAGCGTGCCCGGGCACGGGCCCGACCTCCCCGGCGCCCTCGCGGGGGCCCCGGACGCACCGGTCGTCCTGCTGGCCCATCAACCCAGGCAAGTTATCGCAGCCGCCGCGGCCGGGGTGGCCCTGCAGATTTCCGGCCACACCCACGGCGGCCAGATCTGGCCCTTCCACTATCTGGTCCGCCTCGAGCAACCGGTAGTCGCCGGTCTCAGCCGCCACGGCGAGCACACCCAGCTCTACACCAGCCGTGGCACCGGGTTCTGGGGTCCGCAATTCCGGGTCTTCGCGCCGAGCGAAATCACCGTCCTCGTCCTCCGCAGCGCCTGAATGAATGTTGCCCGGTAGGGGTATAGCTTCGCGTGGTGAACGCTATCGGGCACGCGCTATCCCTGGCCGGGTCGATGACCTGGGAGATCCTCTGGGCTCTCATTCTCGGCTTCGCGCTGTCCGCCGTCGTGCAGGCGGTGGTGCGTAAGTCGACCATTCTGCGCCTGATGGGCGACGATCGGCCGCGCACCCTCGCCATCGCCGCCGGGCTCGGCGCGGCGTCCTCGTCGTGCTCGTATGCGGCCGTGGCGCTGGCGCGTTCACTGTTTCGCAAGGGTGCGAATTTCACCGCCGCGATGGCATTCGAAATCGGATCCACCAACCTCGTTATCGAACTCGGCGTCATCCTGGCGCTGCTCATGGGCTGGCAGTTCACCGCGGCCGAATTCGCCGGCGGGCCGATCATGATCGTGCTGCTCGCGGTGCTCTTCCGATGGTTCGTGCGGTCCGAGCTCGTCGAGCAGGCGCGTCACCAAGCCGACCGCGGACTCGCCGGATCGATGGAAGGCCATGCCGCCATGGATATGGCGGTCGCCACCGAAGGCTCCTTCATACGACGGCTGCTGTCGCGGCCGGGACTAACGGCCCTCTCGCATGTGTTCGTGATGGAATGGGCCGCGATTCTGCGCGACCTCGTCATCGGACTGCTGATAGCGGGCGCGATAGGCGCATGGGTGCCCGAGACGTTCTGGCAGAACTTCTTCCTCACCGATCATCCACTGCTATCAGCCATTTGGGGACCGATCGTCGGGCCGCTGGTGGCGATCCTGTCCTTCGTCTGCTCGATCGGCAATGTGCCGCTGGCCGCAGTGCTGTGGAACGGCGGCATCAGCTTCGGCGGCGTCATCGCCTTCATATACGCCGACCTGCTGATCCTCCCGATCCTCAATATCTACCGCAAGTACTACGGCCTCCGCATGACCCTCACCCTGCTGGGCACCTTCTACGCCGCCATGGTCGGAGCCGGATATCTCGTCGAAATCCTCTTCGGCACAACAAATCTCGTTCCGACAGAGCGCAACGCCATGGTGATGACGGAAGGCATCCGCTGGAACTACACCACCTGGCTCAATATCGCCTTCCTCTTCCTCGCCGCGGTCTTGGTCACGATCTTCGTACGCACCGGCGGAATCCCGATGTTGCGCATGATGGGCGGCTCCCCCGACACCGAGCACGACCATGACCACCGATCACCGCACGGCGGCAGGTAATCCGTTCGCGGTCACCGCAACCAGCCGGACAACAGCGGCTCATCGTTGTGCTGGCAGCGGGTCGACGTCCCCGACAGTTCGGGGGCGGCGCAGTAACTAGGGTGCGGCGCCTCAGCGCGGCGTATTTCCGATGTAGCGACGCCAGGTCTGTTCGAGTTGGGCGGCCATGTCGATGGTCGGGTCGATCAGCCAGCGGGCCTGGAGACCGTCCGCGAGGGCGAAGAACATGGTTGCGGCGCTGTCGGTGTCGATATCGGTGGGGAGGGTGCCTGCTGTTTGCATCTCGCGCAGCGCGTAGGAGAAGGCTTGGACGCCCAAGCTATAACGTTGCCGCATGTAGTCGTGGGCGGGATGGGTCGGGTCGGAGGCGGCGGCCTGCATGTGGGTGAAAAGTTCGATCAGCCCGGGGACCTCGGTGTTGCGGCGGATCACCTCGATGAAGGCCTCGGGTGCGCAGCCATGCAATGCGGTGGCGACGTCGGATTCGTCGCGCTTGCGCAGCACGGCTATGAACAGTTCCTCCTTCGAGCCGAAGTAGTGCAGCAGCCCGCCCTGGCTCAGCCCGACCGCATCGGCCAGCTCGGCAACGGAGGTGGCCGAATAGCCGCGTTCGGCGATCGTGCGCAGCGCGGCATCGAGGATCTGCTCCCGTCGTTCTATGCCCTTGCCATAGGGGCCCCGTTTCGCCATCGGGTCAGTGTAGGCACGAATCGAGGGTGGTCTTGCCAGCGAAAACCGAGCGTTGTACGTTTTTTGTTCGAGGCAACCTCGACGAACAGGAGCACCATCCGATGCGACTCCGCACCCTCTGTGTGGCCGTTCTGGCCGCCGCACTCCTGCCGAGTTCCCCCGCCTTCGCGCGGCCGGAGCCGCCCGCACAGGTCGCGCCGCTCGACCCGGACTTCCTCTGGGGTGTCGCTGCCTCGGGCTACCAGTCCGAAGGCCATGCGCCGGACAGCAATTGGAGCCGCTATGTCGCGGCGGGCGAAACCGATGACCCGTACCGGGATTCGGTCGACTTCTACAGCCGCTACGCCTCCGATATCGATCTGGCGGCCGGCCTGGGTGTGAAGGTGTATCGGATCAGCGTCGAATGGGCGCGCGTACAGCCGCGGCCGGGAGTGTGGTCGGAGGAGGGATTCCACTTCTACGACAATGTGATCGGGAAGATCAAGGCCGCCGGTATGCGGCCGATGATCACGCTGGATCACTGGGTGTTCCCCGGTTGGGAGGTCGACCGTGGGGGCTGGCACAACACCGATATGGTTTCGGACTGGCTCGCCAACGCCCGTACGGTCGTCGATCGCTACGCCGCCGACAACCCACTGTGGGTCACCTTCAACGAACCCACCTTCTACGGCGTGAACGAACTGCGCCACCGCGGACTCCAGATCACCGATGTGCCCGGTATGCAGGACCGACTCGCCCTGGCGCACAACGCGATCTACGACCACATCCACCAGGTGCAGCCCGAAGCCATGGTAACCAGCAATGTGGCCTATATCCCGGCGGCCGAGGATGTGGTCAACAAGCCGTTCATCGATAGAATCGCCGCGAAACTCGACTACATCGGCATCGATTACTACTACGGCATATCCCCCGATACCGTGACGGCACAGATCGACAACCTGACGAAGCTCTGGAACAACCCGCTGCAGCCCGAGGGCATCTACTATGCGCTGCAACACTATTCGCGCCAGTTCCCCGGTAAGCCGCTCTACATCGTCGAGAACGGCATGCCCACCGAGAACGGCGATCCGCGCGCCGACGGCTACACCCGCGGCGACGATCTGCGCGACACCATCTACTGGATCCAGCGGGCCGTGGCCGACGGCATGAACGTCATCGGCTACAACTACTGGAGCCTGACCGACAACTACGAATGGGGCAGCTACACACCACGTTTCGGCCTCTATACCGTGGATGTGCTGACCGATCCGACGCTCACCCGCAAGCCCACCGACGCGGTGCCCGCCTACACCGCGATCACCCGCAACAGCGGTGTTCCCGGCGATTACCGCCCGACTCGGGCACCCCGGCCATGCTCACTGGTCGACGCCGCAGCCAGCTGCACCGACCCGGTCACGGTTCCGCGCTGAACGCAATCCGGCTTTTCAGCAGGGCTGCGGTGGCTGCGCTGTAGGCGTGACTGGCTTCCACTGGCCGCAGGGTCGGGTAGTTCGACCGATGCGTGACGATCACGCCGTTCGGGAGGGTTATGGTGCGATCCGGAACGGTGGCGACGCAATTGCCGCCGGATTTGGCGACGAGGTCGACGATCACCGTCCCAGGGCGGAGCGAGTCCAGTGCAGTGGCGTCCAGCAGCATCGGGCCGTGGGAGCCGCGGTGCACGGCGGCGCAGACAATGAGGTCGGGCGGATCGGTGGCGAGGTGGGCGAGAAGTCCATCCGGATTCGGCAGGAATGCCCTGGCACCGCGCAGGACTGCCGCGGATTCCTGCTCCTGGCGGTTACCCATCGCGGTCGGCTCGTCGCCGTGGGCGGCCGCTGCGGCTATGGCGGAAAGTCCGGCCTGCCCGCAGCCGAGTATCAAGGCGCGCACGGGCGCCTCGGTCGACAGGAGTTGTCGCGCTTGCTCGTAGGCGACCTCGCCCGCTATCCGGCTCATCGCGGAGAGCGCATCGATATCGGGACGGGAGTGCGGGACGGTTTCATAGCCGACTGACTCGATGCCGCGTGCGCGAAGTGCCGCAATCAGGTCGCGGCGATGCAGCGGGTCCTGGAATCCGATCAGAGTCATACCGGGGCGTACCGAATCCAATTGGTAGGAAGGAGGTTTCACCCACACCACAACATCGCAGCGCGCGAAAATCTCGGTACGCTCGCCCAGTTGCGCCCCAGCGGCCACATAGTCCGCGTCGTCGAACCCGATGGACCGGCCCGCATCGCGCTCCACGATGACCCGCACTCCCGCGAGCCCGCGCACATCCTCCGGTAACAATGCGACACGCCGCTCCTCAGCAGCGGTCTCCCGCAGAACGCCGACAATCATCGTGCCGCAACATGTTCGATGACGAGCAGACCGCGCTCGGCCAGCACCTTGTGATAGGTCAGCCCATTCCGGATCGCGGACAACAACTGTTCGAGCCGGTCGAACAATTCGTCGACCAGATCCGCCGACTCGCGCCCCGGCGCCTTGCGCGGCGCCAGCACATTGAATCGGACACCGCGTCGCTCGGATCCGGTCCGATCCAGGGCGACGCTGTCGATCCCGGCACCAGCGAGCAACAGATCCGCTATCTCCGCACTGGTTTCGACACCTGCCTCGTCGAGGATCGCATCGTCGAAGACGACGGTGAGGAACATGCCCTGTCGACTGCCCAGCGGCCGAATGACTTTCGCGCCGAGGCGAGTATTTATCGCGTCGATGTGGCTGTGCGCGCGATCCAGCTGGTCGAGCATCCGTACACGGTTCTGCGCGAAGTAACTCTCGGGTGTGTGCTCGACAATCGCCCGCGCCAGATGCGTCGACTCGCGCTGGAAGGAAATGGTCAGCCGCTCGCGAATCCTGGCCAGCCAATCGGCGTTGCCCGAACAGGCCGCGCCCAATTTGCACGGACCGAAGGCGTTGTAGCCCTTGGAGTTTCCGGTAATGGTGAGCACCTGGTCGTACAACCGGCGCACGCCGTCGTCGGATGCGATCGCTACCGCGGCGATCGGAATGTGCTGTTCCACCATGCAATCGAAAGCCATATCGCAGATGACCGGTACCCCACTGGCAACCAGCACCCGGCCGATCGCCAGCAACTCCTCGGCCGAATAATCGGTGAACACCGGGTTCCCGGGCAGGGTGAGCAGCACCCCGCACAGTTCATCACGTTCGGCGAAGTAGTCCAGGCAGGATGCCAGCAGGTCCGGGTCGATCTTGAAGGAGTCGTCCGGCGCGACCGGGCAAGCCTCCATCCGCAGACCGTACTTCTCCACATGAATGCCCGAACTCTTGTACAGGCCTTCCGGATACACGATCACACCACCGGGACGGGCCAGCGTCGCGACCGCCTCCTCGAGCAGCATAGTGCTCGAATACGGGCAGACGATGACCTCCTCCGGCGCCACCCGGACTCCAGGTATCCCGTCGACCGGCTGCGCCAATCGCCCGAACAGCTTGTGCGCTGCCAACTCTCGCAATACCAGCGGCTGGCGCTTGTGATAGAGCGTGCCGTCGGCGTATTCGTCCGGCGGTTGGGTATGCATCAGTTCGCGCCATGCCAGATCCAATGCGGCCACGGCACTTTCGGCCAGGGGCAGCCCCGTCTCGCCGTGGTAGGCGTCCAGTACATCCGAATACCTCCGGTGGCCCGTCCCCGCGAACTGCGGTCGCGCACCCAGATGCCGCCGCACTTCCCGCTTCCGCTCCTCGGAGCGATTTGTGCGGGCGGCCAGGCTGGGTGCCGGTGTCCGCCAAGGCAGCCGATCGTTGTCAGCCTGCCGAGTCACGACACCTCACTTTCGAAAGACGGCTCTCCCGGCGCGGTCATCTCGCGCCAACTCTGTTCCAGCGCCGCACGGAACAGATCGCGGCAATCGCCCTCGGTGAGACGTTCATAACCGGCCAGCGCCGGTGATGCGACGATATCGTTGACGACAATGCCCGAACCGGCGAGCTTGAGCTCATAGAGCCGCTCGAACCGGCGCACCGCGAATGCGACATCGTGCTTCAGGGCCGAGAACCGGGTCGCCACGCGCGCCTGCCGGGAATAGTCGTATTCACCGACAGCGACGTACTTTTCGTCGACGATGAGCATGCTCTGCGCATTGCGCGCGTACTCACGCTTGACCAGTACGCTCTCCACACCAGAACGCGCCTGCTTCCACAATTTGTCGTCATAGGGCCAGACATCCTCGATCGTGTCGAGGACATACATGCGTCTCACATCGATTCGGGGCGGATGGGTCGTATCTGCCAGGCGCAGGATAGCGGCGTGATAGTCGTCGCCGACGTCGCCGCCGATGGTGCCCAGGTCGGCGGTGTGGATCGCGCGCACGGACGCCTTGGCCTGCTCGAGGATGATCAGCCAGTCACTGACGGTATTCCATTCCCAGACGGTCGCGCTGCGCGAGGGGATCTGCGCCAGGATTTCCTCGGCGCGCTCCAACTGTCGATCGGCGATCATGCGCAGCGGTTCGATCTCTTCCCGCGCGGAGGTCGCATCAATCAGACTGCCCGCGATGCCGAGTGCCCGCTCGACGAGTTCAGGGTCCTTGCCGAGCAGGACATTGAAGCGCATGCGCAGATCGTGATAGGCGCCGCCGGCGATCCCCTCGGCGATACCGTCGGTCGTGGGCAATTCCTGGCCGAGCGCCAGGCTGAGCCGTTCGCGCAGCGGTAGCGGTGGCACCCGAGTTCCGTTCTCGATCTGCTGGATCAGGCTGCGCGAACAACCAGTCTTGGCCGCGAGTGCGGCCTGGGTGAACCCGCGTTCCGTGCGGAGCCGACGGACCAGATCCCCGACCTGCTCACCGTCCTGCGCTGAGCCAGCCATTCCGCGCCTCCATCCTCACGCTCGGATTTTTCAATGCTCACGATGTGTCATCCGACGACATCATAGCCACGTTACGTCGCAAAACAGCGATAGCAATGTTGGAAGTTTTCTGATTGGTCGCTGGAATGCGCACCAGCGGGCGGATATTGCGCGAAGCGGCTTCGATACCTGTGACCTTGATTGCGCATGGCGTCGTTCAAAGCTGCTCTCGAGGAGCGAATTACGGATACACAACTCCGAATCTGCTTGAAACTAAGCAATATTGATCACGAAATATCATCAGATAGCTTCTATGCTTAGTTGACATCCAGAAGTGGCGATCCATAGCATTGTTGTCAGCGTCACATCTGATCCGGAGATCGTTTTCCGGGACAGATGGTTTCGATCGACCAAGGGAGGGGTCATGACACTGAGGCTGACCGACTGGTTGATCACCAGCGACATCACCCCCGAAACCGCCCGCTACACCGGCTGCGGCTGGGTTTTGAGCTGGCTGCCCGGCCGAATACTGACACGGACGCAGGCCATGACCGGCATGGTCCTCGACGAGACCCTGAGCGATCCGGATCCCGAAGACTACGTGCTCGCCATGGAAATCGCCGCTATCCGGGCCGCCGACCTCGGCCTCGAATTGGCCAAGGCGGTCGTGCTGCTGCACGCCCGCATCGTCGAACGAGACCGTCGGCAAGCCGGCGCCAACTGCCGCATCGCGGTACCGACCACACCGGCCGCGTAACGGCAGTTGGCGCCGCGGAGGGGTCGGCGCCACCTGACGTCGCGCCGAAACAGGGTCCGGCTGAGTCGTACTCGCCGGGCCCTGTTTCGGGTGGGTCGGCGGCCACCGCCCCAGCGTCGCCCACCCCGTCAGCGAATTTCGGATTACGACCCGCTGCTCGCTGCCCGCACCGAACCGAACGTCTGCTTGAAGTCGGGGCACTCGACCAGCGGTTGGTGGGCGCAGGTGGCGGCATGACGGAGGCTGTCGCGCATGCGAGCGAGTCGAGCGATGTCCTCGTCCAACTGCTGAGCCTTCTTCGCCATATGGCGGCGCAGTTCGGCATCCGCGGGCGTGGCCACGAGGAATCGCGCGATCTGCGCGAGCGTGAAACCCGCTGCGCGAGCACAGGATACGAGCGCCAGGCGGTCGATCACCTCGGGCCGGTAGGTGCGCCGCAGACCGTTGCGTCCGTCGGATTCGATGAGCCCACGCTTCTCGTAGTAGCGCAGCGCAGACGGCGCCAATCCGGACCGCGCGGCCACTTCCGCAATATCGAGCATCATCACTCCTTGACTTGAAGCATGCTTCAAGTCAGACGATAGGCTAATGAGCGAAACAAGAGAAGAGCTGCACCCCCAAGTTCAGGGTTATCTGGACCGTCTCGCCCGTGCCGATTTCGGCTCGGTGCACACGTTCACCGCGGAGCAGGCACGCGAAGGATGGCGCCGACAGATCGCCCTACTCGGCGAACCGGAACCCGTCGCGAATGTCGAGAACCGAACCGTCCCGGGCATAGGCGAGCTCCGTATCTACACCCCGGATGGGGAAGGCCCCTTCCCCGCATTGGTGTTCTTCCATGGCGGCGGCTTCATGCTCGGCGATCTGGACACCCATGACGGACTGTGCCGCAGTCTGGCCAACGGTGCGGAATGTGTCGTCGTCTCGGTCGACTATCCCCTGGCTCCCGAACACAAGTTTCCGGCAGCACCCAACGCTTGCTACAGCGCGACACAATGGGTCGCCGAGCATGCGGCGAGCATCGGTGTCGACGCCACTCGCATTGCCGTTGGCGGCGACAGCGCAGGCGGCAATCTGGCGGCGGTCGTCGCGCACATGGCACGCGACAACGGCGGTCCGGCGCTGACCTTCCAACTGCTGATCTATCCCGATCTCGATTTCCGCAGAACGAATTTCAGCATCACGGAGTTCGCGGGCAAGTACGGCAATATCAGCCGCGACGCCCAGCACTGGTTCATGGACGGTTACCTGAACAATGCCGAGGAGAAACTCGACCCGCGGGTTTCCCCACTGCTTGCCCCCGACCTGGCCGGGCTACCTACGGCACTGATTGTCACGGCCGAATACGACGCACTGCGCGACGAGGGCGAAGAGTACGGCCAGCGCCTCGAGCAGGCAGGGGTTCCGGTTACGGTCGCCCGCTATCCCGGGATGATCCACGAATTCGTCCGGCATCCCTTCGACGACAGCAAACGTGCCCGGCTCGACGCGGCGACGGCACTGCGGAAGGCATTCGCTCGGTAGACAATTGCCTCAGGTGTCGTTCGAGGATGCTCGGGAAACGACAATGGGCATTCGCCAGGACAGTCGGAGCGGATTGTCGGAAGCGCGACGCACCAGCAGCCATTGGGCGACGGCCGCCATGGTCGAACCGAGCGAGGTCACCACGGCGAGAAATCCCCAGTGGGTGAGACCGGCGGATGCGTAGTTGGAGGTACCGGTGCCCGGGACGACGAGTTTGCCTCTACCGGTGGCCCAGTTCAGTATCTGTCCGATATGGCCGCCCAGGTCATAGGTGCGACCGGTCATCGCCTTGAGTTCGGCGCCTTTGCCATTGAGATAGATCAGGCAGAAGACGACGAAAAGTGCGGCACATGCCAGCGAAAAGGTCGTCAGGCGGGCAAGGAATTCGGTGCGAAGACGGATGTTCAGCACGATGGCGCAGAGCGCGATGATGATGGCGGCGCTGGCGAGAATGGCCCAGAGGCCGGTGACCGACGGGGTTTTGGGCTTCGCTTGCGACCAGACGTTCAGGTAGTTCGTGGTTATTTCGAGCCGACCGAAGGCATTGGCGGCGACCTTGCCGTCGGGCCCCTGTGCGGTAATCCACGACTGGAACAGCAGGATGAGTGTGGCCGTACTGCCGACCGCGGCCAGTATGTGGCCCCAATAACATCGGAGCGGTCCCAGCCGCGCCCGGAGCTCCGCCAGCTCCGCGGCGCGGCCTTGTGTCTGTCTCGCCCTCGCCGGAGCGGTCCCGTGTCGAGATGTGATAGCTCGGGAGGAGTTCGGCTGCTCCATGAGCTCAGCTTAAGTGGCGAAGAACACGCGAACTCACCTCCAGTGGGAACCTCGATCGGTGGGAACAGATCTGGTAGAGGAAGCCGCGCAACTGGGCGCCGGAGCCGTCCTGGTCTTTGTCTTCGACCGCAAATATGGCGTCTCCGGCGCCCAACCACCCGAGGTCTTCGCCCAAGCACTGGACCAAGCCGGGGCCGATCGAGAACCGGTCATTCAGACCATCAGCGGCACCGACGTCTGCGGGCCGGACGGACGCGAGTTACCCGAGCGAAATTGACCTGCGGCACAGTCCTTATTCGGTTTCATCAGTCGACTTCGCAGTGGGACCGAGCCGCACCACACCGGCGTCGAGATCAATCTCGACGCGCGGACGGTGCACCTGCCCATCGCTGTCCTCGCTGCCTTCATCGGCCAGCTTCTGCCCGGGGAACAGTTCGCCCATAACGCCCATAGTTCGACGATAGCCCTATCAGGTTTGCGCCATATTTCCGAAGTGAGCCCGTCCGCCGGATTACGCGGTTCGCAAGTTCGGCTATGCGCCAGCCATCTAATGTGCGCAGCAGATTCGCTGCGATGACGCCGCCTGCGGTCAAGACAGATTCGAGCATGCTCAGGTGGATGTAGCACCCGAAAGTCGCTGTCACGCTTGAAAAGTCGTCGATAGGCGCGGATCGACCGGCAGCTCACGAATCCGACGCAGCTCCTCGAGCACCAGATTGACGGCGGCACGTGGCGGCGCACCGCGGCGAATCACTGCGGTGATCGTGCGGGTGACGGGATTGGCGAGTTCCCGGGTCGCGACGCGATAGCGTTGATCGACCGCCAAGCCGGGGAGCATGGCGATCGAAAGTCCGGCTTCGACGTGCTGCAGCGTCATCATGTAGTTGCTGAACCGGCAAACCACCCGCGGTTCGAATCCGGATTCGCGGCACAGCCGGGTGGCCAGATTCGCCATATACGACTTCGGCATATCGAATGCCCACGGCTCGTCGGCGTAGGCGGCGAGATCGGCGGGCCCGCGGGCGGCGCGCTCCGGTGGCAGGACGAGCACGATCGGATCGGTGGCCAACGGCACGATATCCACATCCGAGCCGAGCGGATGTTCGACGAAATCGGTTGTGGTGATGATGATGTCGGCGTCGCCGACGCGCAGCGCGGGCATGCTCTCGTGCGGTTCCAGTTCGACCAGTTCGACATCGAGATGCGGATGCGTCTGCGCGAGGCGCGTCACCGCGGGCACGCACAGCGAATGGATGGCGCTCTGGAATGCGCCGAGTCGGACCGACCCGACCGGTTCCTCGCCGAGGCTGCGCAACTCCGCCTCGACGCCGTCCATCTGATCGAGGATGGTCCTTGCGCGGCGGGCCAGCATCAGCCCGGCGGGGGTGAGCCGGACTCGGCGACCGGTGCGTTCGAGCAGCTGGGTGCGGGTTTCGGCCTCCAGCACCGCGAGCTGCTGGGACACGCTGGACGCGCTGAGGTGAGCCGCCTGTGCGACCGCACGGACGGTGCCGAGCGAGTCGAGTTGGCTGAGCAGACGCAGTCGCCAAGGGTTCAACATGGATCCATTGTTGTGCGGCCGAGCCGAACAGCACAGCCGGAAATGTGAGCTGGACCCGATGCTCGGACGGCCCTTACCGTCGGAATATGGCCGCCCCCACCTCCGCAGCACTGTCCACCGACGACTTCTGGGCCGATGCCGATCGGCACCTCGTCCGCTATGCGGGCGCTGGCGAATTCACCCGCGAAATCATCACTCGCGCCGCGGGCAGCTTCCTGTACACCGAAAGTGGCAGGGAGATACTGGATTTCACTTCCGGGCAGATGAGTGCGATTCTCGGACACGCACACCCGGATATCGTCGCCACGGTCCGACGCCAGGTCGGTGAGCTCGACCATCTGTTCAGCGGCATGCTGAGTCGCCCGGTCGTCGACCTCGCCCGGCGACTGGCCGAGACCTTGCCCGAACCGCTGGCGAAGGTTCTGCTGCTGACCACCGGTGCGGAGTCGAATGAGGCCGCTATCCGAATGGCCAAGCTGGTCACGGGAAAGCACGAGATCGTGTCGTTCGCGCGCTCTTGGCACGGTATGACGCAAGCGGCGGCGAGTGCCACCTATAGTGCGGGACGCAAGGGCTACGGCCCTGCGGCACCGGGGAATTTCGCCATCCCCGTGCCGCATTCGTATCGTCCCGATTTCACCACGGTCGCCGGCGAACTCGACTGGCGGCGGCAACTCGACTTCGCGTTCGATCTGATCGATGCGCAGTCGGTCGGGAGCCTCGCGGCCTGCCTGGTCGAGCCGATTCTCAGTTCCGGTGGCGTCGTCGAACCGCCACCCGGTTACTTCGCCGCGCTGCGGGACAAGTGTCGCGAGCGTGGCATGCTGCTGATCCTGGACGAGGCGCAAACCGGTCTGTGCCGCACCGGCTCCTGGTACGCATTCGAGCGCGACGGCGTCGTCCCGGACATCCTGACGCTGTCGAAGACGCTGGGCGCGGGACTGCCGCTCGCGGCCGTGATCACCAGTGCCGAAATCGAGCAGCGGGCACATCATCGCGGGTTTCTGTTCTTCACCACCCACGTCTCGGATCCGCTGGTCGCGGCGGTCGGCAATACCGTGCTGGATGTCCTCGTTCGCGACGGTCTCGACGAGCGTGCCGCGGAACTGGGCATGTTTCTCCGTCGCGGCCTGGAGCGAATCGGCCAGCGGCACAGCGTAGTCGGCGATATCAGAGGCCGCGGTCTGCTCGTCGGGTTGGAACTCGTCCTCGACCGCGAAACCAAGCAGGGCTCAGACGAACTCGGCGCATTCGTCACGCGCCGCTGCCTGGAACTCGGCTTGCACATGAATATCGTGCAGCTCCCAGGAATGGGCGGCGTCTTCCGTATCGCCCCGCCGCTGACCACCAGCGAAGACGAACTGGCCCTCGGCCTTTCCATCCTCGACCAAGCCATCGGCGACGCCGTCACCGACGGCTAGAGATCAATTTCCGTTGATACCGGTGGTGAGCCGAACCACGACCTTGTCATCGGTGACGTCCTGCACCGTGGCGCTGAGCCCATTGGCGGGTTGGGTCTGCCCAACCGGAATATCGACCTGCTGACCGCCAACCTTCAACGTGACGGTATTGCCTTTCACCGCAACGAGTTCTGCCTCGACCCCGAGCACACTCGCCTTGGCATTCACCCCACGCTTGAACGTGACCGTACAACCACTGACCTGACACTCGGACTTATACCCGGCCCCTTCGGACGAGCAAGCCGCCCCGGCAAGCGGTATAAGCAGGGCGAACGCGGACAATGCGAGCATCCGTGGCACAGACATGCGGGCCAGTGTAGGTGCCGATCGCCCCCCGTCGCGTCCTGAGTGCCCGCCAAACCGTGCCCCGGCATCCGGGCGCAGCTGCGTCCCGAACGCCACCCGGGCTTCGTCGTCGCCCGCACAGTTGGGCCGCCTGGCCGAGCGTTCGCCAGACAGTAGCTATGCTGGACATACACGTTTGCTGATCGAAATTCCGATGCACCGCTGCCGTAGCAACTCTCGCCGCCTCGGCATCAACAGGGATTAATACCGAATGGTATTCGGTCACCGAATATCGAAAAGTGATGATTCTGCACCATATCCAGCTCGCATGATATTTGCATACCGAAAGGTATTGATACCGAAGGGTATTCTTACCCGCGCACCCGGCGGAAATGCGTCACCCGTCCAAAAATCTGAAGAATTCGCCTTCCATCCTCCGTCCGCACTGTGTAGCGTCTGGACCGCTGGAATCCCCGAAATGATAGGCCGGGCGCGGTGATCGGTATCGACGACTGCTTGAAACGCATCATGGACATTCCCGGTGCGCGCAGTGTGACGATGGTTGACAGCGCGAGCGGTCTGGCGATCGCCGCGGCAGGACGGCACGACCTCGTCGATCAACACGAGGACGCCGCCACCACCACCGATGTGGTCCGCACGGTGCTCGGCTGTCCGGCGCTGGCGACCGATCGCGACGACGACCTCACCGAGATCATCGTCTGCGGCACCCGCGGCTATCACCTGTTGAATCTGGTGAACGGCGACTTCGACGGTCGCCTTTTCGTTCACGTGCTGTTCGACGAGGACACCGGAAATCTGGCCATCGCGAGATTTCGACTCCGCGCAATCCTCGGCGAATTGGTCGAGGACGCCGATGGTCGTTGACGTCGCGGCCGAACTGCGGCGATTGGAAAAGCAAAGATGCACCGGAGTGTTGTGCGCGGGCGATGGCGCATTTCACCTCGCGGACGGCGCGATAACCGCGGCCGACTGCCTGCGCACCACCGATCTGGAACGGCTCGCGACCGCGGCGGGTGTGGCGACCGCGGCGGAATGGCAACTGGCCGCAGCCGGCGGTCCGGGCGGTGTACCGATCCTGCCGCGACTGGAAACCCTGGCGTTGCTGTCGGTCTTCGACGCCGCCTACTTTCTGCTGGCCACGCCGGTCGTTCCCGAATTCCGATCGGCGCCGCCGCACTGGTTGGCCCCGGTCTGCCACATTCCGCCGCAGGTGCTGCTGCACGAATGCGCCCGGCGGGGTGACCCGGACGTCGAACCATGGCCCGCGGAACTGGTCGACCGCGCTCCCGTCGTGCCGGTGCGCCGCGTCCGGCGCAGACGGGTCACGCTCAGCGGCGGCCAGACCGAGGTACTCGCCGCCGCCGACAGCAGGCGCAGCGTCACCGGCATCGCCCGCGACCTCGGCCGAACCAGCTATGGCGCGCTGGTCGCGGTGCGGGAGCTGACCGCGGCGGGGCTGATCGAGCCGCCCGATCTGGGCACCGAGCCGCGGCAATTCCTCCCGCGCCGGGTGCGCCAGGCCCAGGTCGCTGCACCGCAGAGCTGGGAGCCGGTCGATCGCGATGTGCTCGTCCGCCTCCGCGCGGCGTTGGAGGAGCTTGCGTGACCGCGCGGAAGAAACTGCTCGGCGAGTTGATGGGAAGGTGGACGAAGGTGGCGATGTCCGGACCCGAACCGAATGCGGCGGTGCTGGCGGAGCTGAAGGCGCTACACGATCGTCTGCCTCATCTGATCGGCACGCTCGTCGCCTCCAGCGACGGACTGCTCGTCGCACACGATCTACCTCCCGATATCGAGCCGACCCGGATGGCCGCGCTGGCCTCGGCCCATCTGTCGCTGTCGTATCAGCTGGCCGCCACCGTGCACGGCGGAGGGTTCCACGAGGTCGTGGTGCACGGCAGCGGCGGGCACGTGGTGATCTACGCGGCGGGCTGGTCCTCGCTGATGGTGCTCGCCGGACCCGATGTGAATGTCGGCCGCCTGCACCTGGAATCGCGCCCGGTCGCCCGCGGCATCGCCGATCACCTGAGCGCCACCGACTCCGGAAAAGACCGGACCTGGAAAACCGATCGAAAGGAACCGATATGACGAATATGGATCTGGCGCTGAAGGACATGATGGGGATAGACGGCGCGATCGGCGCCGCCGTCGTCGATTACGGCAGCGGCATGGCCCTCGGCATGCTCGGCAGTTCCAAGGCCCTGGATCTGCAGGTCGCCGCGGCGGGCAATACCGAGGTGGTGCGCGCCAAGCTGCGGACCATCGAACAGCTCCAGATCAAAGAGGATATCGAGGATGTTCTCATCACGCTGACCGGTCAGTACCACATCATCCGCCCGATGACCGGCCGCAAGTCCAAGGGCCTGTTCCTCTACATCGCCCTGGACCGCGGCCGAGCGAATCTCGCGCTGGCTCGGCACCGCCTCAAGTCCATCGAAGAGGACCTCGAGGTGTGACCCTGCGGTGCAACACCTTTCGCAGCCGAGCGGTGTGGACCTCGACCGCACCGCCCGGCGTCGAGGTGACACCGAATCCGGATGCCGGATCGCTGGCACAAGAAATTTCAGACAAACTGCCTTTTGAGCTCTCGTTTGAGCACCTTGTGACTGGGCCCGAGCGGAAGTTCCGTGACGAACTCGACCCGCCGCGGATACTTGTGCTTGGCCAAATGCGCACGCCCGTAAGCGATCACATCTTCGGCGGTCACCGCAGCCGCGGGCACGACGACTGCGCAAACCTCCTCGCCATAGGTCTCATCCGGCACTCCGATGACGGCGACCGCCGCGATGTCCGGGTGCCGAAGTAGCGCCTCTTCGACCTCGGTCGGGTACACATTGAACCCGCCGCGGATGATCATGTCCTTGATCCGGTCGACGATCGTCAGATAGCCATCGGCATCCTTGATACCCAGATCACCGGTGCGGAACCAGCCGTCGACCACCGCCGCGGCCGTGACCTCCGGCTTCCCGAGGTACCCGTTGAACACATTGTGGCCGCGGATGACCACCTCTCCGAGTTCACCGGCGGGCAGCAGTGCAATCCGCTTCGTTTCGGACGGATCCGCGATCTCCACATCCACACCCCACACCGAATGTCCGACCGTCCCCGGTTTCACACCGAAGTCGGGCTGGTTCACCGCCGCCGTCGGCGAGGTCTCCGACAGCCCGTAGCCTTCCAGGATCCGCGCACCGAAGACCTCCTCGAAGGCCTCCAGCACCGACGAAGGCAGCGATGCGCCACCGGAGATGCACAACCGCAGTAGCGGCGGATCCGACAAGTCACGGGCGGCACCGATCAGACCGACATACATGGTCGGTACGCCGTGAAAAGTGTTGACGCTCTCGGCTTTCATCAGACCGATCGCCTCGGCCGCCACGAAGCGTGGCAAAAGCACCAGGGTGGCGCCGGCCCGCCAGGTCGCATTCATCGAGACAGTCTGACCGAATACATGGAACAACGGCAGCGCGCCGAGCGCCACATCATCGCTGCGAACATCATTGGCGTCGAAGGCATTCACCGTCGCGTTCAGCACCATATTCAGGTGACTGAGCTCGGCCCCCTTCGGCCGGCCGGTGGTTCCGCTGGTGTAGAACACCACGGCCGGATCCTCGGGTCGTCGCGTGATGTAGTTCGCGATAGGTTGTGCATCAAGGGAATTCGGCTCGACCAGCGGCACTTCCGCAGCTGTCGCGGCCGCTCGACCGACCTCCGCGAACCGGGGATGACACACCAGTAGGCGGGCATCGCTGTCGCGCAGCACATGCTCGGCCTCCCCCGCGGTCAACAGCAGATGCACCGGGACCACCACCGCCCCCGCGGCGATAATCGCATAGTAGGCGGCCGGAAACTCGGCGGTGTTCGGGCACATCAGCGCCACCCGGTCGCCCGGCCGCACACCGAACTCGATCAACGCGGCGGCCTGGCTCCGCGCCCGGTGCCAAAGCTCGGCGAACGTGATCCGCCGCGCGCCCTCTATGAGTGCGATCCGATCGGGTCGCCGTCTCGCCTGTTCGGCCAGGACGCTCGCCAAGGACAGTGTCGCGTTCATGCCGCCTGCCCGGTGAATCTTGTCATCGCTCTCCAAAACTAGCAGCGCAAGTTTTCGGTCAACCGTACGGGATGAAAACTAGCGACGCAAGTTTTATGCGCTGCTGCAAGAATGCGAGCGCCGAGAGGAGGCGATAGATGGCCAGACCGCGCCGACCGCTGCTCACCCACGAGCGCATCATCGAGACCGCATTGGCCCTTGTCGACACGGATGGGCTGACGGCGGTTTCCACCCGCCGCCTCGCCGCCGAACTCGGCGTGCAGGGACCATCGCTGTACAACCACGTCGGCACCAAGGACGAAATCATCGATGCGGTGGTCGATTCCGTGCTCGGCGAGGTGGATACCTCGATGTTCGGCGAACTTTCGGCCGATAATCCGGACTGGCGATCGGCGCTGCGCCGCTGGGCCCATTCCTATCGGAGCGCGGTCGCCGCACATCCCAATATCGTCCCGGCACTGGCGAGCGGCCCCGGCCTCCGGCCCAATGCATTACGGATCGCCGATGCCGTATTCGGCGGTTTGGTCGCGGCGAATTGGCCGCGCCGGGAGGCCACGACCGTGGGCACGCTCATGCGCTATTTCCTCACCGGTTCTTCGCTCGGTTCCTTCGCCGCGGGCTTTCCCGCCGACGCCGAGGTCTATGCCGAGGAGTATCCGCACCTGAACGAGGCGCATCTGCTCGCCGAGCGGCAGTTGCGAATCGATCGGGACGCATTCGAGGTCGGTCTCGAATCGCTGCTGGATGGGCTCGAGGGTCGGTACCGGTTGCTGGTGCGCAGCGGATAGCTCGATCCCGATGCGCTGGTAGGCATCCCGAGGCGTCTGTCTATCGGGTCACAACCGGCGCGATCGTCGAGGCCCTACCGACGCAGCGCCGTGGGCGATATTTGGGCCGCGAAAACGCCTACGAGAGAGCAAGTTTCATCGAATTCGTCTGCACCGGCGACACTCGGATCACAGCTGTTTCACAAGCTTCGTGTGCATGGGGTCACGTTGCCCGACAGACCGCGGAGTCCTAACGTAACTTCCTGTTAACAGACGATGTCGTCTGTACCAATTCCTATTATTCGTCCCAGGAGGACATGCCCCGCAGCGTCCGCTTCCTCGAATCCGGAAGTGGCACAGCAGGCGTGGTTAGAAATGGCACACACAACGCCTTGGCAAGAAAAAGATGTTCAGCTCGGTCGCCCCGAGAACGATGACGATCTCATCGGCGAGGTGACCGCACAACGTTTCGACCTACGATCCGACTGGGGCTATCTATGTGCCCCGGGTCTGAGTCTGCTCACCTTCCTACTGTTGTTCCAGCCCTGGATTTCGGCAACCGGGCCGAACGGCACCGTCAGCTCAAATGCCTTCGGCCGAATCGACGGATTCACCACCGGCTCATTCCAATCCGTGGTGAGCATCAGCAGCACCTGGGCCGTCCTCACCACCCTGGCGGTCGCCGGTACGGTCGTTTCGACAGTCATGTATTTCCGGGTCCGCAACCGGCTGCTTTCCTACCTGGTGCTCGGCTGCAGCAGTGCGGCCGCCCTTTTCGTGCTCGCCGCCTTGGCCTACCTCAACGGCAAGGTGCCGGAGCTGCGCGAAATCACCGAATCCGCGAACCGCACCGGAATTTTCAGCTGGCTCTTCGGTGATAATTCGGCAACGGACTTCGGCGGTGAGCACCGAATTGCCAGCGCTGGTCTCGATTTCGCCGCGACGCTCGGCGCCATAACCGCGTGTGCTGCCGCATTGGCCGCCGGTGCCATGAGCCTGCGCAAACAAGGCTTCACAGTTCGCCTGATCTCGGCTCCCCAGCCGAATATCGCCGCAGCGGAAAATCCGTCGGAGCCGTCCGACCAGAAGACGTCGGAAGCCAATATATTCCTCTGGGAACAACTGGCTTTCGACGATGACCTGGCCGTCTACGACCCCCAGGTGCGCCGCCGAATGGTCCGTCGAACCAGGACAGCCGCCCGCCGCCCACCGGCCCGCGAAACGGCACTGACCAGGTAACGCCCACGCGCGCAACGAGAGCAGCAGACACAAGAGGGCCGGGCGGCCAATAGGCGCCCGGCCCGCTTGCATTGTGTTCGATTATCTCCGATGCGCGACCTATCACGGGAACGGCGAGAAGAAGCCGATCGCCGCACCTATGGCTGCGCCGATCGCGCATCCGAAGATGGCGCCGACCAGGAAGAACCAGATTCCGATCGCAACGCCGACCAAGCAACCGATGGTTGCGCCGACTGTGATCGAAATCGGTCCCCAGGCCTGGTGCACGCCGGGCATATTCTGGGAGTTGACAGCCTCAGTTGTCGGTCCGCCGACCGGCGTGAGGGTCAATTGCGTGCTGGTGCTGTCCAGCGACGGTGTCACTGCGAGGCTTTGTCCGGCCTCGGTACGCAGTGTCGTCGGGATGCTGCCGACTACCGCGCCATTGTCCGCGAGGACCGTGATGGCATCGGGTGCGACGATGAATCTGCCGGAGGCCAGGCTCACCAGCGCGCTGGTGTGGTCGGCTGCGAGGGTCGTTGTGTAGGCGATCGGGCCATCCGCAGCGTTGAGGCTGACATCGGTCAGCATCCCCTCGCCATGTGCGGTGGCGGTGGCTATGCTGGTCGCCGCGACGGCCATAAAGGCGGTCGCTATCAATTTCTTGACGAACATTGGACTTCCAATCATTTCCGATTTCCATGACGTTCCCCGACAAACGGCACCGGATAGCTATAATGATGCTCCGCCGATTTGATTGATGTCGATAACTTGTTTCCGGGATCGGAGTCGGTTTTCACCCCCTAGGGATATGCGAATCCAGTTCCCTTCGAATACATGTCGAGGGGTCGATTCCATTTCTCGGCCGAGTGCCGGTCGAACTATGCAAGGGCCGACGAAACGCCGGAAAATCGATCGCCGATCGGCGCGAAAGTCAGGTACCGCACTACTCGATACTTCCGTGCTCGATGAGCCCACACTCATTGGGTGTCCACCGGTAAGAACATCGTCATCTGTCTCGACGGAACAGGCAATCAGGTCCGCGCCAGCGGTTGCACGAATGTGGTCCGCCTGTTCGAGATGCTGGACCTGAGCGATGCCACGAAACAAATCGCGTACTACGACCCGGGCGTTGGTACGTTCAGCGCTCAGGGCGCTTGGACGCCACCGGCCCGGTGGGTGTCCCGAGTGCTGGGGCTGGCGGTCGGCAGCGGACTGCGTTCCAATCTCGCCGAGGCCTACTCCTATCTAATAGCGCACTGGCAGCCGGCCGACCGAGTGTTCATATTCGGTTTCAGCCGCGGCGCGTATACGGCGCGAGCGCTGGCCGGACTACTACATGAGCCGGGCCTCTTGCGTCCGGGCAGTGAGAATCTCGTGCAGTACGTCGTCAGCGCCTACACCCGCAAGACCACGAACTGGCCGGAACTTCGCCGATACGCCCGCACCTTCTGCTCGAAGTCCACCGACGGCAGTTTCTCGATTCCTATCGAATTCCTCGGCGTATGGGACACGGTCAAGGCGGCCGGACTGCTGCGCTGGGAACTCAAATGGCCTTTCACCCGGCAGGTGCCCAATGTGGTGAAGGCGCACCATGCCGTTTCGATCGATGAGAAGCGTCGTCCATATGAGGAATATCTGGTCACCCCGAAGGGAAACCGGCCGATTCTCACCGAGGCCTGGTTCGCCGGTGTCCACTCCGACGTCGGCGGCACCTTCGAGGACGATCCGAAGCTGGCCGAAATCGCGCTCAAGTGGATCACCGACGGTGCGCTCGAGGCCGGATTGCTGCTGCGCGCCGGGGCGTACCTGGATACCTGCGCGATAAGCCCCGCACATGCGAACGGCAGCGTGCACCGGATGGGCTGGATCTGGGCCCTGCTCACCTACCACCGACGCAAGGTTCCCGCGGGTGCTCGGGTGCACGCGAGCGTGCGGTCACGGTGCGAGAGCGACACGACGTATGGAAAACGAATCCCCCGAGATGTCAGGTGGGAGGACGAACAATGGACGAAACTGCGAATTTAGCGGAGTACGCGAACGGAATCTGTCCGCCTGCTCGACGCAGGCTGCGTACCTTCGCATTCGACCCGATGTCCACGCGTCTGTCCGGCCAGTTCCTCACCCTCGATATTCCGTTCGAACACATCCGGGGGCCGGGCCCCGACGGCGCACTCGTGCAGGTGGTCGACTTCGACGCCAGCCGTAACGCGTGGTACGAGCCGGTCGACCTCAACGATCCATACATATTGGCGCAGGACGGACTTCGTCCGACCGAAAGTGACCCCCGTGCGCACCAACAGGTCGTCTACGCGGTCGCGATGAGTGTGATCGAGCGGTTCGAACGGTTCATGGGACGTCGATTCCGGTGGCACCGCGACCAGATCCTGCGTCTGGTCCCGCACGCCTTCGAGGGGCGCAACGCCTATTTCGATCCGCGCCGCCGCGCCTTGCTATTCGGCTACTACCAAGCCGATGCCGATAATCCGGGTGCGAATCTGCCCGGACAGGTCATCTTCACCTGCCTGTCGAGCGACATCATCGCGCATGAGGTGACGCATGCGATCGTGCATCGAATCCGGCGGCTGTACAACGAAGGGACCAACCGCGATGTCTTCGCCTGGCACGAGGCCGTCGCCGACTTGATCGCGCTGTTCCAGCATTTCGCCCACCGCGACGTGGTCCTCAACGCAATCGCGACCACGTCGGGAGAACTCGAGAAGAGCGCCGGACTGCTGGATTTGGCGAGGGAGTTCGGTGAATCCACCGGACGCGGCGCGGCATTGCGTTCGGCGATAGAGGACCGCAGTCGCACGCCCGAACGATTTCGCGCGGCACAGGAGCCACACGAACGCGGTGCGTGTTTCGTCGCAGCGGTATTCGACGCGTACTTGGACGCCTACCAGAACTCGATCGCGGACCTGCTGCGGATCGCCAGTGGCGGCACCGGAGTTCTACCGCCGGGTCGTCTGCACCCTGATCTGGTATCTCGGATCGCGGACGAGGCGGTCAAGACCGCGGATCGAATGCTCGGGATGGTTGTGCGGAGTTTCGACTACCTCCCGGTACTGGACGTCAATTTCGGCGATGTCGTCCGGGCGATCGTCACCGCGGATCGCGGACTCTATCCGGAGGACCGGCAACACCTGCGCAGCACCCTCGTGGAGGCGCTGCGGCGGCGCGGCATCTGGCCGATAAGTGTCACCTCACTGACCGATGAAGCGCTGGTCTGGCAGCGGCCGGACACCCGGTTGAACCTCGGCGACGGCGATCACCAGGTGGATTTGTCCCGGGTCATCCTGTCCGCATCGAAGGACCTGGACCCGATCGGCATTCCGGGCGAATTGCGTACCCCCGCCGTACCCGACGGCAACGGCACCTCCGGTCGGGACGACTCCTCGACCAGGCGTTCGGTTTTCGAGCAGGTCGCCCAAGAGCTCATCGGCTGGGCCGACTCGAATGCCGCCCGAATCGGGCTGGATCCGAACTTCAAGATCAGCTGCGAAGGCATCCACGTCTCGTACCGAATGGCGGGTGACCGGTTGCCGCGTCCCGAATTGGCCATTCAGCTGCTGCAGCGTCGCGCAGATCTCGAGGATGCGGGCCAAGGCAAGCAACAACCGGTGATCCGCGCCGCAACCGCGCTCGTCGTCAGCGCCGACGGGAGTGTGGACTACGTGATCGCCAAGCCGCTGCCGTTCAGCGACGAATCGTCGGCGGCTGACGACACTGCCATCACGTTCCACCGAGCGGGCAAGCTGCGGCTGGCCGCGATGCGGGAATGGTTCGACCGACTGGAAGCCGACGACGCACTGAGCGCATGGACCGCCGAGCACGCGATCCACCGCCTCGACTTCGCTGCTATCCACGCGCAAACAGATCAGTAGGTGCGACATGTCAACGCCGACAACCATTGCCATCCGGATGTACAACGTCGGATTCGGCGACGCCTTCACCGTGACCGTGCGGCGCAACAATGAAACCTGGCGCATGCTGGTCGACTGCGGCGTGCACAGCCAGGGCCAGGCGCGCCCGATACGTGACTCCGTGCGGGCCATCATCGCCGACCTCACCGCGGCCGATCCGCACCATCGACCGCATCTCGACATTGTGGTCGCCACCCATCACCACGCCGATCACATCACCGGATTCGCCTGCCGGGAGTGGGAGCAGGTGAGCGTGGACGAGGTGTGGGTGCCATTCGTCGAGGATCCCGATGACGAAGACGCGCGACGAATCCGCAGCGGTCAGGTCGAGGCCGCGAACGGTCTGCTCGCGCTCATCGAACAGCGCGGCAACGGGCATCGCATGTCGACCTCCGTCGAACAGGCGCAGGCCTTCGCGGTGAACTCGCAGGGCAATGCCGCCGCGACCGATCGTCTCCTCGGCCGCAATTTCAGCGGATTCGCCGCACCTCACCGGGTGCGGTACCTGCCGAGCAAGAACGAATCCGAGAATACGATCGCCGTGGATCGCGTCGGGCTGCTCGCGCATATCCTCGGACCGCCGCGCGATGCCCGATTCCTGAAGCGCATGGATCCGCCCGCGAAGCAATCGTGGCCCCTGGTACGCGCGGGCGCGTCCGCGGCGACCGACGGCGGGCCGACACCGCTGTTCAACCGGCGCTATATCGCGCGGACTCCCTTGCCGGGCCGCCTGCTTCAAGCGAAGGCGGCGCTGGATCTGGACGAACTCGTCGACGATGACGATCGACTGCTGCGCGCCGCCTCGGTTCTGGAGAACGCGGTGAACAACACCAGCGTCTTCTTCGTGCTGGATATCGCCGGAACCAGGCTGCTTTTCCCGGGCGACGCACAGCAGGGCGCATGGGAGCACGTCCTGTCCGATCCACGCAATGTCGATCTCGTTTCCCGCCTGGCCTTCTACAAGGTCGGACATCACGGTTCGCACAATGCCACGCCCCGGCGTTTCGTCGAAAATGATTGGCAGACAGACGGTTACGCGATGATTCCATTCGGACTCGTCAAGCGATGGGCGAAGACCATTCCGAAGAAATCGCTGGTCGATTCGCTGGTGAGTCACGAGCACACCGTCATACGAGCCGACGAGTCCCCCGATGTCGTCCCCGGCAAAATCGCCGTCAATGGTGACCTGTGGAGCGAAGTGACACTCACAGCCTGAGCCAGCGTCCATCGGGCGCATTGGTTCTCCCCGACGCGGCTGCACCACCTAGTGCCCGGCTCGAGGCGGCTGAAGACGCCGAGCCGGGCCCTTCAAACCAGCGAAATCGGATCAGAAGACGAACTGGCTGCCGTAGGCCGTGGTCTGCGTAATCCCCACCGGGGTACCCACCGAGGCGGTTATGAAAGGGACGGCCGATACCGGTGAGGCACACTGGCCGACGTTCAACGCGGCGTTGTTGAAGATGAAGTGGTACGGGAACACAGTCTTGTCGTCCAGGTTGGCCGTCACTGTCGTGACGGTGGTGATCTGGCCCGGCGCCAAAGTGGCTTCCAGTACCTCTGCCAGGCCCAGGGTCCCGCCGACAGTCGGTCCGAGGCTCGCGCTGGGCGGGGAGGCGCTCGGGGTTGTCGTTTCGATGCTCGGGATTGTCGTTTCGATACTCGGGGTTGTCGTTTCGATACTCGGGGATGTGGTTTCGATACTCGGCGAGGTGGCTGCGGCGCTCTGGGACGTGGTGGCGGCGCTCTGGGACGTGGTGGCGGCGCTCTGGGACGTGGCGGCGGCGCTCTGGGACGCGGCGGCGGCGCTCTGGGACGCGGCGGCGGCGCTTCGGGACGCGGCGGCGGCGCTTCGGGACGCGGTGCTGGCACTCGGTGTTGGCACCTGCGTGGGCGTCACACTCGGCGTTGTGGACACCTGCGTGGGCGTCGCACTAGGCGTTGTAGGCACCGGCGTGGGCGTCGCAATCGGCCTCGGCACCGGCGTGGGCGTCACACTCGGCGTTGTGGGCACCGGCGCGAACGTCGCAATCGGCAGGCGGGCGGCAACGTTCGCCGGGCTGAACTCGGGGGAAATACTGGCCAACAACCCCTGATTGGGATCGATTCCGACGGTGAAGCCGTTATCCACACTGATCGCGCAGCCGAGGACGAACCCTGCGACGGCCTGCCCGGACGTCACCGCAGCGCCCTCCACGCTCAGCGAGTAGTCGCCGGACAACTGCGCGGCATGCGCGAATGTCATGAGGTAGGTCGGAGTCCGGTCGCCGGGTGGGTCCACTCTGACGTTGTCCACCGATGCTGTCAGGTGAATTCCGGCGCCGGATATGTCCGCACTGGGCGGCGGTTGCGCTCGGCTCGGCTCGGTGCCACCGGGCCACAGCACCACGACAGCCAGGACGGTCGCGACCACGCTGGTCGCGATAACGACGGATGGAGGTCGCATAGTTGGTCCTGTTTCGAATCGGATGTACACCAACGGCGGCGAAATCGCTTGCACAGACTCAAATAGCTAACGACTGGCAATCGTAGCGGTGCGCTGGCCCGCTGCGTTCAGTTGGCCGGGCGTGTCGCGCACCGGTTACAGCGAGCCACGGATTTGCTACAGGATTCGACAATTCGCCCCGGCGCTGCTGTGCGGGCCGCTTAAGCTAACTGCGCCGCAGCATGCGACAAACACTCGAGGTCGACAATCACCAATAGATAGACGTCCAGGAGGTACGGAATGCCGGAAGCCGGTCGTAGGCGTGGATCACGTCCAATATTGATTGCGAGCATGTTGCCACTGGCGGTTCTTTTCGGAACCGGAGTAGCCAACGCATCCCCGGACGTCACCGCGCAAGCACCTGTCACGCCACCGACGACAGCGGACTGGCTATCGCTGAGGCAGCACGAGCAGGGGCAAAGTCCTTTCCCGTTGCCGGCCCAACTCGATCTACTCGGCCGGTCGCCGGTCGACATCGCACCGTTGGTCGACACGCGCCGTGGCGATCGAGCTGTCGGCCGAGTGAATCCGCTCGCCGCCGACAGTTGGACCCGGGTCGAGGCGGTGGACGCGCCGGGCTCGCCGCCCGCCGTGGATCAGGAGCCGATCCAGGCGCTCTGCGAGCACGTCCCCGTAGATCCCCGCAGATGCACCATCACCGCTGTCGACGCGGCCGTCGGTGCGGGAATCGGCGCAGGCATCGCTGCTGGAGTTTCCGCGCCCGTCGCGATATCCGCCGGAATGGTCGGCGCGGCCGCCGGGTTCGTCGCCGGTATCCCCTTCATGCCGACCGGCTTGGTTGTCGGCCCGCTCCTCGGCGCAGCCGTCGGCGTCGCCGTCGTAGCCGGACCCGCGGCCCTGCTCGGTGGGGTGCTCGGGGCGTCGGTCGGGGCGATAGTGGGCATCACCACGCCCCTCCCGCTAGCGGACGGCTCAACCGATGGATCCGGCGCCCCCACCACCTCGCCGAGATAAAAACGGTCATCGATCCAGTCGTGCGTTGAGAATCCGGGCGATCTGGGCAATCGCACCCGGTTCGGTCATCGCGAGGTGGGTCGCGTCGATGTCGAAAATCGAAATCTGCCCGCGGACCACCTGCGCCCATCCCTCGGGACCCGCGGCGTCGGATCGCCTTTCACGTGTCGCGGTGAAGTAGAGCATGTCGCTGTCCAAGACCGCAGGCCGCCACCGACTGGCCGCCCGGATCGCCAGGTTGTAGGCGTCGGTCAGGCGCTCGATCCTTGCGGCGTCGACACCGAGGTTGCCTCCCAGGTGCCGTTCGATCAGATCGGCGGCCTCCTCGGCGGTCGCATCGGGACTCACGAAATCGACGCCCATGACCGGACCGAGATTGCTGATCAGTTCTCCGGCCGTGACGGCGGAGAGCGTCGACTCGTCGACACCGCCCACCTCGGCGTCCAACAGTGCCAGTAGCGCGACCTGTTCACCGGCGGCGCGCATCTCGACAGCAATGGCATGGGCGATCGCACCACCCAGCGACCAGCCGAGTAGGTGATAGGGACCGTGTGGCTGAACCGCGCGAATCTCGTCGAAGTAGCGTTCGGCCATTTCTTCGATCGACGTCGGACCGGGTACCTCGCCGCCGACTTGTGGCGCCTGAATTCCGTAGATCGGTCGACCGTCGCAGAGATACCGGTCGAGTGTGCGATAACACCACGACAGGCCCACGGCCGGGTGGATACAGAACAGTGGTGGTCGCTCCCCGGCGGTCCGGATCGGCAGCAGCACATCGAAGCCGACGGATCGGTCGACGACGGGTCCGGAGTGCATTCCGGATTCGATCCGCTTCGCCAGATCGGCCGGGCACGGATCCGACAGCATCCAGCTGATCGGAACCTCGTAGTCGAGTTTTTTGCGCAACTCGCTCACCACTTGCACCGACTTCAGCGAATTACCACCCAATGTGTAGAAGTCGTCATCGGCGCCCACCCGATCCACACCGAGTACCGCCCCGAAGACCTGTGCGACCTCCCCTTCCAGCCAGGACGAGGGCTCCCTGAACTCCGCTACCGCGAGCACCGGCTCCGGTAGCCGCGTGCGGTCCAGCTTGCCCGACGCGGTGAGGGGCACCGTGTCGAGCACCATCACCGTGGTGGGCACCATGTAGTCGGGTAGTTCAGATGCCGCGTGCGCCGAGACCGCCGCGGTGTCGACCGTGGCGCCCGCGGCGGGCACCAGGTAGCCGACGAGGTGGTCAACCGCACCGCTGGAGCGCATCACGGCGATCGCCCGGGCGACGCTCGGGTGCTCGGCGAGTACCGCCTCGATTTCACCGAGTTCGATACGCAGGCCGCGCAACTTCACCTGGAAATCGGTGCGGCCCAGGTATTCCAATTCGCCGCTGTTGCGCCAGCGCACCAAGTCACCGGTGCGGTACAGGCGCTGGCCGTCACCGTACGGATCAGGCACGAACCGTTCCGCGGTGAGACCCGGACGGGACTGATAGCCGCGCGCGAGCTGGTTGCCCGCCAAGTACAGCTCCCCAGCGACACCGGGTGGTACCGGATGTAACCGGTTGTCGAGTACGTATGCCCGCGCGTTCCATACCGGTGTGCCCATCGGCATGTTCCCACTGTCGGCTTCGGTCACCCGATGCGCGGTCGCGCACACGGTGAACTCGGTCGGCCCGTACAGGTTGTGCAACTCGACCCCGGGCACTATCCGCCGCACCGCCGCCGCCACCTCGGGGCCGAATGCCTCACCGCCCACCAGGAACGTCCGCACCGACTCCAGCGACTGGGCAGGCACCGCGTCCGCGAAGACCGCCAGCATCGACGGCACGAACGCGGCGATCGTGACCCGCTGGGTGGCAATGGTTTCGGCGAGATAGGCCGGGTCGGTGTGCCCGTCGGCTCGCGCGATCACCAGCCGCGCCCCCATCGCCAGTGTCGCGAACAACTCCCACACCGACATGTCGAACGTGGCCGGGGACTTCTGCAGCACCACATCATTCGGCATCAGGGCGTAGGTCTCGTTGACCCACCGCAACTGGTTCACCACCGAATAATGCAATACCGCAACACCTTTCGGTCGCCCGGTCGACCCGGAAGTGAAGAGCAAGTATGCGATGTTGTGCGGTCGCAGTGATGCGAGCCGATCGGCGTCGGTGACCGGCGCGTCATCGAAGCCGGACAGCTCCAGCCCATCGAGGGACGACAGCTCCAGCACCGGCGCGGCGATCGACAGCATGTACGCGACGCGGTCGGCCGGAAGGTCCGGATCGACCGGCACGTACCCACCGCCTGCGGCGTGCACCGCGTACATGGCGGTGATCTGGTCCAGTGAACGCCGCATGCGCAGCGCCACCAACGACTCCGGACCCACTCCGCGGGAGATCATCCACCGCGCCAACCGGTATACGCGAGACGCGAATTCCGCATAGGTCAGCGACTGTTCGCCGAACGTCACCGCGGTCCGGTCCGCATACGCCACCACGGAGTGAGCGAAGACCGAGGCGAGCGTCTCACCGGAAGGGAGCCTGCGATCGGTCGAATTCCACTGCGTCAGAACGGCTTCCCGTTCATCGGCGCCGAGCAGATCCACCTCGTGCACCGGCTGTGCCGGATCGGTCACCAGTGCGCCGAGCAATCGCAGCAGGCGATCGACGATCGTGGTCACTGTCGTCGGGTCGAAGAGGTCGCTCGCGTAGGTCACCCCGCCGCTGATGCCGGCGGGGGCACCGGTGGAGTCGTAGGAATCCGACACCGTGATCTGCAGATCGAACAGTGCGGTGTCGCTGTCGGCCGACGCGGCCGACGCCGAGAGCCCCGGAAGTTCGAACTGCGCCCTGGCGAGGTTCTGGAATGCCAGCATCACTTGGAAGACTGGATGGTGGGCGCGCGAGCGCACCGGGTTCAGCTCCTGCACCAGCCGCTCGAATGGAATATCGGCGTGCCCGAACGCGGCGAGATCGGTCTCGCGCACATGCTCGAGCAGCTGGGTGAACGTCATCCCCGGGGTCAACCGGGTCCGTAACACCAAGGTGTTGACGAACATCCCGACCAGATCGTCGAGTTCGGGCTCGCCGCGTCCCGCATACGGAGTGCCGATCGCTATATCGTCGGTATCGGCCAGCCGGGCCAGCGTGGCCGCCAGCGCGGCGTGGAAGACCATGAACAGCGTCGTGTTGTGTGCTCGCGCGACCTGCTGCAATCCCGCGTGCAGATCGGCACCGACCGTTATCGGCACGCTCGCGCCCGCATAAGTCTGCATGGCCGGTCGCGGTCGGTCGGTCGGCAGCTCCAGCAAAGCTGGGAGTTCCGCCAATTCGTTTGTCCAGTAGTCGATCTGGGCGCGTAGCAGCGATTCCGGATCGTCTTCGGTCCCCAGCACCGTCCGCTGCCAGATCGCGTAGTCGGCGTACTGCACCGACAGCGACGGCCAGCACGGTGTCTCCCCGATCAGGCGTGCCTCGTACGCGGTCATCATGTCCCGTGCCAGCGGACCCAGCGACGACCCGTCGCAGCAAATGTGGTGCGCCACCACGGCCAAGACCCGCTCCTGCGGCCCGAGCTCGAACAACCGCACCCGCACCGGCGCCTCGACCGTCACATCGAATACCGTCGAGACGAACGCCGACAACGACTCGGCCAGTTCCGGTTCCGCGACCGAGGTCACGGTCATCGGCGCCATCGACTCGGCGGCGGGCAGGACAACCTGCGACGGCTCGCCATCGGCATACGGGTATACGGTCCGCAGTACCTCGTGCCGGTTCAGCACATCCTCGATGGCCGCGCGCAGCGCGTCGAGATTCAGCTGTCCGGACAGCCGTAGCACGATCGGAATGCTGTAGGCGGCCGAGCCGGGCTCGAGCCGGTTCAGGAACCACATTCGCTGCTGTGCGTACGACAGCGGAATTCGCTGTGGCCGTGGCTGTGCGGTCAGCGCCACCCGACCGGTATCGGCCTGCGATTCGGCGCGCGCGGCCAACCTCGCGACCGTGGGCGCCTCGAAAATCATCGACGCCGGGATGGTCGCGTCGAGCGCGGCACCGATCCGCGCGGCTACCCGGGTGGCCACCAGGCTGTTGCCACCGAGTTCGAAGAAGTCGTCGTCGGCGCCTACCGGACCGCCGATGCCGAGGACGTCGGCGAATACGCCGGCCACTATTTCCTCCACCGGTGAAGCCGGGGCCCGGAATCGCTTGGCCTGGACGACGGGTGCGGGTAGGGCCGCGCGGTCGAGTTTTCCATTCGGCGACAAGGGGATCGCATCGAGGATCATCACCGCGGCGGGCACCAGATACGACGGCAGCACCTCGGCCAACGCCGCCCGCAACTGCTCGCCCGACAGACTCGCCCCGGTTTCGGGTACCGCATAGGAAACCAACATCACCGGACCCGTGCCCGCATGCCACGGCAACGTGACCGCGTATGCCACCTCCGGACGCGCGCTCAGCACCGCGTCGACCTCGCCCAGCTCGACCCGGTAACCACGGATTTTCACCTGGAAATCGTTGCGCCCCAGGAACTCCAGAGCACCATCGGTATTCCAGCGCACCACATCACCCGTGCGATACATGCGGCGTCCAGGTTCCCCGAACGGGTGCGCCACGAAGCGCTGCGCACTCGTTGCCGCCTTGTCGAGGTACCCGCGCGCCAGCGCCGACCCCGCCAGATACAACTCTCCAGCCACTCCCACCGGCACCGGCCGCAGCCGGGCATCCAAGACCAGCGCCTGCATGCCTTGCAGCGGGGCACCGATCGTCGGCCGGTCACCGGGTCGCAGCTCACCCGTCGCCGTGGCAACCACCGTGGCCTCGGTCGGCCCGTACAGCTCCCGGAACTTCCGTGCGCCGGCGATGTCGGTGCCCGCCCACCGATTCACCAGATCCGCCGGGACCTTGTCACCCCCGGACAGCACCACCCGCAAGTCGTCCAGCCCGGCCGGAACCACCGACGCGAGCGCGGCAGGGGTCATGAAGGCGTGGGTAACCCGCTGCGCGCGCAGGAGTTCGGTCAACTCAGCGCCGCCGTAGATCTGCGTCGGCACCACGACCAGCGCACCGGCACGGCTGACCGCCATCAGGATCTCCAGCAGGGCGGCGTCGAACGACGGCGACGCGAAATGCAACACCCTGGATGTGTGTCGGAGCTCGCGATCGGCGCGTAGCGCCGAGACGAAGTCGGCGATGCCGGAATGTGTGACGGCGACGCCCTTCGGCACCCCGGTGGATCCGGAGGTGAAGACCACGTAGGCAACGTTCGAGGTCCGCAGTGGTCGCAGCCGCTCGTCATCGCCGACCGGGCCGCTGGCCAACTCGTCGATCTGCGCGGCGATGGCCGCGTCGTCGAGCACGATCCAGTCCACCGAATCGGGCATCTCGGCACGCGCCGAGGACACCGTGAGGCCCAGCGTCGCACCCGAATCCGCCACCATCTGCTCGATCCGGCCCGCGGGATAGCTCGGGTCCACCGGCACATATGCCGCACCTGACTTCACCACCGCCCACCATGCGACGACGGAGTCCATCGACCGCGCTGCCGCCACCAGCACCGCACTCTCCGGCCCGGCGCCGCTGCGGATCAGCATCCTCGCCAGCCGGCTCGATCGTTCGTCCAGCTGTGCATACGACAACGTGGCATCCCCCGAGACAATGGCGATACCGTCGCCGTTGTCCCGGACGGCCGAGGCGAACACCTCCGGCAGCAATCCGGACGGCTCCAGCGCCGCCACCGTGTGTTCCCCCACCCGCGAGGTGAGCGCCGAGCGCTCGTCGGCTTCCAGCCAGTCGATGTCGCCGACCACTACGGCCGGATCGCCGGCGACGGCTTCCAGTACCCGCATCAGCCGTCGGACAATTCCCGCCGCGGTCGCCTCGTCGAACAGGTCCCGAGCATAGCTCATCATCCCCGAGATACCTTGCGCCACACCGGCATTGGACGAATCGGACAGCACCAATTGGAGGTCGAACTGGGTCGCCCCGGTATCCACATCCGCCCGTGCAACCCGGACGTCGGGCAGCGCCACATCGACCGTCGACACGTTCTGGAACGCCAAGGCCACCTGGAACAACGGATGCCGTGCCGCCGATCGCTCCGGCTTCAACTCCTCCACGACCCGCTCGAACGGCACGTCCGCGTGCTCGAACGCCAACAGGTCCGTCTCCCGGGTGCGCATCAGTAACTCGGCGAACGGCTCGCGCGTGTCCACCCGGGTCCGCAATGGCAGCGTGTTCACGAACATTCCCACCAGTTCGTCCAGGCCAGGCTCGCCCCGCCCGGCGACCGGGGTGCCGATCACTACGTCATCGCTGCCACTGAGCCGCCCCAATACCGTTGCCAGCGCCGCATGCATCACCATGAACAGCGACGACCCCCGCGACCGTGCCAGCGCGAGCAGCCGCTCGTGCAGCCGCGCACCGATCTCCACCGGTACCCGGCCGCCCGACAGCGATGCGATCGCCGGGCGTGGTCGGTCGGCGGGTAGTTCCAGCCGGTCCGGTGCGCCCGCGAGCGTCGAGCGCCAGAACTCCAGTTGCGCGGACATCAACGACGCCGGATCGTCTGCGGCCCCCAGCATCTGCCGTTGCCACCACGCGAAATCCGCGTACTGCACGGCGAGTGGTTCCCATTCCGGCGCGTGCCCGGCCAGTCGCGCGGTATACGCCACCATCACGTCACGGGCCAGTGGCCCCATCGACTGACCATCGCCGGCGATGTGATGGACCACCAGCACCAGTAGGAATTCTGCTGTGGCACTGTCGCTTTCGGCACCCAGTTCGAACAATCCCACTCGCATCGGCACTCGGGCGGTCACATCGAATCCGCGCCGCACGAACTCACCCACCACATCCGGGACCGAATCCGCAGGCACTCGCACCGGCTCCACCAGCACCGCGGGCTCGTCGAGAACGACCTGTCGCGGCTCACCGGAGGTTTCCGGATATATCGTCCGCAAAACTTCGTGACGTGCGACCACATCCGCGAGCGCGGCCGCCAGCGCTTCGGTATTCAGCCGTCCCGACAACCGCAGCATCACCGGAATGTTGTATGCCGCAGAGTCCGGCTCGAACCGGTTCAGGAACCACATCCGCTGCTGCGCGAGCGACAGCGGTACCGGGTCGGGACGCACTCCCGCCAGCAGGGGCAACCGGCCTCCACCGTTGAGTGCTCCTGCGAGCGCGGCCAATCCGCCGACGGTCGGCGCCTCGAATACCGACCGCACCGGCACTCGCCTGTCCAGGGCCGCACCTATGCGCGCCACCAGCAGCGAGGCACTCAGCGAATCGCCGCCCAGCGCGAAGAAGTCGTCGTCGACTCCCACCCGGTCCACATCGAGCACCTGCTCGAATGTTCGCGCGATCATTTCCTCTATCCCCGGCGAGGGCGCCCGGAATTCTCGCGCGACGGCAATCGGCTCGGGCAATCGCTCGCGATCCAGTTTCCCGTTGGCGGTCAGCGGCACCTCATCCAGCACCAGCACCGCGGACGGCACCATGTACCGGGGCAACGCCTCGGCCAGTGCCGCACGCAACTCCTCGCCCGATACCTCGGCCCCGGCCGCAGGAACGACATAGGACACCAGCAGCACCGGTCGCCCGCCATCGCGGCGCGCCACAGTGACCGCATATGTCACATCCGCACGCGCACCCAGCACCGCGTCGATCTCCCCCAGCTCGACCCTGGTGCCGTGCACCTTCACCTGAAAATCATTGCGCCCCAAGAACTCCATCTCGCCATCGGCGCTGCGGCGCACCACGTCACCGGTGCGGTACATGCGCTGCCCCGGCCCCCCGAACGGGCATGCGACGAACCGCGCCGCGGTCAACGCCATCTTGGCGACGTACCCATCGGCCAGACCGGTGCCGAACAGGTACAACTCGCCCGCGACGCCGTGTGGCACGGGCCGCAACCAGGTATCCAGGACCACGGCCGCGACGGCGCCGACCGGCCTGCCGATCGTGATCGCGGCACCGGGCACGAGTGCATCGCCCGCGGTAGCCCAGATAGTGCTTTCGCTCGGCCCGTAAAGATTGACCATGGTGCGATACGGCGCCCACCGATCGACCAGTTCCGGCCCGACCGGCTCGCCGGCTGTCGCCAGCACGCGCAGCCCGTCGAGACCGTCGCACGGGACTGTCGCCAGCGCCGAGGGGGTCACTACGGCATGCGAAATACGTTCGCGCCCGATCAGATCCGCCAGCTCGGGGCCGGCGTAGACATCGGCGGGCGATACGACCAGCCGGCCGCCCGAGCCGTGCGCCATCAACAATTCGAACACCGAGGCATCGAAGCTGGGCGAGGCGACCTGCAGTACTACCGACATCAGGTCGACGCCGAGTATTCGTCGCTGCGCTGCGACCATATCGACCAGGCCGCGATGGCTGACGAGTACACCCTTGGGCGTACCGGTCGACCCGGAGGTGTAGCTCACGTACGCGATCTGATCCCGCCGAATCGGTCCGCCGCGTTCGGCATCGGTGATCGGCACGGCGGGAACCGAGTCCACCGCGCCGCGCGTGTGCTCCTCGTCGAGGATCAGCCAGTCGACGCCGTCGGGAAGATGCTTCCCCGCGGACGTATCGGTCAGCGCGAGCACGGTTTTCGAATCCGAAAGCAGAAATTCGATCCGTTCCGACGGCAAGGTCGGATCGATCGGCAGGAATGCGGCACCGGTCTTCGCGACGGCCCACAGGGTGACCGTCGCTGCCAGGGATCGCGGAAGCACGGAGGCGACGACCTGTCCGGCGCGGGCGCCGTGCCGCAGCAGGACCCGAGCCAGACGTGCGGATCGCTCGTCGAGCTGCCGGTAGGTCATGGTGGCCGTGGCGCACCGCACGGCGATCGCTTCGGGTTCGGCGGCGGCGGAAGCGGCGAGTATCCGGTCCAATGTGTCCGGGATCGCGACCTGCGCACCCGAAACCGGCCACGTCGGCCCCGGCTCCTCGGCGAGCGGCAGCTCGCCCAGCCGCATATCGGCATTCGCGGCGATCCGACACAGCAACTCGACGAAGCGGTCGAGGATGCGGCGCGCCGACGCGGTATCGAACTCACGGTCGTGGAATCGGAGGGTGATCCGAAGTCCCTGCGCCTCGCCGTGCTCGGACTGCTTCGGTTCCACGACCAGGCTCAGCGGGTACGGCGTTGCGTCCACACCGCTGAGTTCGTCCACTCGCAGGCCAGCCGAATCGACGAGTTGCTGCAGTGCCGTCCGGTCGACCGGAAACGACTGGAAGGTGATGGCGGTGTCGAAGAGTTCGGGCAGACCGACGCTGCGGTGAATCTCGGGTAGGCCGATATGGTGATGATCCAGCATGCGGGCGTGCCGCGCCTGAATGCCGATCAGCAACTCGCGTACCGTCATTGTGGGATCGAGCGGGACTCGCACGGGAATCGTATTCAGAAACATGCCGAGCGTCTGATCGACCAGCGGCAACTCCGGGGGCCGGCCCGAAACGGAGGAGCCGAAGATCACATCGGTCTCACCGGTCAGTACCCGCAGATTCAGGGCCCAGGCCGCGGCGACGGCCGTATTTATGGTGACGGCCGCCTCCGCCGCCACTCGACGAAGTTCTCCGAAACGATCCGCCGTCAAGTCGGCCCCGACCTCGGCGGCGGATACCGAGCCCGCCGCGCCGGCGTCGCGGGACACCCGGGTGGGTGCGTCGACATTCGAAAAGGCTTGCGCCCATGCCGCTTTGGATGCTGCGCTGTCCTGCCGACCCAGCCAGGACAAATAGTCGCGGTAGGAGGGAGCAGGTCCAGCGGAGCCGATATGTGCGGGAGATCCGTAGTAGTCGAGCAGTTCTCGCATCAGCAGCGGCATCGACCAGCCATCCAGGATCACATGGTGATTCGTGACCAACAGCCGGAAGGACCCCGCATCGAGCCGGATCAGCGTCAAGCGCAGTAGCGGAGGAGCCGACAGGTCGAATCCCGCCGCCGCGTCCGCTGCGGCAATGGATCCCGGATCGGCGGCGGATTCCGCATCGCCACCACCGGCGAGATCGATCTCCCGGAACGGGATTTCGGCATGGTCCAGCACGATCTGGCACGGCCCCGCCGCGGTCTCGACAAAGGCGGCCCGCAGGATATCGTGCCGGTCGACCACCGCCTGAGCGGCACGTCGCAGGCGCTCACTGTCGACCGCGCCGGAAAATCCGATCATCGTCTGGACGGTGTAGTTGTCCCCGGTATCCGGGTCGAACGTCGAGTGGAAGTGCATCCCGGATTGTGTGGGCGACAACGGCCACACGTCGGACAGGCCGCGGAACTGCCGCTCGAGCCGATCGATGTCGGGTTGTGTGAGCGCGACGAGCGGAGAACCCGAGGCACGATCCGCCGCCGGGAGTCGAGGGGGTGCCTCGATTGTCACCGCAGCCGCATCGCCGTCCGCCATTGCGGCGAGGGCGGCAACTGTCTTGCCTTCGAATACATCTCGCGGCGTGAGCGTGAGCCCGGCGGATCTCGCCATAGCCACCAGCCGCATCGAGACGATGCTGTCCCCGCCGAGCGCGAAGAAGTTGCTATCGGCGGACACAGTGTCGAGATGGAGCACATCGGCGAAGAGTTTCGCCACGACCTGCTCGGTATGCGTCGACGGTGGTCTGCCGCCTGCGGCGTCGGAATCGAAGGCGCACTGCTGCAACGCTTTCCGATCGATCTTTCCGGTTGGCGTGCGCGGCATCTGGTCGAGCCGCACGATCGCCGCGGGATTCATATAACGAGGTAGCCTGCCCGCGAGATCGTCGCCGAGTGCCGCCACATCTACTACAGCGCCCGGCGCGGAGACGACATAGGACATCAGAACCGGTTCGCCGGCAGGCCCTTCCACCGCAACCGTAGCGACGCTCGCCACGTCCGGGTGCCGGGCCAGGTGGGCATCGATTTCCCCCGGCTCGATCCGCAGGCCGTGAATCTTGACCTGCTGATCGCAACGGCCCAGGTATTCCAGTGCCAGCCCGGCGCGTCCGCGCACCCAGCGCACGGAATCGCCGGTGTGGTAGATCCGCTCGCCGCGGGTGGATCGCGGATCCGCGACGAAGCGCGACGCGGTCACACCCGGTCGATCGACGTACCCGCGGGCAAGTCCGGGCCCACCGATATAGAGTTCGCCCGCGACACCGACCGGCACCGGTCGCAGCCACGAGTCGAGAACCATCGCGGACGCGCCTCGGATCGGTCCACCGATCGTCACCGGCTCGCCGGGTACGAGGGCATCCGACCCCGTCGCCCAAATCGTGCACTCGGTCGGTCCGTAATGATTCATCAGCCGTCGCCCAGCGCCCCACCGGTGCACGGTGTCCGGCCCGGTCGCTTCGCCGACGACCGCGAGCGATGTCAACGACGGTGTCCGGGACGGATCCATCGTATTCAGCACGGATGGGGTGATGATCGCGTGCGAAACCTGCTGCGACCGAAGCAATTCCTCGAGGTCGGACCCCGCGTACACCTCCGGTGGCGCCACCACGAGGCACGCGCCACTGCCATGCGCCAACAGCAACTCCGACATGCACGCGTCGAATCCTGGCGACGCGACCTGCAACACCATCGAATCCATACCCACACCGAAGGCGTCGACTTGCGCCGCGACGAGGTCGGCCAGACCTCGATGGCTGAGGTGGACCGCCTTCGGTTTGCCGGTCGATCCGGAGGTGTAGATCACGTATGCCGCGTTGTCGGCCGACAGCCTGTCGGCCCCGGCCGGGACACCCGTCGGATGAGGTAGATCCTCATAAGCATCCGAAGCCGAAGCGTCCAGAATCAACCATTCGACAGTGTCCGGAAGCCGCGGTGCCACAGCGCTGGTCGTCACGCCCAGACTCGTCCCCGAGTCGGACACCAACTCCTCGATGCGCGCGGCGGGATTGCCGGGATCCAACGGCAGGAAGGCGGCACCCGTTTTCGCCACCGCCCAGATCGCGACGACCAGTTCGGCCGAACGGGGAACGGCCAGTGCGACGATCGACTCGGCGCGAGCACCACGGCCGGCCAGCAGGCGAGCGAACCCGTCGGCGCGATGCTCCAGCTCACGATAGGTCCACCTGGTGTCACCGCACCGAACGGCCACAGCATCCGGATACCTCCGGGCGGTCCCCGACAGGATGTCGCGTAGCACGAGCTGCGCGGTCGGCTCCGCGCTGCCGACCGAAAGCAGTTCCGCGCGTTCTGAATCCCAGCAGGAGGAGACCGCGGCGACCTTCCGGGCGGGATCGCTGACGATCTGGGTGAGCAGCAACTCGAAGCGCTCGAGCAGCGTGCGAGCAGCGTCGGAATCGAATCGGTCGGTGGCGAATTTCAGCGTCACCGTGTAGGTGCCGGGCTCGTCGGCAGCATCCGGTCGTCCGGCACGACTCGACTGCGGCGGGGTCACTTGCAAACTCAGCGGATACGGCGTGGCATCGTGTGTGTCGATCTCGACGAGCCGCAATCCGGCGTCGGAGAGATTGCGTGCCAACAGTTCCCGGTCGAGCGGGTAGGACTCGAGCACCGTAGCGGTATCGAACATATCGGCATTACCGGTGGCCCGTTGCAGCTCCGCCAAGCCGATGTGCTGGTGATCCAGCATCGCGGCCTGCTCGGACTGCACGCGGACGAGCAGGTCGCCGACGGTTTCGTCGGGTTGGAGCCGGACGCGGACGGGCAGCGTGTTGACGAGGAGCCCGACCATGCGCTCGACATCCGGAATCTGCGCCGGGCGGTGCGACACGGTATTGCCGAACACCACGTCCGACCGTCCGGTCAGGGTGGCCACCAGCAATGCCCACGCCACCTGCAAGGCCGTATTGGCAGTGACGCCGTGCGAGCGGCCCAAATCGAGAATCGCGGCGGTGGTCGCGGCGTCGAGGTGCAGACCGACTTCACCGGCGTGCGCGGTGACGGTCCGATCCGGCCCGCCCGTGACCCGGGTCGGACTGTCGATTCCGGCGAGCATCTCCCGCCACGCGGCGGTTGCGGCGTCGCGATCCTGAATCTGTAGCCACCGCAGATACTCTCGGTACGAACGAGGGGGCGCGAGCTCGGCCGTATCGCCATCGGATATGTACAGCGCGAGCAATTCGTGGATCAGCAGGGGCATCGACCAGCCATCCAGCACGAGATGGTGGTTGGTGACCAGCAACTGGAACATATCGACGCCGGTGCGCACGAGGTGGAAACGCATCAGCGGCGGGCAGGCCGGGTCGAACGGCGCCGCAGCCGCCGTCGCGCGTCGCCGAAGTGCTTCTGCCTGCTGCCCGACATCGCTGATGTCGGTGATACTCGACTCGCCCCAATCGACCCCGACGTCGCGCAACACGATCTGACGTGGCCCATCGGCACTTTCGACGAACGCGGTCCGCAGGCTGTCGTGCCGGTCGATGAGCACCTGCGCGGCCCGCCGCATCCGCTGCGCATCCACCTGCCCGGCAAACGTCAGCGCCGCCTGCACGGTGTAGCCGTCGTCGACGTCCCGGTCGTAGATCGCGTGGAACAGCAGCCCGGACTGCAGGGCGGTGAGTGGCCACACATCGGTCATCGACGGGTATTCCCGCAGCCAGTGGTCGACATCGTCCTGTGATACCGCGGTGAGCGGGAAGTCGGATGGGGTGAAGCCGGGTGTGGTGTCGGATCGGACGTGATCGGCAAGCGCCCCCAGGGCTAGAGCCCACAGCCCGGCGAGTTCGTCGACCTCCGCACCTCCCAACACTTGTGAGGCGAACTCCCAGGTCGCGTTGAGTTCGAGCCCGTCGAGCCCCTCCTCGGCGATCGCATTGATATCGAGCACGGCGGACAACGCCATCCCCGGATCGCTCGTCGCGGTCAGTGCGGTGAATTCGGTGGTGGGTGCCCAGGGCACCGAGTGTTCACCGACGCTCACCCGGCCGAGGTAGTTGAAACTGATCTGAGGTTCGGGCAGGTCTGCGAGCTCGGCGCTCCCCTGCGAATCGAGATAGCGCAGCATTTGATAGCCGATGCCGTTGTCGGGCACCGCGCGCAGCTGTTCTTTCACCTGCTTTATCGCCAGTCCCGCACTCGAGCCGCCCGCGAGCGCATCATCGATGTCGATGTTCTCCCATTCGATCCGGACCGGGAACCGAGTGGTGAACCAGCCGACGGTGGCACTGAGATCGGCGCCGGGTACGGCCCGCTCCTCGCGGCCATGTCCCTCCAGCGAGATCAACTCTGCGGCCACCGCCGTACCGCGCCGGCGCCGCCACTCACCCAGTGCCAGTATCAGCGCCGCCAGCAGCGGATCGTTGGCACTGCAGTGGAAGCGGTCCGGAATGGTGGTGAGAACCGCTTCGGCAACCGCTGCCGGGATGCGCTGACGCACCCGGCCCGCCGTGGCCCCGACGTCACGATCCGGGACCAGACGGCGCGATCCGAGTAGCTGATCGCCTTGCTCGAGTAGGCCTTTCCACAGGTCGAGCTCCGCCGACCGCCGGCCCGGCGCTTGCTCGACCAAACCGTGCATCCACCGCCGGAACGAGGTGGTGGCCGGGCCGAAATGCGGTTCGCCGCCGTCGCGAACCTGCGACCAGGCCTGCGCGAGGTCGGCCAGGATGATGCGCCACGACACCGCGTCGACGGCGAGATGGTGGATCACCAGCCACATCAGGTCGGGGCCCGAGCCGTTGCGATCCTGAATCCAGACGGCCTGAAACAGCACACCGTTGCCCGGGGCCAATCGATCCGCGGCCTTCTGCAAGTGCCGACCGATTTCGGCGGCGTCACGTCGATCGACCCGAACATCGACGAGCGCGGCGTCCGGATCGACCGCTTCCCGATCGAGCACCTCGACGTACCGACTAGCCGAATCGCCGCGCAGTACCGCCCGCAACATATCGTGGCGGTCCAGCAGGGATCCCACTGCGCGCACCAGGCCCGCTCGATCGACGCCCTCGGGAAGCTGAACGAGCGCGGCCTGCGCGAATCGGTCGTAACGACCCCGATGAAGCATCGCGTGCATGATCGGCGACAACGGCATCGGCCCTACACCACCGCCGGGCAACTCGGCCAGCTCGGGGCTATCGCCGGCTTCCGTCGCCGTTGCTGCCAGGCCCGCGACGGTCTTGTGCACGAAGACATCCTGTGTGGAGAAACTCAGGCCCTCGGCCTTGGCGCGCGCCACCAGCCGGATCGACAGAATGCTGTCGCCACCGAGGGCGAAAAAGCTGTCGTCCGCCCCGACTCGAGGCACGCCGAGCACCTCGGTGAACAGCCGTGCGACCGTCTTTTCCCGGGCGGTCGCTGGTCCACGCCCGACCGCTGCGGTCCCGAATTCGGGCCTCGGCAAAGCGCTGCGATCGAGCTTGCCGAAGGCATTGACCGGCAGGCTGTCCAACGAGAGGATCACCGCCGGGACCATATGCGGCGGCAGCGAAGCGCGGGCGAAGCGCTGAAGTTCGAGCGGATCGATCCGACGACCGCTGACCGGGACGACATAGGACGCCAGCACCGTCGTGCCGATGTTGTTCAGCACCGGCACAGTGACGGACCGATCCACGTCCTCATGTGTGGTGAGCGCGGCGTCGATTTCCCCCGGCTCGATCCGGTAGCCACGGATCTTGACCTGGAAGTCGCTGCGCCCCATCAATTCCAGCGTCGGCTCGGCATTATCGCCGGTCCAGCGCGCGATATCGCCGGTGCGGTACATCCGCTCGCCGGTGCCGCCGTACGGATCGGCGACGAACCTGGCGGCGGTTTCGACGCACAGATGGCTGTATCCACGGGCCAATCCCGGTCCGGCGAGATACAACTCGCCCGCGGTGCCCTTTGGCACCGGTTGGAGCGTTCGGTCCAGCACCATCGCCGAGACGCCGCGGATGGGGCCACCGACCGTATGGGCGCGGCCGGGTCTCAGCATGGAGCCGACGGCGGTCACGGTGGTTTCGGTAGGACCGTATTCGTTGTAGATGGACACCGACGGTGTCGTCCACCGCTCGATGACGTGCGGTGGACATACATCGCCACCGACCACGACTACCCGCAAATCCGTCGTCCGACGCGGGTCCACAGTTGCCAGCATCATGGGCGTCAGCGTCAGGTGGGTCACGTGCTCGTCGGCCAACAGTTGCGTGAGCGGCTCACCGCCGCTCACCTCCGGCGGCACGATCACCAGCGTGGATCCGATCGCGAAGCAGGTCAGAAACTGTTCCAGGGAGGCGTCGAAACTGGGCGAGAGGGCGTATGACACGCGTGAGGTGGCGTCGATGCCGTACGTGGCGGCGCGGTCGGCAACCAGATTCGCGAGGCCGGCGTGCGTAACCTGGACGCCTTTCGGGGCTCCGGTGGATCCCGAGGTATAGGTGATATAGGCGATGTTGGACGGCCGTAGTGGGCGGATACGGTCATCGTCGGAAATCGGCGCGCTCGCGGCGTCGCATTCGCCCAGGGGCGCACGGTCGTCGAGCACCACATGGCGCATCGCCAGCGGGAGCCGCCCGCGCAGGGCGTCGACCGTAATCGCCACAGCCGCACCGCTGTCGGCGACGATATGTGCTATCCGCTTCGCCGGGTACTCGGGGGACAACTGGACAAATGCCGCACCGCATTTCGCGACCGCCCACGTCGCCACGACCAATTCGACCGAACGTCGCAGCATGATCGCCACCGCCGTGTCCGGGCCGCAGCCCAGATCTATCAGATCCCTGGCCAGCTGCGAGGACCTGGTGTCCAGCTCGCCATATGTCATCGTCTGCCCGGCCGAGGCGATCGCGCACGCACTACGATTGCGGCTCGCGCTCTCGGTCAGAATCTCTGGAAGCAGCTGTGTTTCGACCCCGCCGGGCCCCCGCACAGGCAGCAGGGCAGACCGTTCCTGAACTTCGAGCAGCGGCACTCGGCTGACCGGAGATCCCTGTCCCCCTGCGAGGAACTCGTGCAGAAACATGCGGAACCGCCGGTGGTGGCCCGCGAGCTCCTCAGGGGTGTATGCATTCGGATTTCCCTGGAAGTCGATATGTGTACTGTCTCTGCCGGCGCCCGGGTAGATATTGACGAAGAGGTCGGCGGTAGGTCCTGAGGTGAGGACGTGCAGGCGGCCTGTCGTGTTGCCGAGCACAATCTCGTTCTCGATCATCATGAGGTTCACGGCCGGCCCGAAGGATGGCGCCTCGTCGCGCGCAATCCCCATATCGTGGAATATGTCCTCTTGGCGATAGCGCTGCCGCCGAAGAGCACTGGTCAACTCGCTTTGCACAGCGGAGATCAATTCACCGACGCTGCGGCCGGCGACCCGAACTCGCAGCGGGACCACATTCGCCACCATCCCCCCGGAACGGCGCAGCACGGCAGAGTGCCGACCCGAAACCGGCAGGCTCAGCAATACTTCATCGCTCCCGGTCATCCGCGCTAGATAAGCGGCGAACGCCGCGACGATGGTCGGAGTCACGCTCTGGCCGTGCTGGCTCCGCAGTAGATGCGCGGTGGCGTCCGGCAACTCTGTGCTGACCAGCGCCGGATGAATGGTGGGCTTGCCTACGCGACCGGCCAGGCTGACGACGGCAGGCGCGCCTGCCAGGTGCTCGAGCCAGTATCTGCGATCGTTTTCGAAACGTGCCGAACCCCGGTACGCCAGATCCTGCTCGACGACGACCCCCAGGTCCTGCGCCGCGCACGGCGGCGCTTCCTCGGACCTCACCCGAGCGTTGTACAACTCGGTTATCCGGTGCAGCATCGTTACCGCGGCAAAACCATCGAGTGCGATGTGGTGTGCACGCTGGTACCACAGGAAATGGTCCTCGCCGACCTGGAACACGATGCTCGTCATGAGGTCGTCGTTCAGCAGGTCCAGGGGGGCGGAATAATCCTGAACCATGATTTCGTGCGCAGTCGCAACCGGATCGGCGTGCCGACGCAAGTCCATGATCGACACCTGAGCTCCGCGTTCCTCGTCGACGAACTGACCTGGCTCTCCGTCGACCTCGATCAGGCGGACGTGTCCGGATCCGAACTCGCGACCAGCGGTTCTGCATGCCTCGGCAAGCAATTCCGCGTCCAACTCGCCTACGATCTCGACGAATTGGGCTACAGATATCGGCGATGATTCCGCGAGGTGCTGGGCAAACCAGATTCCCCGCTGAGCCGCAGTCAGTGGAAGAATGTCGAATGATGACAGTCGCGCGGATCCATTACCGTCGGAGCGCGCGGCGGAACCGTTTCCCGAATTTGTGCCGGGAAAGTGGAATGAGCCGTTTTGCAGCACTTTCGACTGATCCGGATTGCTATTGATACCGCTCTTGAACTGGTCCATCTCGACCTCCGCTGATATCACTCATTTCAGGAAATCAGTTCTATTGCTGCAAAGTTGCCGATATCAGTGTGGTGGAATTTGCAACATAGCGACGTCAACCGGGTCGCATGCTCAGGAAGGCACCGTCAAGGCGATCGGCACACGATCTCGCCGACGCTTACGCGGCGTTCTCGTCGGTTGGACGTCTCAGCCATCCATCCATCGTCCGGTCGCCCGTCGTGCATGGCCCAGGGACCAGGGGCCAAATTCACAAGGAGCGGGGCGCCATTCGGCACCCTACGGCAAATATACCGCAGACACGTGCCACTCTGTTGAGACAGCGATAACGTTATCTGACAGGCCATTCGAGCACGAAGTTGCAGTTCAGAGCGTTGAACAGCAATGGATTGGCTAACATTCGCGGCAGGTCAGTCAGGTTAGGCTACCCATAGTCCAACCTGCGCGACCGGCTTCAAGACTCCCGAACAACTGCGTGACCTGCTTCGAGTACTCCAGCACCAGGCAGAGCTCGAATCCTGCGGAGAATCAGGCCTCTGAACCGTTGGAACAAACCCTCCACCACAAGAAAGCTGACAGTTAACGACATCTGGTTCGGAACCGCCCCTAATGCCGCCGCTGAACACTGCGGTAAGTCAAGACTTCAGGAGCCGCTGAATTTACGCTGCGAAACCATCGTGCCGATTGAGAGGAGCCGAAAACGGTCCGCACCGGGAATAGCTAACTGCAACTCTTATTTCGCGCGGTTGATGCCCTGAACGCCGATCTGGACAAAAAGACGTTATCGGGCGAGCAATATACGAGGACGAACTGCAAGAGCGGCGGCTTGGCCTTACGGCACCATCGAGTCCGGATGCCGGCCTGGACGGGCCCTTTTCGCCCGGCTGCCTGCGAGACCGCGGCACGACTCGAATCCCAGCACCACACTCTGCAGACCAGCATCTTGGAACTCGAAACCGCCGACGGCATAGCGGCCTGCTCGGCTGTCCTCTACGATCGCACGGGCCAACTCGGCACTTGCGTAGTAACCGCCCTCTCCAATGCCGCCCGTCGAGTAGACCTGGCGCGTCCGCTGGACCTGGCGAACCGCTGACAGCATGTTCGGCGTCCCGGATGCTCCGACCAGGAGTGCCCGGGACGCCAGCGGTGCCGGGACTACGGAGCCAGCGGGATGGAACGGTTATACGACGCGAACGAGGCAACTGCAGGCCGTTCTCCCTGCCGATTACTCCCACGAAATCGCAGCGGTCAGCGCATCTCTGTCGACAGCCACCGGCGAACCCGACAGCAGCAACGGCGAAGCCGCCGGTCGCGCCCAGTGTGGATCTGACACGTGCCCCCAGTCGGACTCGAACCGACACTTTGCAGATTTTAAGTCTGCTGCCTCTGCCAATTGGGCTATAGGGGCGCCCGGTCAGCGTACCGACTCGTACTGCCGTACCGGAATTCCGTTCTGCAGGCTAGCGCATCCCCGGTGGTGGCCAGAGTAATGCCGCCATCGCACAGTCAGATCATCTAGTCGTGGGCGACCACCGGTGCGGTGCTGTCGGAGGAGTTCGCGCCAGGTCCGTTGGCGAGGACGGAATGGCGGCGGCTGTAGGCGAAGTAGACGATCAGGCCGATGACCATCCAGACGAGGAAGCGCAGCCAGGTTTCGACCGACAGGTTCAGCATCAACCAGAGGCAGGCGAGTACGGCGAGGATGGGGATGAGCGGGACCAAGGGCACGCGGAAGCCGCGCGGAAGCTCGGGTCGGGTGCGGCGCAGGATGAGAACGCCGATGGCGACCAGGACGAAGGCGAAGAGCGTGCCGATATTGACCATCTCCTCGAGGGTGCCGAAGTCCACGAAACCGGCGAGCACGGAGCAGACCACACCGACCACGATGGTCAACCGAACCGGAGTGCCGTTCTTGCCGGTGCGCGCGAGCTGACGCGGCATCAGTCCGTCGCGCGACATGGCGAACAGCACGCGGGTCTGTCCGAGGAACAGCACCATGACGACCGTGGTGAGTCCGGCGAGCGCGCCGATGGAGATGATGTTTTTGGTCCAGGTGGCGCCGTGTTGCGCGAAAGCCGTCGCGAGCGTTGCTTTGTCGCCCGATAGTGCGGTGTAGGGCACCATCCCGGTGAGGATCAGGGATACCGCGACATAGAGAATGGTGACGATGACCAGCGAGCCGAGGATGCCGCGCGGCAACGAGCGTTGCGGATTCTTCGTCTCCTCCGCCGTCGTCGCGACGACATCGAAGCCGATAAACGCGAAGAACACCAGACTGGCCGCGGCGAGCAGACCGTACCAGCCGAACGTGCTGTGTCCGGCGCCGGTGAAGTAGGAGAACAGCGACTGGTGCAGCCCCTCTCCTTCCGCACCGGACTGCGACGACGGGATGTAGGGCGTCAGGTTCGACTTGTCGAAGTAGGTGGCGCCGACGACGAGAACCACCGCGATAACGCTCAACTTGATGGCGACGGCCACCGCCGAAACCCGCGAGGACACCTTGGTGCCGACCGCCAGCAGCACACCCAAAACCGCGATAAGAAATACCGCACCCCAGTCGAAGTCGATCGGCCCCAGATGCGCGATCGGCGAATGCGATCCCATCACCTCACCGAGGTACTGCGACCATCCCTTGGCGACAACCGACACCGCGAGCGCGAACTCCAGGATCAGATCCCAGCCGATGATCCATGCGACGAGCTCGCCGAAGGTGGCGTAGGAGAACGTGTACGCGCTGCCCGCCACTGGAACCGTCGAGGCGAATTCGGCGTAGCACAGCGCGGTCAACCCACAGGCGATGGCGGCGAAGACGAAGGCCAGGGAAACCGAAGGTCCGGCGACATTGCCCGCGGTGCGTGCGGTGAGCGTGAAGATGCCTGCCCCGACGACCACGGCGACACCGAAGATGGTGAGGTCCCAGGCGGTCAGATCCTTGCGCAGTTTCGAGTCGGGTTCGTCGGTGTCCCGGATGGACTGCTCGACCGATTTGGTACGGAACAGACCGCCCCATCGAGTTCCTGGGGTCGCCAACACTGTCTCCTTGCTGTCGTCGACGGGTTCTGTATTCGATTGCGGCGCTCCCCGGGCCCTCCGGGGTAACGCAAGCTGCCGCCTCCATACCCGTCGCTCACGCCGCTGTATTCAATTGCGGCGCTCCCGGGGCCCTCCGCGGTTACACAAGCTGCCGCCTCCATACCCGTCGCTCACGCCGCTGTATTCAATTGCGGCGCTCCCGGGGCCCTCCGGGGTTACACAAGCTGCCGCCTCCATACCCGTCGCTCACGCCGCTGTGTCGATTCTCCCTAGTGCACACCGGCCATATGTCGGCGCACCCATGGTGTGAGTGCGACGACGATCAGACCGGCACAGATCGCCACTGCTCCGGTGATTCCGAAGTACGCGAATTCGTGGTCCGCGTCATAGAACCGAGCCAAAGTACCGGACATCGAGGTTCCGATGCCAATGGAGAAGAAGTACAGCGCCATCATCTGGGCACGGAACGCCTCGGGCGCCAACTGCGTGGTGACCGAGAGACCGATCGGGGAAAGCAGCAGCTCGGAGACCGCGAATGCGCCCATGATGAGCAGCACGGCCAGCGCTGGCACCGATTTGCCACTGCTCCCCGAGAACAGCACGAACAACCAGAACGCCAGCCCCATGCCGATGACGCCGAGGGCGAATTTGCGCGGTGTACTCGGGGCACGATTGCCCAGCTTGGTCCACATGAGCGCGAACAGCGGCGACAGGCAGATGATCCACACCGGCTCCGCCGCGCCGATCCAGTTCGACGGTGCGGTCCAGCCGAAGATGGTCCACCGCAACCGTTCATCGGAATACACCGCGAGGACTGTGAAGATCTGCTGGAACAGCGACCAGAAAACCGCATTCGCGATGAACAGCGGTATGAAAGCACGAACCCGGCTGCGCTCGACCGACGTTACCTTTGCGCTGGTCAGCATGAGTACGAAGTAGGCGAGCGCGGCCCCGATGATGACGACGGTGGTGACCTCGGACAGGTTGTCCAAGTTCACCAGGCCGGTGATCAATGCCAGCGCGACCACGATGGCCGCCCCGGCCACGATGCCCAGTATCGGTCCGACGGCGTTGCGCGGCAACGGATTGGGCACATGCCTGCCCGCAGTGCCGAGGTTGCGCCGGAACACCACGTACTGCGTCAGCCCCAACGCCATGCCCACCGCGGCCGCACCGAAGCCGTAGTGAAAGCCCCAATGCCGTTGCAGCAGACCGGTGAGCAGCGGGCCGACGAACGCACCGAGGTTGATGCCCAGATAGAACAGCGTGAAGCCGCCGTCCAAGCGCGGATCACCCGGCCGGTAGAGGGTGCCGAGCAGCGAGGAGGCATTGGCCTTCAGTCCGCCGCTGCCGAGCGCGACCAGCACCAGGCCGACTCCGACACCGCTCACTCCGGGCAGAACCGCCAGCGCGATATGCCCGGCCACGACCACAACGCCGCCATAGAAGACGGTGCGTTCCATACCGATCAATCGATCGGCGATCCACCCGCCGAGCACCGTGGACAGATACACCAGCCCGCCGTACGCGCCGACGATCCCGACACCGGTGCTCTGCGATAAACCCAGTCCGCCCTCGGTCGTCGAGTAGTACAGGTAGTACCCGAGGATGGTGAGCATTCCGTAGAACGAGAAGCGCTCCCAGAGTTCGACTCCGAAGAGATTGGTCAACCCGATGGGGTGACCGAATAGGTTTCGCTCCCGAACCGGTTGCTCCGCCATTGCTGCGTCGGACATGCTCAGACCCTCCCATATGGGCGGGAATTTTCCGGCATCCTGAACCAGGAATTCCCTGCTCACAGCCGATATGTCCAGACATGCGAGTCGCCGCCGGAGCAATCCGCCAACCGGTCCTCCACCTTGGAGGTACCCGTCCAGTGCGCTCTTTCAGCGAATTACAGGCAATGTCGAATATTCGTCGGCCGCGATCGGTGACGCACAGCACTCGACGAGAAAACCGGAGAATCTGCCGGTAAAGTTCGCCTCGCTGGACGGGGAAACCTCGTTTGTTGGCTGGACGGGGGAACCTGATGAAGCGCTCGAGCGCCCGTGCGGCGCTGCTGCTCGCCGTGATCGGCGCGCTGGTGTCGGTGCTCGGCTCCGGATGCGCGTCGGTATCCGCGGTGGATGCCGAGCCCGTTGAGGGTGCACCGCAGGAACCGCCACTGACGGCCAACACCCTGCACGCGGAGTTGCGCTTGTCTCCGCTGCGGTGTCAGCTGCCACCGATCGAGATGAGCGCGGAGGGTCAGCGGCAATTCGTCCAGACCGAACTGGACTGCCTGACGAAGGCCTGGGATCCGGCGCTGCGCGCGGCGGGTATGACCCTCGCGCCGCTGCAACTCGTGGTGGTCGACAACGTGACGACCGGATGCTCGAAACAGGTTCAGTCCACCGATCCGGCGTTCTATTGCGGCGGCACTGTGTACTGGCCGACCGACGACCCCATCCATCGGGGGTGGGGTTCGCAACTCGGGCAGTACCTGATGTTCGTCGTGATGCACGAATACGGCCACCACCTACAGTCCTCTACCGGCATCCTGCGCACCGCCGATCGAGATATCGGTACCGCGGGCGAGAAGTCACCGCTCGGATTGGAACTCAGCCGACGCATCGAACTCCAAGCCCAGTGCCTGGCGGGCGTGATGCTGGCGGCAGCGCAGGCAGGCGGCATATTGCCCCCGGCAGAGGCCGCGGATCTGATCGATATCCAATCCGATACCGAAGAGGATCCGACCCACGGCACCGGGGTGAACAGTCGGCGCTGGGTCGAATCGGGTTACCGCAGCGCCTCGACATCATCGTGCAACACCTGGGCGGCCGCGCTCGACAAGGTGGAATGACCGCGCAGGGGCGACGGACGGCAAGCGGCCGGGCGGGGTACCAGGTCGTGATCTCGTCGTAGCAGCTCACGGTCGTCGTGAAGTGGATATGTCGCGCGACGGCCGCGATAGAGCGTCAGGCGATGGACAGGGCTATGCCGTCGAGGATGTCGTGTTCGCTGACGGTGAGGGCGGAAATGTCGGCGCGGCGGGACAGTTCGTAAGCGAGCACCTCGGTGATGACGGCGCCGCCGCCGATCACGTCGACACGGCCGGGATGCATGGGGCCGAGGGCGGCGCGCTCGTCGTGGTTCATGCCGATCAGGCGATCGCAGACCTCGCGCACTTGGTCCAAGGTGAGGCTGGTGAGATGGACACGCTCCGAATCGTATTCGGGCAGATCGAGGGCGACGGCGGCGATAGTGGTCATGGTGCCCGCTACGCCGACCCAGGTGTGCGCGCCTTCGACCGGCACCTTCGCGAATGCCTCCGCCAGTCGCTCGGTGGCGAATTCCCGTGCGGCGGCAACCTGTTCGGCGGTCGGTGGATTGCCCGGCAGGCACCGCTCGGTAATGCGTACGCAGCCGATATCGGCGGAGAATGCGGCACGCACACCATCGCTGTCGCCGACGACGAGTTCGGTGGAGCCGCCGCCGAGATCGACGACAACGAAGGGCCCTGCCTCGCTGGCCAATTCGCCGACCGCACCGGCGAAGGACAGCCGTGCCTCCTCGTCACCGGTGATCACCTCGGCCTCCGCACCCGCCACCACGGTGCCGAGTTCGGCACGGGCCATGGCGAAGAAGTCCTCGCGGTTGGCGGCATCGCGAGTCGCGGAGGTCGCGACCATCCGCACCCGACTCACCCCCGCCTCCCGCATCAGCGCGACATAATCGGCGAGCGCGACCCTGGTGCGCTCGATCGCCTCCGACGCAAGCGCCCCGGTCGCATCCACCCCCTGCCCCAGCCGCACAATGCGCATCTCCCGATGCACATCCACCAACCGCCCATCGCCGAGCACCTCGGCGATCAATAGTCGAATCGAATTCGTCCCGCAATCGACTGCCGCTACCCGATTACTCATGCTCAGCTCCGCTCATATCAGCACCGGTTCATTTCCCACTCGCGCTCACCGCGCGCCCAGTCATCCCAGCGCCTACGCCGCCCGCCGCAGCACCCACGCTCAGCGCATCGCGGACGCTCACCGCGGCACCCGCAGACGTCACAGCACCCGCATATGTCGCGGCACCCGTGCTCATTGCAGCACCCACGCCCAGCGCGACACCCCACGCCTCGCGACACCCCACGCCTCGCGACATCCACGCGCACCACAGCGGCGCCCACGCCCGCTGCAGCATCCACGCCCAGCGCGACACCCCCACGGGTCACAGCACCCACAAGCGGCGCGGCACCCACAAGCGGCGCGATACCCACAGAGGTCGCGGCACCCACGCTCACCACAGTGCCCACGACCGCCGCGGCACCCACGCCCAGCGCACCATCCACACCCACTGCGGCACCCGCACACGCCCCGCCATTCGCACTGATCACAGCACGCATGTTCGCCCCAGCGCCCGTGGTCAATTCAAGCGCCGCGCTCATGTCATTGCCCGTTGGTCGGAGCGTGAGGTGGCTCGTATTTCGGCCAGTCGGCCGGGACCGCGGTGCCGCGCAGACCGCTGTCGGCCGCCATGGCTACTGCTTCGTCGCCGAAGGGGTTGACACCCGGGCCCTTGGCGAGGGAGTGGGCGATCAGGACGTGCAGGCATTTCACTCGTTCGGGCATGCCGCCGCCGGTGAAATCGGTGCCGAGGGATTCGATTTCATTGCGCTCGGCCAGGTAACTCTCGTGGGCGGCGCGGTAGGCGGCGGCCAATTCGGGGTCGGTGGCGAGGCGTTCGGTCATTTCCCGCATGACGCCCGCGGATTCCTGCCTGCTCGCCTCGGCGGTGAGGCGCGGATCGGTCAGGTAGTAGAGGGTCGGGAACGGGGTGCCATCGGGCAGCCGCGGCGCGGTCTTGACCACCGCGGGCAGCCCGTCCGGAGTGCGGTAGGCGACGGCGAGTACGCCGCGCGGTTCGCGTCCCAGCTGCTTGGCGATGATCTCGAGATCGCGGTCGTTCGGTGCGGTCACCTGGGTCCTTCCGGTGCTGGCTGCGGCGCGGCGGGCGGCGCGTGCTGAAGCCCTGCGGGCGCGGGGGCCTGCTGCGGTTGCGAAATACTGCGCCAGAGTTCGGTGTACCAGGGCTCGGGCGCTTTCGACTGGGTCGGTGCGGGGGGCGGCGCGGGCGCTTCGATACCGGGCACCTGGACGATATAGGGCGTCTCACCCGGCATCACCAGCCGCAACCGGTCCCTGGCCTCGGAGCGCACATAGGCCGGATCCTGTTGCTGCGCACGGCGATCCCGCAGCTTGGCGAGATCGGCCTCGAGTTCGATGCGCTCCTGCGCCAAGTGCGCGGCCTCGGCGCGCTGGGTGAAATAGGTGCGTAGTGGTACGGCCAAAGTCAGCGCGAGTGCGCACACGACGATGGCCAGGATGACCGCTTTACCGGTGGATAGCCCGAGGATGGTGCGATCGTGCTTGTCCTCGTGCCTACCGGAGCGCAGACCTATCTTTTGCGGCTTGGCCTTCTCGGCGGCTTCGGACCGTCTGCGGGTCGTGCGCTTCGGTGCGGCCGCCGGCGATTCGGCGGCCGGGCGCGATCTGGCAGAACGCGACGTGCGGCGGTTCCCACGTCCGGCCGGACTGGATCCACGCGCACGTCGCTCTGTCATACCGCTCCTGTATCTAACTTGCGGCGCTCCCGGGGCCGTCCGTGGTTACGAGGGCTGCCTCCTCCGGGCCCGTCGCTCGCACCGCGGCTGGCTAGCCTTCGAACGCGAACCGCGGGAACGCGACGTCACCCGCGTACCGTGCCGAATCACCGAGTGCATCCTCGATGCGCAGCAGCTGGTTGTATTTGGCGACGCGCTCGCTGCGGGCCGGGGCCCCGGTCTTGATCTGACCGCTGCCGACCGCGACGGCCAGGTCGGCGATGGTGGTGTCCTCGGTCTCACCGGAGCGGTGGCTCATCATCGTCTTGTAGCCGTTGCGGTGCGCGAGCTCGACGGCATCCAGAGTCTCGGTCAGCGTGCCGATCTGGTTGACCTTCACCAGCAGCGCATTGGCCGCGCCCTTGGTGATGCCTTCCTCCAGGCGCTCCGGGTTGGTGACGAACAGGTCGTCGCCGACCAACTGCACCTTGTCGCCGATCTGATCGGTCAGCGTGACCCAGCCGTCCCAGTCGTCCTCCGAGAGCGGGTCCTCGATGGAGACCAGGGGGTAGGCGGCGAGCAGTTCGGCGTAGAACTGCGCCATCTCGGCGGCCGAGCGGACGCTGCCCTCGAACTTGTAACCGCTGCCAGCGGTGTAGAACTCGGTGGCGGCGACATCGAGTGCGAGCGCGACATCGGTGCCCAGCTTCAAGCCCGTCTTCGCGATGGCGACACCGATCAGGTCGAGCGCTTCCTTGGTGCCCGCGACCGACGGTGCGAAACCGCCCTCGTCACCGAGACCGGTGGACAGGCCCTTGGACTTCAGTACCGACTTGAGCGCGTGGTACACCTCGGCGCCCCAGCGCAGCGACTCCTTGAAGGTGGTCGCGCCGATCGGGGCGACCATGAACTCCTGGACGTCGACGCCGCTGTCGGCGTGCGCGCCACCGTTGAGGATGTTCATCATCGGCACGGGGAGCACATGCGCGTTCGGGCCGCCCAGATAGCGGAACAGCTCCAGGCCCGAGGATTCGGCGGCGGCGCGGGCCACCGCGAGCGAGACGCCGAGCAGGGCGTTCGCGCCGAGGCGGGACTTGTCCGGGGTGCCGTCCAGATCCAGCAGGACCTGGTCGACGGTGCGCTGCTCGACCGCGTCCAGACCGATGACGGCAGGCGCGATCTCGTCGAGCACACCCTCGACGGCCTTCTGCACACCCTTGCCGCCATAGCGCTCGCCGCCGTCGCGCAGTTCGACGGCCTCGTGCTCACCGGTGGAGGCACCGGAGGGCACGGCAGCCCTGGTCAGGGTGCCGTCGTCGAGGGCGATCTCGACCTCGACAGTGGGGTTTCCGCGAGAATCGAGGATCTCGCGAGCTCCGACCTGTTCGATGATGGCCACGAAAACGACACTCCTTCGGCTGTTGGCACGGTAGGTCTGACGGGAAGGGCCGTGCGCCTGCGAGCCTAGCGTCCTCGACGACTGCGCAGTAACCGGCACTCCGACGAATCGCATCGCACTCTCGCGACGAGCATCCGTTGTTTGCTCCAACGAGTGCTCATGCCCGGCGCCCGACGCTGTACGCGGCGGCGCGATCACGGACGGTCAATAGGTAGGCATTGGACTGGTTGTAGGTCAATAGAGCCTGCTGCCAGCCGCGCTCGGAGGTCAGATCGCCACCGCTCGCGCACAGGTAGCGGGCCGCGGTGAGTGCTGCGTCATCGATATTTTGCGGATCCGCGACACCGTCGCCATTGGCATCGACACCCCAGCGCTTCCAGGTCTCCGGAATGAATTGCAGTGGGCCCAGCGCCCTGTCGAACTCCGGATCGCCGTCGAGCTTGCCGCTGTCGGTGTCCTTGACAAGTGCCACTCCCGGCGCACCGTCGAGTGGGATGCCGATGATCGGCGGGCGCACGGTGCCATCCGCGTCGACCGCCGAACCGCGATGGGTGCCGTGCTTACTCTCCACGCTGGCGATCCCGGCAATGGTGGTCCAGGCGATTCCGCAGTCGGGCCGGGACCGGCCCATGATCGCCGCGGCATAGCCGTACGACTCCAGGGCAACACTCGGAATGCCGAGTTTGTCGGATTGCTCGTCGGCCCAGTCGCGTAACTGCACGGCGGTACGGCCGGGCGCGTCCAGATCGATCAGCGGCAGCGGCGTACCCGGACCGGGCGGAATGCCCTCGGGAATGGGCGGCAGATTGCGTTCGGCGCCGCAACCGGCGAGCACGAGGGTCACCATCGCGGCGACCAATACGCCGGTCAGCTTCGCGAGCATTCCTCCATCATCCGGATCCGAACGACCATTCCCGCGAAGCACGCGTCGCGCCGAGCCCAACGTCATGTATCCCTCCCCCTTGCAGACCCCAGCATGCCCGGTGGTCATGCGCTCCGTGATCCGAGATTACCGAGCAGATCGTCGATTACGCAGCCGTCGATTCGCCCTCGCAGAACTACCGTGCATCACGCACAAGCTGTACGGGAAACGCCTAACCGAGGAGTTCGCGGGTCGCGCTGTGCGCCGGGGTGGTGAGGACCGCTGTCGCCGAGCCGGATTCGACAATCCGGCCGTGGTCGAGGACGACCAGTTGCGAGCAGTGTCCGGTGACCAGGGTCATATCGTGGGTGATTACGAGTAGGCCGGTGCCGTGTTCGGCGCGGATGCGGTCCAGCAGCGTCATGATCGAGATAGCGGTGTTGTGGTCCAGGGCCGAGGTGATCTCGTCGCAGATCAGCACGGCCGGCTCGGCCGCGAGCGCTCTGGCAAGTGCCACTCGCTGGCGTTGGCCGCCGGAGAGTTCGTGCGGGTAGCGGGTGGCAAGATCCGGCGCGAGTTCGACCGAGTCGAGTAGATCGGTAATACGCTGCGCCAGTCCTCGTTTCGATACCCCAGCGAGTCGGCGCAGCGGGCGGCCCAGGGCCTGGGCGACGGTGCGTCGGGGGTTGAGCGCGGACCGCGGGTTCTGCGTAACCAGCTGAATACCATTGCGGCCGTTGCGAGCTCGTCGGCCAGGTCCGACCGGGATCGACTCGCCTCGCAGTTCCAGCGATCCGGTCGCTTCCCGGTGCAGGCCGGCGAGCACCCGCGCGAGAGTGGTCTTTCCGGCTCCCGACGCCCCTACGATCGCCAGTGCCGCACCGCCCGGCAGTACGAAATCGATGTCCGCCAATACTTCGTGCCCGGCGATCGAGGCACCGATATCCTGGGCGCGCAGTATGGGTTCCATCGGTTGCGCAGCCGACTCGACAGTCCTCGAGCGCACTGCCACCGCCCCCTGCCCTACGGGCTGCGCAGCCGAGCTTGCGATGTCGATGTTTCGGCCGAAAGGCACCTCCGGTGCCATCGCCGATCTCACGATCGACGCGGCGCTCCCGTTCGGTTGCGATGAATTCGATGCACTCGAACATGTCGGCACAGCTGTGTGGGCGATTACCTCGGAATGCACCGCGCCTAGTTCGATCACGTTATCGGCGATGGCATGGATAGTCGCGGTGTCGTGCCCGGACAGCAAGATTGCGGCGGAGCGCTCGGTGGCGATATCGGCAAGCACCTGGGCGATATCGGTACGGAGTGAACCGTGCAGCCCGGCCAGGGGTTCATCGAGAATGAGGATCCCGGTGTGGCGAACGAGCGCACGCGCGAGGGCCACCCGACGCTGCTGACCGCCGGAGAGTTCGCCGGGGCGACGGCGCAAATGCTCGTCGGATAGGCCGACCAGTTCCAGGGTTTCGGCCACGGCGGCGTCGGGGTGGCGAACCTCATTCAGCAGGGAACGCACCCGCATCAGCGGATTGAGGGCCGAGCCGGGATCTTGTCCGACATAGGCGACATGATCACGCCGGAACCGTTGCAGCGCTCCAGGAGGCAACGCGAATACATCCTGTCCGGCCACAACGGCCGCCCCCGCGGATCGCCGGGCTCCTGCTGGCAAGTGCCCGAGCAATGCCCGCATCAAGGTTGTCTTGCCCGATCCCGATGGACCGGTCAAGGCGGCTACCTTGCCCGCCGCGACGCTGAAACTGGTGGGCTCGAACAATTCCTGACCATTCGATCCGCATACGGTCAGCGCATCGACGACGACAGTCGCATTCATCTCTGGTCCTCCAAAGCATTGCCCACCACCGGCGACTCCGTACCGGTCATCGACTCGGAACCGTGCGACCTGCGAACAGCCCATCGTCGCCGACGATGCTGATCGAACGAGGTCACCGCGAGATTCACGCTGACCGCGACCACCGCGATCGCCAGACTCGGCGCCAGCACGGACCATGGGTTGAGGAGCATGCCGGAGGAGTTCTCGCGCACCATGACCGCCCAGTTGCTCGCGCCGAGCGTGGTCGGCAGTTGCAGAAACGATGCGGTGCTGACCACATACACGCCCTCTACGAAGCGAAGACCGAGTTGCGCGGCCAATACCGCGCGCAAATTCGGGATAACCTCACGGAATACCAAGTGCGGCAGAGTTTCACCGCCGGCTTGGGCGGCTTCGACATAACCGCTGGACGCGACACCAGCAGCGGCCGCCGCGAAAACTCTTGCGCTGTACGGAGTCCCGAAAAGCAGCGCCACCACCACAAGCCCGTAGACACCGGCGTCCGGCCATGCCGTCAGCACCAACAAGATCCCGAGTACCGCCGGAAGCAGGATCGCGAAATCGGCAACGCCCTCGATCAACGCACCGACCCGGGGACGCAATGCCGCGATCGCACCGAGCACGCACGACAACCCGGTCACCGCGACCGCGATCACGCCCGCCAGCAACAGCAGGCCCCAACCGCCATAGAGCAGCTGCGCCAGCACATCCCGTCCGAGCCGGTCCGTACCCAACAAGGTGTCCGCACCCGATCGCGCGAACGGTATCCCGACCGCCTCCTCGGCAGGTCGAGTCGCCAGGCACGGACCGAGCGCAGCAGCGATAACCACCACCAGCGCGGGCAATACCGTGAGGAAACGCTTCACTTGCGACCTCCGGGACGTCGAAATCCGGTCATATTCGCCCCCGCGATGCCCAGGTCCGGATCCCGTCCGCCATGGCCAGCATCACCATGATGACCACCCCGGTCAGCGCGACCACCGCGGCGATCAGGGAGGTGTCCCGATCGGCCACCGAACCCGCCAGCACCGCACCGAGTCCTGGATAGTTGAAGATGGTCTCGACGACCAGCGCACCGCCGAGCAGCATCCCGACCGTGGTCGCGAAACTCGCCACAATCGTCGGCAGCGCGAACGGCAGCACATGCCGGGTCAGCACGACGGTAGTCGAAAGTCCTTCCAGCACCGCACTTTCCACATGCGGCGAGCGCGCGGAATCGAGTAGCGCCGCGCGCACCACCCGGGTGTTCCAGCCGGTCTGCGGTATCGCCAATGCGAGCACCGGAAGCACCAGCATGTCCGGACTGGCCGGGAATCCGGAACGCCCGGTAATGGTGACGGCGGGCAGCCAACCCAGACCCAAGGAGAACACCAGGATCAACAAGGTCGCGATGACGAACTCCGGAATCGCCGCCGCCGCAGTGGTAGTCGGCTGCAGCAACCGGGTAGCCCGGCCGCGCCGCGCCGCCCACCAGCTGCCGAGCAGAAGCGAAGCGAAGACCGTCACCAGGAAGGCGAGCCCGCCGAGTAGCAGCGTCGGCGGAAACTTATCGGCCAGTAGCTCATTGATCGATCGCCCGCGCGCGGTGCGGCCGAAATCACCGGTCGCCACACCGGATATCCAGTCGAGGAACCGCGCCGGCAGCGGACGGTCGAGGCCGAGCTCGTGTTCCTTCGCCGCGATCTGCTCCGCGGTCGCGTCGCGGCCGAGCACCGCACGGGCGGAATTACCCGGCAGCAGATCGACGGCCGCGAACACCGTCGCCAGCAGCGCGACCAGCAGGACGACGCGCCGGATGAGGAGTCGGGCGAAGGAGATCACTCCGCGAGCCAGGCTCGTTCCAACTGCACCCTGGCGAAGCCGCCGAGGGTCGGCACATCCCGCACCCGGGAGGTCGCGATATCGATACCGTCGGCCATGCCCCAGACCAGATAACCCCCGCGGGCGTACTGGATCCGCTGCACGTCACGGCAGGCCGCCGCGTATTCCGAGTCATCGGCCGCGGCAAGGGCTTTCGCAGTTGCCGCGTCGAATTCGGCATCCTTGAAGGCGGTTTCGTTGCGGTTGGATGCCGAGGACATCAGCTTGGTCGCGAAGAACAGTGTGGAGTCATTCGTGCCCCAGGAGACCGTGTACAGCGGTGCCTTCAACCAGGTCTGGTCGTAGAAGGTATTCGACTCCTGCGTCACGACATCGAGGTGCAGCCCGATATCCGCCAGCTGCGTGGCGATCACCTTCGCCGATTCGACCTCCCCCGGGGCCTCGGCCTTGGTACGGAACTGGTAGCTGCGCCCGGTATCGAATCCGGCATCGCGCAGCAGCGACTTCGCCCGGTCCACATCGCGGTTGCGCTGCGCAATGGTGTTGTCGTACAACGGATCACCGGTGCCGAGGATATCGTTCGCTACCGTGCCGTACCCCGAATGCACCTGATTGACCAGGGCCTTGCGATCGACACCCAGCCGAATGGCCTCGCGCACCCGCGCATCGGCGAACGGCCCGTCGGAGGTCCGCATCGCCACACCGACCATGGTGTCGTTGGACCGCCGCACCACCCGCAGATCACCGCGCCCCTCGGCGGTACGTCCCGCAATCGCACCGACATTCGAGGCCAGATCGATCTGCCCACCGAGCACCGCATTACCCAGTGCCGTCACGCTGTCGAACATGGTGACCTCGATCGCGTCCAGCAGTGGCGCCGGACCGTACCACCGATCGTTGCGCACCAGCCGGGCATTGCCACCCTGATAGGACTCCAACCGGAACGGCCCGGTGCCGATGGCCTTGGTGAAATCGGTGGTGTCTTTCTTGACTGTGAAGGTCATCAGCCGAACCAGCAGCGGCAGTTGGGAATTCGGCTCGGGCATGGCGATGACGACCCGGTTCGGACCGTCTGCGGTGATGTCCTCCACGGCGGCAGGCATTTTCGACGCACCGCCGACGGTCCGCAGCCGACGCAGCGACCAGACCACATCATCGGAGGTCACCGGGGTCCCGTCGTGGAATGTCGCACCGTCGGCGATGGTGAAACTCCAGCGGCGTCGCTGCGCATCGGCTTCCCACCGACTGGAAAGGCGCGCAGCAACATTCGGGTTCGCGCCGTGTACCGTCAGCGCGTCGTACACCAGCGAGGTGATGAGGAAATCGCTGTCATTGCTGAGATTCGCATGCGGATCGCGTTCGATGCGCGCCGCGCTGCCGAGCGCACCGACCCGCAGGGTGCCACCGCGCCGCGCGGGTCCGCCCGAATTGCCGCCGTCCGAACATGCGGCGACCAATAGCACCGCACCGACACCGAGTCCCGATCGCAGGAGTTGTCGTCGATTCCATTCCATGGTGCTGCCTTCCTCGAACCTCAACGAGTTACCCGCGCGCGACCGCGAACCCTAGCGAATCTAGCTAGGACAGGCTAGCCTAATAGGGCTCCGGGCGTTGAACTTTGCCGCAGCGCAGCTATCAGCCACTACCCCGAAGACGATGCCGCAAATTAGCTACAGCTAGCCGCGGCAGGCTCTGATCCCCGTCATGCAGATGCGCTATTTTACCGACTCGCTTAGGTAAGCCTTGCTTAACGCGGCGTGAGCCACTAGCTTCGCAGATCGAATCGTCATACCCCCGCTTTTCGACCCGATGCGAAGAAGGGATTCCAGGTGAAAGGCGTTCTCTCCGAACGTAAGACGCTTCACCCACTGGATATCGAACGGCGCGAGCTGCCGAGTACCGCCGGACACGCGGTGCGCGCCCTCGCCCGTGAGATATGTATCACGCTCGACTCCCGGCCCGATGGCACCGCCGATATCGCGCGCACGCTGACCGATCCGGCATTGCTCGCGCAAATCGATGCGCGCGTCGGCGAGTTGCCCGACGCGGTGCGCGTCGCCATGCGCCCGCCCGCCACCGCTGTTGGTGCCACCGTTGTCGGCAAATTGCCTCTGAGCGATGCCGAATTCGGGCCGACGCCGCCGAGTTGGGTCGAGGCGGCGCGCTGGAGTGGTGAATCCGACCGCCGCGCGAGCTCCTTCGAACTCGATATCGCGATGCTGCTGCTCGCCCGCAGCGCGGGTGAACCGTTCGGCTGGCAGGGTCAGCAGGGCGGCCGGCTGGTCAACAACATCGTGCCCTCGCCGGGTCACGAACACGAACAGTCCGGTGCGAGTAGCAAAACCCTGCTCAGCCCGCATACCGAGGACGCATTCCACCCGGACCGGGCCAACCTGCTGATGCTGGCCTGTCTGCGCAATCCGGACGGCGTCGGCACCACCGTCTCCTCGGTGCGCCGGACCGAACTCTCCGAGGACGAACGCCGACTACTCGGTACGCCGACCCTGCCGATCCTGCCCGACGTCTCCTACGGCACCGGTCACGAGCACTACTGCGCACCGCCGTTGCCAACGCTGTGGAGCGACGAATCAGCCGATGACACAGCGGGTTTGACGCTTCGCTACGATCCGGCATACACCCCGCTCGACGATGCCGATACCGAATTCCGACTGGCGTATGCGCGCCTCACCGCAGAGCTCGAACGCGTCTGCGTCACCGCCGCTCTCACCCCCGGTGAGCTATTGCTGGTGGACAATGACGTGGCCGTACACGGTCGGGTACCGTTCAGCGCGCGCTATGACGGCACCGACCGCTGGCTCAAGCGCGTCAATGTCCGCCTGCCCGAACGTCGGCGGCGGGCGGCCGAGGCCGACGAAAATGGTTATGGGCAACGGATCGTCGCCCCGTTCCGAGCGGCAAGCAACCCGCTCGCGATCGACGGTGTACCGGACCGGGCTAGCACCCGGAACGCAGTAAGGCTGGATACGACACAACATGATCGAGGAACCGTTGAGCACTCGTGACCGGAGCACACCACTGCGGGTGCTGAGCCGCAGCGACCTCGCGGACGTGCCCATCACACCCGCCGATGTAGTGCGCGCGGTGGAGGACGCGTATCTCGCCTTCGCCGCGGGTGATTCGGATAATCCGCGCAAACTCAGCGTCGCGAATCCGGACGGCTGGTCGGTGGCCTACGCCATGCTCGGGCGCGACGGCCGGCGCCGGGTCGTCGCGATGAAGACCTCCTACAAATTCGATCCCGGCCACGACCGCAGCACCAAGCGCTACTACACGACCATCACGCTCTACGACGACAGCACCGGCGCACCGATCGCCATGATGGACTGCGCCAGGGTCGGTGCGCTGCGCACCCCGGCGGTTTCGGCGCTGCTGGTGCGCGAGACCGCGCGCCGTGGCGCGGAGAGCGTGCTGCTGATCGGCACCGGCACTCAGGGCCGAAACGCCCTGCCGCACTTGCTCGCCGCCAACCCGCAGCTGCGCAAGCTGATGCTCTACGGCACCCACCCGGAGGGTCTGGCGGCGGTGCGCGATTACCTCGCCGAATACAACCCGCACGCATTGCTGGAGACCGTCGAGGATCCGCGCGCGGCCGCCGGTGTCGCCGATGTGGTGTTGGCGACGGCCGGGCCCGGCACCGAGGTCGCGATCGAATCCGAGGATCTCGCACCGGGTTCCACCGTCGTGCTCGTCGGCTACGGCTTGGCGCCGTCCACTCTGGTCGACGCCGATCGGGTAATCGCGACCAGCGCCGAGCAAATGGCGCTGACCGGCACCGATATGGCCGGTCCCGACGGCAGGTTGCGCACCGTCGACGCCGAACTGCCGCAGATCCTGAGCCGCCGCGCGGTCGCCCGACGCTCCGATGACGAACGAATCTTCGTCTACAACAGCGGGCTGGTACTGACCGATATCGCGGTGGCACACGCACTCGCCGAACGAGCCATTGCCGAGGGCCGCGGCACGGAGGTGCCGCTGTGGGACTAGACATCAGCGCCGTCGAGTTCGACAAGAAGGTGCGCGCCCCCGGCACCGCCGAACCCGACGGCACGCTGCTGTTCGACGACGGCTCGACCCGCGACAAGGCCGAACTCGGCGACCATCCGTCGAGTACCGGCGCTACCCCCGATCCCGCCGTGCTGGCGGCGGTGCAGGGGCTGCTGAGCATCTGCGCACCCGCCCTGCCAGCACACACCGACGACTGGGAGCGCAGGCTTCTCGCCGATCCGAATCTGCTCGGCGATATCGCATTCGCGATCGGTGGGCCCTTCCATGTGATGTATCCGTCACGAGTTGCGGTGAATATCAACGGGTTCCAGCGTGCGTTCGAGCGGGCCGGTGTGGATGGCTCCATCTACTACGGCAAGAAGGCCAACAAGGCGGCCTGCGTGGCGCGTGCTTGCGCCGAATATGGTGCGGGCGTTGATGTTTCCAGTATCGGTGAACTGAATGCCGCACTGTCACAGGGCGTTCGCGGTGGCGAGCTCATGGTCACCGGTCCCGCCAAATCCGACGATCTGCTCTGGCTGGCGGTGCGGCACCGCGCATTGATCGCCGTGGACAGCCTCGACGAGCTCGACAGGCTGGCCGCGTGCACCACCCCGGCCGCCGCGGCTCGCGTACTACTTCGCGTGCTCCCCAAGGGATCCGCGAGCCGATTCGGCATGACCGCCACGGAATTGGATCGCGCGATCTCGGTGATCGGCGCGTCCGGCACCGTCGGCCACGAATCAATTCGGCTGCATGGCTTCAGCTTCCACCTTTCCGGCTACGATGCCATCGCACGCGCCGAACAGGCCGACGAATTGATCAACCGCTGTCTGGATGCCCGCACACTGGGTCATCCGGCCACCACTATCTCCATCGGTGGTGGGTTCGGCGTCGATTATGTGCCCGCGAGCGCCTGGTCGGAGTTCACCGAACACGCGAACGGCCGGTGGTTCTATGCGGGGAAGTCCTTCGATTCGTACTACCCCTACCACTTCCCGGCGCCGGGCCCGGCCATGCTCACGGCCATTCTCGAGCACAACGCACTTGCGCAACGGTTGCGCGACAACGATTTCCGGCTCGCCATCGAACCCGGACGGGCACTGCTCGACCGCGCCGGGTCCAGCGTCTTCCGGGTGCAAGGCGCCAAGACCCGCCACGCCGACGGTCACCGCTACCAACTGCTCACCGTCGACGGCACCAGCCTGAGCCTGTCCGAGCAGTGGTTCGATAGTGAATACCTCCCCGATCCGATACTGTGGCCCTCGCATCCGGGCGAGCTCACCCCGACCTGCGTCGGCGCGGCCAGCTGTCTGGAGTCCGACATGCTCAGCTGGCGGCGCATCCCGTTACCGCGACGAGCCGAGGTCGGCGATCTGCTGATCTATCCGAATACCGCCGGTTACCAAATGGATTCGAACGAATCGGCCTTTCATGAACTGCCGATTCCGCCGAAGGTGGTACTGCACGACACCGGCGATCGACTCCGTTGGACGCTCGATGCCGGATAATCCGGCACCCCATTCGACCAATATTCCTTACGGCCCGAACGAGGAGACCTCCATGCCGCTCGTCACGCGCGTGACGGATCTGATCGGTCGCACCCCGCTATTCGAACTGGCGACCACCGCGACCGGCACCCGGCTGCTGCTCAAACTCGAGCAGTTCAATCCGACGGGTGCGGCCAAGATCAGGATGGCGCGCGCGATGATCGATGATGCGGAGCGTCGAGGTTTGCTGAGCGATGGCGGGCATATTATCGAGTCCACATCCGGGAATACTGGGCTCGGCCTCGCGGTAGTCGCTGCCGAACGTGGGTATCGCTTCACCGCCGTGGTCGATCACCACGCATGTAAGGACAAGCTGCGCGCGATGCGAGCAATGGGTGCGGAATTGGTATTCGTCGCCGATGAGGGCGACGACAACCTGGCCACCTCGGCGCGGGAAGACCTGGCCGAGGCGATGGCGGCCGGACAGTCGGATGCGTACTTCACCGAACAGCACAATAACGACGCGAACGCGGTCGGGTACTACGCCGTGGCCGAAGAATTGCTGGAGGACGTGGAGCGCGTCGATATCCTGCTATCCGCAGTGGGCACCGGCGGTTCGCTGTTCGGCACCGCGACCCGACTGCGCCAACTCGGTGGCACGCCACGGGTGATCGGTGTGGAGCCCGTCGGCTCGATCGCCTTCGGTGGGCCGGGCGGACCGTACTGGCAGTCCGGCACCGGCACCCCGCCTGGCGCCACCATCGGCACCGCCGTGGACTATTCGCTGCTCGACGAGGGCGTCAAGGTCTCCGATATCGCAGCCTTCGCGACCGCCCGCGCGGTCGCGGCTGAACTCGGTCTGATGATCGGCGGTTCCGCGGGCGGCTCGGTACACGCCGCGCTCACCCGCCTCGAAGAGTTCCCGCCCGGCTCGACCGTGGTCACCATCGTCTGCGACGGCGGCGAGAAATATCTCGACACCGTCTTCGACGACGAGTGGATGCGCGAACGCGATCTGCTCGACGCCGCCACCGAACGCGAAGTGCACGCCATGCTCGACCGCTACGCTCCCGCCCGCCGCCACCAACTCGTCGAGGCGCGATGAAGCACATGCGCGTTTTCGATCATCGTTGCGCGACACCCCGTACGTCTGAAATGATCACTCCATTAGGGTTGCCTAACTCAAATGCTCAGCGACGAGTTGCGATCGGACTGATGACGCTCGGTTCAGCGATTCGACCGGAGGAGGTGCGATGGTGAATCTGTCCACCTTCCGTGCCGATGGGCGACAGCTCACCGCACTGGCCGCACCGATCGCGCTCACCCAGCTCGCGCAGATGGCGGTGTCCACGACCAATATCGCGCTGATGGGCACGCTCGGCGTGCGCGAGGTCGCCGCAGGCGGGCTGGCGATGGTGCTGTTCAACCAGATTCGCACCATGTGCGTCGGGCTGATCACCGGTACCGGGAATCAAATCGCGTCCTCGGTGAGTGCGGCGGATAAGCGCGGCGAGTCCGCGGACGGTGAGGTGCGCGATATCGTCCGTTCGAGCTTCCTGATCGCCACCTTCGCCGGAATCATCGGCGGCGCGGTGCTGATCGGACTCGGCTGGTCGCTGCAGTGGCTCGGCCAGGACACAGGCGTGCTCGCCGATGCGCGACCGCTCATGCTCGCCCTCGCCCCCGGACTGCTGCCCTGTCTGTGGTTCCAAGTGCTGCGGCAGTACACCGTCGGTATGCAGCGCCCGCAGGCCCTGCTGCTGGTCACCCTCTGCTCGGTGGCACTGAATCTGGTACTGGCCCTTACCTTCATGCACGGCTGGGTCGGACTGCCCGCACTGGGACTGACCGGCATCGGCATCGCGTCCTCACTGGTCCACCTGATCACCTTCGGCGTCTTCTCGGCGATGGTGCGCGCCGATGCCACGCTCGGCACGACCCTGCCGCTGCGTCCGTGGCCGGTGCACATGCCGACTATCCGGGCCGAGCTCGAACTCGGTGCCCCGATCGCACTCACCTATGGTTCGGAGGCGGGCATGTTCTCCGTGCTCGCCCTGGTGATGGGCAGTATCGGACCGGCCGCGCTGGCCGCGCACAATGTGGTCTACCAGATCATCTATATCGTCTTCCAGGTCGCGATCGGTCTGTCCCACGGCGCGTCCATTCTGGTCAGCCACGCCGTCGCGCGTGACGAATTCGGCCACGCCCGCGCGCTGGCCTTGCTGGCGCTACAGCACGCGGGCATCGTCGCCGCGCTCACCGGCGTGGTCTATATCGCCGCGCCGAAGCTGGTGCTGAGCCCCTTTCTGGAACCGAGCGACACCGCGACGGTCGAGCTGGCCCGCTCACTACTGCTCATCGGCATCGTGCTCCAATTCTTCGATGCCGCACAGAACATCGGCACCGGCCTGCTGCGCGGTCTGAAGGAAACCAAGGCGGGCTTCCGCCTGTCCCTGGTCGGCTATTGGCTCGTCGGCCTGCCCACGGCGCTGCTGCTGGCCTTCCCGCTCGGCCTCGGCGCCGCGGGCGTCTGGTGGGGTCTGACCGCAGGTCTGGCCAGTACCGCCATTCTGATGCTGCGCCGTTACTTCGCCCTACTCGACACTGCCGCCTCCACCCACCCCCACCGGCTTCCGCAATCCCTACCCACCCCTTCCTGACCTCGTAAAATCCGGACTTAATGGGCGGCGGAAAGTGTTGTGCGGCAACCTGATAGCGTGCGGGGAATGCGGCAGAGCCTGGCATTGAGTTGTGAGCGGATCTCCGCTGAACTGCTCGACCACTTCGACGGGGTCGGGATGGTGCGCGGCGAGTACGTGTTCCGCGCGGCCGGGAAATATCCGACGCCCGAATCGGTTTCGGGTTACCTCGTGCCATATCTGCGCCATATTGCGAAGCGGGCCAACGGAACAACGATCTGGTATCGCACCATGGAAGCCGATACTGCCGAATGCAATATCCTGGGCGGCGTCGAAGAGATCATCGACGAGCCGCATAAACTGCTCGGCCTGCGCGGTATTCGCCGAGCCCGTCGCTTTCCCGACGCATTCGTCGCCGAACTCGAGGGCATTGCGCAGGTGCGCGACGAGGGCGCGGATATCGGCGTACTTTTCCCCTTCGTCACCTATGTCGACGAATTGCAATGGGCCATCGAGCAAACCCGGGTCGTGATCGGCGACTGCCCGGTCGCCACCATGATCGAGATACCGTCGCTGCTGCTCGAGGTCGACCGTGTGGTCACCACCGGGGTGTCACGGGTGGTGATCGGCTGCAACGATCTGTCCTCACTGCTGCTCGGCCAAGCCCGCGCCACACTGCGGCCGGTTCGTCCCGTACCGCCGCTACTGCGCGCGATCGAGCGCGTCACCATGGTGGCCGCCGCCGCGGGTGTGCGGACCGCAGTCGCGGGTTATCTGCATCCGGACCTGCTCGCGGCCTGCGCCAACCTCGGCGTCGACGAATGCGTGCTGCACTACTCCGATCTGCCCGAAGTACTGGGTGAGCAGTTCGCGGACCTGCCGGATCTCGATGTGCTACAAGCGATCAAGCGCAAGACCCGCGCCGCGATCGCGCTGTACGAGGCGCAGCGGGCGGCCGGTACCGATCCCGACCACCCGCACGCCCATCAGACGTTGACGCCGTAATCGCGGGCGATACCCGCGAGCCCGGAGGCATAGCCCTGACCGATGGCACGGAACTTCCATTCGTTGCCGTACCGGTACAACTCCCCGAACACCATGGCGGTCTCGGTGGACGCGTCCTCGGTGAGGTCATACCGGGCCAGCTCGGCGCCCGTGGTCGCGTCGACCACGCGGATGTAGGCGTTGCGGATCTGGCCGAACGACTGGCCGCGCGCATCGGCATCGTGAATGGAAACCGGGAAGAAGATATTGGTGATCGTCGGTGGCGTCGCCGCCAGATCGACATTGATCACCTCGTCATCGCCTTCGCCCTCACCGGTGAGATTGTCACCGGTATGTTCGATCGTGCCCTCGGGCGAGCGCAGATTGTTGTAGAACACGAAGTGCTGATCCGACAGCACGCGCTGATTCGGCCCGGTGGCGAGCGCACTCGCATCGAGGTCGTAATCGGCCCCGGTGGTCGTTCGCACATCCCAACCGAGCCCCACCGCAACCTTGGTGAGGTTGGCGGCCTGCTTCGACAGCGAGACATTTCCGCCTTTGGCCAATGTGACGCTCATGATCCCCTTCCATTCGACGCGTTCGCGCCGCCTTTCTTCACGATTATTACTCTGTACCGGACAGCTTGTGCCGGTTCAGTTCTGGATATCGACCCAGGCGCGCAATGTCTGTACGCGCCCTTCGAGCGCATGCAATTCGCTCGCATCGAGTACGGTGCGCTCGATTCCGTGCGCCACCGCGAAGGCCGACTGCCGGTGGTCATCGATGACTTGGACATCGATCTGGACCGCGACATAGTCTGTCGCACCGGGCATTTCCTCGGCGACAACACTCGCCTGCCCGCGCGCGCACAGCGCGACATTGCCACCGCCGAGAATCAGCAATGCGACATCGGGCCGTTCGCGCAAGCGGGCCAGCGAACCGCGATCGAATTTCAGGCTGAGCAGAATCCGCCGATCGCCCGCGCGCACCGGCCAGGACACCGGAATCGCATGCGGCGCTGGATCGGTGGTGACCAGCACCGCGATCGTCTCCTGGGGCCATTCCGGGAGTACGTCCAGTTCGGGATGATCGGCCGTAGAGTGGTCTTGACGTTGCACGGGGCTCGCTCCGGCTGCCATGTTCGTCACCTCTTGATCGCTGCAACGCGGCGGGCTGTGCCACGTTGCATGCAAGTCTAAGGTGCTGTGTCCCTTGTTCGCTGACGCTGCGACCTTTGTCCGAAGTGCTCTCAGCCACCTCTCAGGACACCGATACGGCGTCGCGGGTGATGGGCAGTGTCTCGCCCCCGGATCCTCGAGGATTATGCGGTGAGGCTACCCTCATTCGAAAGGGACAACCTCGCCCACCCACCTGTCCGGGACACCACAGCGCTGTCCGGTTGACGGGCCGTCACAAGTCGATGCATTATTTCTGACAGCACTCTGTTCAGCAGGTGCTTTCCATTTCGCCGGCCGATGACTGTCCGGCCCGACGTGCTGTTACCGGTCCTGCTCGGCCGCTGTGCCGTGTCCGTACCGACAGCACTACCCCCAAGCAGACGCGATGGCGTCCGGCCGTGAGTGAGGTGAGAACGACATGGTGCACCGATCGTCTGAGACTCGGCTGATCACTTCGTTCCTGCACTACGGCATCGTCCCGAATTTCTGAATTCGGCCGCGCCGGGCGCGGCAGCCGAGGACGGCGCCGACGGCGTCGTCCGCAGCGGTGCTCGGGTATAGCGCGGCACCACAGGACATTTCGGCACATATTCGGACGTGGGAGCAGACACATGGTTGATATAGGGGCAATGGATTCCGGAGCGGTCGATATGGTGGCGTGGCCGACGGCGGGCAATCTCGTCGTCTCACCCGCGATGCTGGACGACCTGGGTTATCTGCGCGGCGAGTTGGCGGCCGCGGAGGTGCCGTTCCTGCTGATTCGCGATGGTGAACATCGGCTGGCACTGGCAGCGGATGCCGCACATCAGAAGATGGTGCGTCGGGTGACGGCCACCGCGATCGTCGCGGGTTTCGCGTGTGCCGAGGTGCAGCACAATGTCTTTCGGTTGAGTCGCGATGCCGATCCGGCACATTACGTGGATCTGGAACTGTGGGAGTACCACGGCGACACCGTCGAATGCCCGCGGCCGAATGCCTTCACCCGCAATGTCTTCGACCTCGCCGATGTCGAACGCACGGAAGTTCGTCTGTTCGACCGCAATTGGCCGACATTGACCGATATGTTCGCACCCCAGCCGACCGATGTCGGCTTCGATATCGATCTGGTGTTCTCCTGGGTCGATGGCACCGATCCCGAATTCCGGGCGCGCCGTGCGGGAATGCTGGCCCAAGTCGTGGTCGGCGAAGGCGATGACGCGGACGCTCGAATCCGGCAGATCGACGAACTGAAATACGCACTGCGCTCGGTGTACAAGAATGCGCCGTGGATTCGCCGGGTCTTCATCGCGACCGATTCCGCGGTGCCGGAATGGCTCGACGAGCATCCGCGGGTGACGGTGGTGCGCGCGGTCGATCACTTCAGCGATACGAGCGGGCTGCCCACCTTCAATTCCCATGCGGTGGAATGCCAACTGCAGCATATCGATGGGCTCAGCGAGCATTTTCTGTACTCGAACGACGATATGTTCTTCGCCCGGCCGGTGCGTCCGTCGATGTTTTTCTCCCCCGCCGGTGTGAGTCGGTTCATCGAGGCGGGCACCCGGATCGGACCAGGCCGAAACGACGAGCGGCGCAGTGGTTTCGAGAATGCCGCACGGGTGAACCGGGAATTGCTTGCCGAGCGGTTCGGACATGTCATCACCCGGCATCTGGAACACACACCGGTTCCGCTGCGGCGCAGCGTATTGCTCGAAATGGAGCAAGTGTTCGCGACTGAATTCGCCCGGACCAGGGCGAGCAGATTCCGTGCGGCCACCGATATTTCGGTGACGAACTCGCTGTACCACTACTACGCGATGCTCACCGGGCGCGCGGTGCCGCAGGAGACGGCGCGGATGCGCTATGTCGACACCACGAGTGAACGTGGCCTCGCACTGCTCGACGGACTCGCGCGACACCGGGAAGTCGACTTCTTCTGCCTAAACGACGGCAGTTTCCCGGAGGTCGCGGAGGCCGACCGGGTGCACGCGGTGTCGGAGTTCCTGTCCAACTACTTCCCCGACCGCGCGCCATGGGAACGCGTCAGTGCACGGCCTCGTCATCTTCCGGAGTCTGCGCCTGGCGCCGCATGACTCGCGGAATGCGGGCGGCGGGCGGAATCACGATGCCCTCATCGGCCAGCTTGCGCGCCGCCTCCTCCGGGGTGGACGGGGAGCCGACAGTCGGGCCGCGATCGATCGGGACCACCGAGTGGACAATGGTATCCGGATAGACGTGCACGTAGTTGAAGGCCTGCGCGCCGTCGCGGCCGCGCAGGCCGCCCTCGGCGACGGCCAGATCCTGGCTGTAGCAGGTCGCCGAGGCAACCGAGACCGGGATGCCCGCGAAGGTGGCGCTGGTCGAAAAGTGCAGGTGCCCAGCAAGAATCGCGCGCACGTCGGTGCCGTCGAGGGCATCGGCCAGCCTGCGTTGATCGCGCAATTCGACGGTGACGGCGAGATCGAGAACACACGGCACCGGCGGGTGGTGCATCGCCAGAATCGTGCCGAACGGAGCGGGCTCGGCGAGTATCGAACGCAGCCAGGCCAGCTGTTCGTCACGGATCTCGCCGTAGTGGTGGCCGGGGACACTGGTGTCCAGGGCGATGATGCGCAGGCCGTCGATCATGTGCACCCGATCCAGCGGCTTCGTCGACGGACGCTCACCGAGCAGAGCCCTGCGCAGTTCGCCGCGATCGTCGTGATTGCCGGTGACCCAGACGATCGGCGCACGCAATCGGCGTGCGAACGGTTCCACGATGCCGCGCAGCTTCTCGTACGCATCGGGCTCGCCCCTATCGGTGAGGTCACCGGTGAAGACGATCGCCGTCGGGCGGATGCGGCTGGCCGCGGCCTGGTCGAGCAATTGTCGAAGACGCTGATCCGCGTCCACGTCGCCGTACAGCGCGTCATCGCCGCCGATCAAATGGGCATCGCTGAAATGGAACAGCACGTGATTCGGTCGCGGGTGCTCCGCGACTCTGCTGGTGGGCACCGGACCGAACGTCCTCCCCGGCGGATTCGCCCGCCATTGGCTTCGGGTTCCATCGCCAGGATAGCGAAGCAGTATTGACAGACTGCCCGCCCCACGGTGACAAACTGCTTGCGGGGAGGTGAGAGTTCGGTGTCATCAGGGCTCGAGGTCGAGCCGGATCCAGCCGAGAAGTCCGTATGGAGGGCCTCAGCGGCGAGTGAGCATCCTCGACGACGGTCCGATCGTCGCTGCTGTGACGTCGGCGCTCACTTCGTACCGAGGGTGTCGGCGGTGCGGAGGGCGTCTAGGACCATGGGGGTGTCGACGGAGAAGGGTTCGTTGTGGATGGTTTCGCCGGGGGCGGTGGCGCGGGTGGCGATGGCGGTCAGGGTTCGGTTGTCGGGGTCGGTCAGGCCGAGTGCGGCCAAGGTAGTTGGTAGGCCGACCGATGCGCAGAATTCGAGGACCGTTGAAATTTCTTCGGTGGGAGCGCCTTCCAGCACCAGCTGGGTGAGGACGCCGAAGGCTACCTTTTCGCCGTGTAGGTATGGGTGGGTTTGGGGGGCGGCGGTGAGGCCGTTGTGGATGGCGTGCGCGGCGGCGAGGCCGGAGGATTCGAAGCCGAGGCCGGACAGCAGGGTGTTGGCCTCGACGATGCGTTCGAGGGCCGGGGTGACGGTATGGTTGCCGACCGCGGCGAGGGCGTGGGTTCCATCGGCGAGCAGAGTGTTGTAGCAGAGTTCGGCCAATGCGGTTGCGCTGCGGGTGGAGGCACCGCCGCGCATATTCCGGACCCGCGCGGTACTGCAGGTCCGCGCTTCGAACCAGGTCGCGAGCGCATCACCCATCCCCGCGGTGAGCAGCCGCGCCGGAGCCTGCGCGATAGCGGAAGTATCGACCAGCACCATTGCCGGATTCCGGCGCGCCAACTGGTAGGCCTCGAATTCCCCAGCGTCGGTATAGATCACCGACAACGCACTGCAGGGCGCATCACTGGATGCCGTCGTGGGACAACTGATCATCGGCAGCTCCAGATCATCGGCCACCGCCCGCGCGGTATCGAGTACCTTGCCCCCACCGGCCCCCAGCACCACCGTGCTTCCACTCTGCTGCACGGCCGCGGTCACCCGCGCGATTTCCGCCCGACTGCACTCACCCCCGGACCGATGCACCGAATACTCGATCTTCGCGTCGGTCAGCGACTCCCGCCACGTCTGCGCCAACAACCGATACGCACTCGCCCCCGCCACAATCATCACCGGCCCCGCGATCCCCAACCGCGTCATCTCCGCCCCGAGCGCCCCCGTCGCATCCCGCCCCTGCACATAATGGCCCGGCGAAGAAAACACGCTCAACATTTGCCACCTCCCGATCCCGGGCATCGCCGATTCGCCCATACCCCGACTGCCGACTCCGTATCGCAAACGCTACGCGCCCCATAGCCCCGCTGGCCGCGGTTGAGCCATCAAGCCGCTATACCGATTTGAGCGTCCCGGGCTTCCCTACGCCGGGCTACTGCGACCAGTACTTGCGCCAATCCGCAGCCGATAAAGGTGCGCGCTCGCCGCGTGCGGCTTCGGCGGCGTCTTCGGTGGCGCGGATTTCCGATGCGAAGGACAAGGTTGCTTTGCGGAGGCGTTCTTCGGCGCTGTCTTCGCCATCCAAGTGGACGGTGCGGAGGGTGTCGGGAATCAGGTCTTCGGGGAGGCCCGCTCTGAGGCTGCGGGAGCGGATTTTCTCGGCCAGGGCGAGGGCAGGTTGGGCCATGGCTATGCCATCCAAACAGGAGCGGCGGGACTTTTCGGCGGATTTGCGTTCCTCCCAGGCCTTTTCCTGGGCGGCGATCTTTTCCGCGACGGTGGCCGACGGGTCGATGGGTTCCTCAGCGAGGTGCGGGCTGCGGTTGACGAGTTTGGCGACCAGCGCGGCCGCGACATCGTCGACGGTGAATTCGCCTGCTGCCTGGGCGATTCGGGAGTGGAACAGCACCTGCAGCAGCAGGTCGCCGAGTTCTTCCTTGATGGTTTCGGCGTCGTTGTGCTGGATGGCGTCGAGGAGTTCGTAGGTTTCCTCGAGCAGGTAGGGACGCAGCGAGTCGTGGGTTTGGGTCACCTCCCAGCCGCCGAAATTCCATAGCCGGTCCATCACCTCGACCGCCCCGGCCAGCCCCGCCGCCACCACGGCGGCATCAGTTCGGCCGAATACTGCCGAGGCCCGCCCAGGTTCGGGCACCGCGTGATCGTCGGCGCCATTGGCCCGCCCCGCCTCAGCCGCCCGCCCCGCCTCCGCCGCCGCATGCCGGGCGGCCCGCAGCACGGCTTCGTCGCGGTCCGAACTCATCGAGCCGCCGTGGCCTCGGTCGCGACCCGCAGCTCGACGAAGCCCTTCGGCTTGCCATCCAACTGCAGCAACAGGTCGGCAACGAATTGCAACAGGACGACGTCGCGCACCCGGTCCGCCCCCACACTGTCCTCCACCCGAGGCAGCGGCAGTTGCACAACCCCACTTGCCGCGCGATAGCCGGCACTCGGGTACAGGCGCTTCAACCGCATCTGCTTCGAGTCGGGCAGACTCATCGGCGAAACCTTCAATGTGGTTCCGGTGACCGCGATTTCGGTGACATCGTATTCGCGAGCCAGCAGGCGCAGTTTCGCCACCGACACCAACCTGCCGACCTCGACGGGCAGCGGCCCGTACCGGTCGACAAGTTCCTCGACAACCGACGCCAGCGCCGGATCATCTTGCGCCGCGGCAAGTTTGCGATAGGCCTCCAATCGGAGCCGATCGCTGGTGATGTAGTCGGGCGGAATGTGCGCATCCACCGGGAGGTCGATGCGAACCTCCTTGACCTCCTCGGTCGTAATCGGCTTACCGTCGGCGGCGGCCCGATAAGCCTCCACCGCCTCACCGACAAGCCGCACATACAGGTCGAATCCGACCCCGGCTACATGCCCGGACTGCTCGGCGCCCAGCACATTTCCGGCACCACGGATTTCGAGGTCCTTCATGGCCACCGCCATACCGGCACCGAGATCGGAGTTCTGCGAGATGGTGGCGAGCCGGTCGTAGGCCGTCTCGGTGAGCGGCTTCTCCGGCGGATAGAGGAAGTACGCGTACCCGCGCTCACGACTGCGGCCGACGCGCCCTCGCAACTGGTGCAGCTGTGAAAGACCGAGAGCATCCGCGCGCTCCACGATCAACGTATTCGCATTGGAGATATCCAGCCCGGTCTCGATGATGGTGGTGCACACCAGCACATCGAATTCGCGCTCCCAGAACCCCTGCACGGTCTGTTCGAGCATGTCCTCGTGCATCTGACCGTGCGCGACCACCACCCGCGCCTCGGGCACCAGATCCCGAATCCGCTTGGCCGCTTTATCGATCGACGAGACCCGGTTGTGCACATAGAAGACCTGGCCGTCGCGCAGCAGCTCACGCCGAATAGCCGCGGTGACCTGCTTGTCGTTGTATCCGCCGACATAGGTGAGCACTGGATGCCGCTCCTCGGGCGGCGTCAGGATGGTCGACATCTCGCGGATGCCCGCCAGACTCATCTCCAAGGTGCGCGGAATCGGCGTAGCGGACATGGTCAACACATCGACGTGCGTGCGCAGTGCCTTGATGTGCTCCTTGTGCTCGACACCGAAACGCTGTTCCTCGTCCACGACGACCAGGCCGAGATCCTTCCACCGCACACCGGTCTGCAACAGCCGGTGCGTACCGACCACGATATCGACGGCACCCTCGGCCATCCCCTCGAGGACGGCGCGGGATTCCGCCGGATCGGTGAAGCGGGACAAACCCTTGACGGTCACCGGGAATCCGGCGACGCGTTCGGTGAACGTCTGCAGATGCTGTTGCGCCAGCAGGGTTGTCGGCACCAGCACGACGACCTGCTTACCGTCCTGCACCGCCTTGAATGCGGCGCGCACGGCGATCTCGGTCTTGCCGTAGCCGACGTCACCACAGACCACACGGTCCATCGGGACCGCCTTCTCCATATCGGCCTTGACCTCGGCGATGGCGGTCATCTGGTCGACGGTCTCGGTGAACGCGAACGCGTCCTCCATTTCCTTCTGCCACGGACTGTCGGGACCGAACGCATGCCCCGGCGCGGCCTGACGCGCAGCGTACAACTGCACCAGCTCACCGGCGATCTCGCGAACCGCCTTGCGCGCCTTGCGTTTCGTATTCGCCCAGTCCGACCCGCCGAGCTTGGACAGACTCGGCATCTCACCGCCGACATAGCGCGAGAGCTGATCCAGCGATTCCATCGGCACGAACAGCCGGTCACCAGGCTGGCCACGCTTGCCGGGCGCGTATTCGATGACCAGGTATTCCCGCCGTGCCCCGCCGACGGTGCGCTCGATCATCTCCACGAACCGGCCGATGCCGTGCTGATCGTGCACCACCATGTCCCCGGCATTCAGCGCCAGCGGGTCGACCTGGTTGCGGCGCTTGGCCGGTAGTCGCTTCCCCTCCGCCGGTGCGGTGACCCGGTTGCCGGTCAGGTCGGATTCGGCGACGACCACCAGGCCGGCGTCATCGAAGACCAACCCGTCGTGCAGCGAACCGCACAGCACACCGACCAGTCCGGACGTAGGTTCGGCGCCGACTGCCAAAGCAGCCGCCGGCACCTCGGCATCCGAGAGCCGTTCCAGAATGCGTTGCGCCGTACCGTGACCCGCGACGACCACGACCGCGCGGCCACCGGTCAGCACATGCGCGCGCAGTGAAGCGAAGATCGTCGCCACCAGCTCATCGGAGCCGCGCGCGACCGGACCGGCCAGCACCGGCAGCACGACCTCGGCGGGATCACCGGAGGTCAGCGGGCTCAGAGTCCACCAGGGCAGACCGTGTGCGTTTGCGCTCTCATGGATTTCGGGCAGCGCGCGGTAACCGGAGGCGGCCAGATCCAGTCCGTGCCCGCCCAGCGGCGCCGCACCGCCGAATGAAGCCGCGGTCCACGATGCCTCCAGGAACTCTTCACCCGTGCGTACCAAATCGGCCGCGCGCGTGCGAATCTTCTCCGGATCGCACAGCAGCAGCTGGGTGCCCTCCGGCAAAACCTCAGTGAGCAGCCGCAATTCGCCGGGCTGCAGCACCGGCAGCAGGGCCTCCATGCCCTCGACCGGAATGCCCTCGGCGAGCTTCTCCAACATCTCGACCAGCGCCGCGTCGGCGGCATTGGCCACCGCGACCTCGGCTGCACGATCGCGAACGGGAGCGGTGAGCAAGAGTTCTCGGCACGGCGGCGCGACGACCACATCCACCGTCAGATCGGTCAGCGAGCGTTGGTCGGCGACCGCGAAGGGGCGCAGCTCGGTCACTTCGTCGCCCCAGAACTCCACGCGCACCGGATGATCCGCGGTCGGCGGAAACAGATCGAGGATGCCGCCGCGCACCGCGAACTCACCGCGCTTGCCGACCATATCGACACGGGTGTAGGCGAATTCGATCAGGCGCAAGAGCAATTCGTCGAAATCGAACTCCGCACCGACGCGCAGCACGATTGGTTCGATATCACCGAGGCTCGCGGCCATCGGCTGCATCAAGGAGCGAACGGTCGTCACCACGACCCGCAGCGGCTCGGGAAATACCGGGTCCTCCGGATGCGCAAGCCGCCGCAGCACCTCGAGCCTGCGGCCCACGGTGTCGGCACCCGGTGACAGCCGCTCGTGCGGCAGCGTCTCCCAGGACGGGAACTGCGCGACCGCCGCGCCGAGGATTTCCTCCAGCTCGACCGTCAGATCATCGGCTTCCCGCCCGGTCGCCGTCACCACCACCAGCGGCCGCTGGGCCGCAATCGTCGCCGCGACGAACGGCCGCACCGCCGACGGCCCGACCAGCTCGACCGGCGACTTTCCGACCAGGTCAGCGACGGTCCGCAGGGCCGAATCGGCCCCGGCCACCGCGGCCAGTCCGGCAAGAGGTGGACGGTGGGTGGACATCGAACGCTCCTGAGCTCAGGCGGGGTTTCAAGACGGCCAACCGAGTCTAGGCTCCCCCGTCTCCCCGATTCTTTTGCCGGTCGTCAGGTGCCACAACGCAGTCGCAGCGGGCCGGCGGTCGAGCGGGAAGTCGAGTTCTGGGCGTACCCCGATGAGTTACCCATGTGCTCACGAAATCAGTCGACACGTCACAACCTACCAACGCGCTGTGACAAGTTTTATGGCACGTAGCGGCGTAGGCGGCGGGCGGCGAATTCGCGGAAGTACGAGAGCTTCTCCGGGGGCACGATCGACGGGAGCAGGAAGTACCAGGCCCGTTCCATGCGGGTTGCCATCTGATCGATCGAATCGGTCCCGACCGCCGTGATGTGCACGCCCGCGGTCATTTCCTGCAGCAGCAGGCCGATCACCTCGGCGTCCAGATCGGCCTCCAGGTCGCCCTGGGCAATGGCCCGTTCGGATAGCACACGGTAGGTATCGCCCCAGGTCTTGGCGATATTGTCGCCCTGGGCGCCGCGGTAGTCGCCGATCTGATGGGTCAGCTTGAGCATCGCGCCGACCATCGGATCGTTCATCGATAGGTCCGCGACGACATAGGTGATCCCGATACATGCCTCGAGCGCGGGCACTCTGGGATCGAAGAAACCCTGGCACGAACTGACCAGGCGCTCATTGCCCTGGTCGACCACGGCGCGCGCTAGCTCTTCCTTCGAACCGAAGTGAAAGTACAAGGCGCCCTTGGTCACGTTCGACTGCGCGATGATCTCGCTCAGGCTCGCATTCGCATACCCCAAGCGCAGAAAGACATCGGCAGCGCCCGCAAGGACGGAATCGCGGGTGATCTCCGCGCGCGCTTGCCTAGCCATCAGATCCGCCTGTCATCCTTAAAACCAGCCATCCTGAAGTAGACCGACATCCCGAAGTAGACCGACTTACCGCTCGAACAGCACCCTGAGGATGGGTGAACCGTACCACCAGGTGAGCGCCTGCCCGGGAATTCGAGCATCCGGACCGGCATACCGCGCAATTCACTGGCTACCACTGCGGTCAGTCCCCCGTACCGGCGCGCCATTCCGAGCTCAGCTGCGGGTGGGCTTCCAAATGACTGAGTCCGTTCCAGCACAGGTTGACCAGATGTGCCGCCACAACCTCTTTCGACGGTTTGCGCTCGTCCAGCCACCAGGTCGCGGCGGTCGAAACCATGCCCACCAATGCCTGCGCGTACAAACCGGTCAGACTGGTATCGAAACCGCGCTGCTCGAAATCGCCGCCGAGAATATGCGCGACCTGATTGGTGGCCTCGTTCAGCAGGCTCGAGTAGCGGCCCTCCGCGGTAGCTGCGGGCTGATCGCGCACCAGGATTCGGAATCCGTCGGTGCGTTCCTCGATATAGGTCAGCAGCGCGAGCGCGACCTGTTCGAGCCGGATTCTGGACCGATTCTGGGTGAGCGAGGAGGTGATCATGTCCAGCAACATCGACATCTCACGGTCCACGACCACGGCGTAGAGCCCCTCCTTGCCGCCGAAGTGTTCGTACACCACGGGTTTGGAGACCTGAGCCCGCTGCGCGATCTCCTCGATCGAGGTCGCGTCGTAGCCCCGCTCGGCGAATAAAGCGCGACCGATCTCGATCAACTGCTGCCGCCGCTGAGTTCCCGTCATCCGCGGCCGGGACACTCGATGCGGTTCACCCGAAGACAACGCCCCGCCTCCCTGCGCATGACCCGTAACTTTTGCCGACAACTGTTCCAGACAGCTCCGCCCGCGCGCGCGTCGCCCCGCCGAACACGGCGATCGAGCGGCCGATTTCGGCGTTCGCCCAGATAACGCGACCGGTGTGAACAGGTTGCGGAGATGGGTACGCATTAATTCGGCGAAGCAGTTCGACGAACGGGAGGTCTTCATGCGAGGATTCATGCCGTGCCGCTGGCGCAGTGGCGGGTTACGCAGATCCGCCGGTGTGACAATCCGCCGTAGTGTAATGGCAGCACCTCTGATTTTGGTTCAGATAGTTCAGGTTCGAGTCCTGGCGGCGGAGCACACCGACACGATGGCTTATCGTTGGCCGCGCACATCGCTGACCAAGCACGACGACAGCCCCAAGCACGATGACAGGCAGCCGAGGGAGATCCATGCCACAGCAGACCGCCGTCGTCGTTCTCGCAGCCGGTGCCGGGACGCGAATGCGGTCGAAGACTCCTAAAGTGCTGCATTCGCTGGCCGGTCGAAGCATGCTCGCGCACGCGCTGCATGCGGCCAACGAGATCGACCCCGCGTTCCTCATCACCGTGGTAGGACACGATCGGGAACAAGTCGGCGCCGCGGTCGCCGCCGTAGCCGCCGACCTCGGCCGCGACATCGCCACCGCCATCCAGGAACAACAGCTGGGAACCGGCCACGCGGTGCAGTGCGCCCTCGCGGCGGTTCCCGAAGACTTCACCGGCGACCTGCTGGTCACCTCCGCCGATGTGCCGCTGCTGGACGGGCACACCCTGTCCGCGCTGCTCGACGAACACCGCAGCTACACCGAACGTTCCGCGGTGACCGTGCTGACCTTCGAGCCGGACGACGCGAACGGCTACGGCCGCATCGTCCGCGATGCCGACGGCCAGGTCACCGAAATCGTCGAACATGCCGACGCCACCCCGGCGCAGTCGGCGATCACCGAGGTCAACTCGGGTGTCTACGCCTTCGACGCGACCGTGCTGCGCACCATGATCGGACGCCTGTCCACCGCCAACGCCCAGCATGAGCTGTACCTGACCGATGTGCTGCGGCTGGCCCGCGAGGCCGGACATCCGGTGCACGGCGCGCGGCTGCTCGATTCGGCCAAGGTCACCGGCGTCAACGACCGGGTGCAGATGTCGGAGGCCGCGCGGACGCTCAACCGCTACATCCTCGAACGGCATATGCGCGCCGGTGTCACGATTATCGATCCCGCGACCACTTGGGTCGACGCGAACGTCAGAATCGCCAGGGACGCCGAAATCCGACCGGGTGTGCAATTGCTCGGCGGCACCGTCATCGGTGAGGACGCGGTGATCGGACCGGATTCCACGCTCACCGATGTCATCGTCGGCAACGGCGCACACGTTGTTCGCACTCACGGTGATCAGGCTGTGATTGGTCCCGGTGCGAATATAGGGCCGTTCAGCTATCTGCGTCCCGGCACCGTTGTCGGTGATTCCGGCAAGCTCGGCGCATTCGTCGAAACCAAGAACGCATCGATCGGCGCGCATTCCAAGGTCCCGCACCTCACTTATGTCGGCGATGCCACCATCGGTGAGCACAGCAACATCGGCGCCTCCAGTGTTTTCGTCAACTACGACGGTGTGAAAAAACATCACACCGTGGTCGGCTCGCATGTGCGGACCGGCAGCGACACCATGTTCGTCGCACCGGTGACGGTGGGTGACGGGGCGTATACGGCGGCGGGTACTGTGCTGCGTAGAAGCGTTCCTCCGGGGGCACTCGCGGTTTCAGGTGGGCCGCAGAAAAACATTGAGGGCTGGGTGCAGCGCAACCGTCCGGGGACGGACGCGGCACAGGCGGCGGCGGAAGCCATCGCGAGCAAAGAGATGTCGGGTCAGGCAATCGAGCAAAAGGATGGCAAACAGCAGTGACCGCGTCATGGATCGACAACCAGAAGAACCTGATGCTCTTCTCGGGACGCGCTCATCCTGAGCTGGCCGAGCAGGTGGCCAAGGAACTCGACGTCCACGTAACCCCGCAGACCGCGCGCGACTTCGCCAACGGCGAGATCTTCGTGCGGTTCGAGGAGTCCGTGCGTGGCTCGGATGCCTTTGTGCTGCAGAGCTTTCCGGCTCCGCTGAACCAGTGGCTGATGGAACAGCTGATCATGATCGACGCGCTCAAGCGCGGTTCGGCCAAGCGGATCACCGCGGTGCTGCCGTTCTACCCGTACGCCCGTCAGGACAAGAAGCACCGCGGCCGCGAGCCCATCTCCGCCCGCCTGGTCGCCGATCTGCTCAAGACAGCGGGCGCGGATCGCATCATCACCGTCGACCTGCACACCGATCAGATCCAGGGCTTCTTCGACGGCCCGGTCGATCACATGCACGCCCAGCTGCAGCTGGCCGAGTACGTGCGCAACAACTACAGCCTCGAGCACATCACCGTGGTCTCCCCCGATTCCGGTCGCGTGCGCGTCGCGGAGAAGTGGGCCGACTCGCTGGGCGGCTCGCCGCTGGCGTTCATCCACAAGACCCGCGACCCGCTGGTGCCGAACCAGATCAAGGCCAACCGCGTGGTAGGTGAGGTCGAGGGCCGCACCTGCATCCTGATCGACGACATGATCGACACCGGTGGCACCATCGCCGGCGCGGTCAAGGTGCTCAAGGAGGCCGGTGCCGGTGATGTGGTCATCGCCGCGACGCACGGCGTGCTGAGCGATCCGGCCGCCGAGCGCTTGGCCAACTGTGGTGCCAAGGAGGTCGTGGTCACCAATACGCTGCCGATCAGCGAGGAGAAGAAGTTCCCGCAGCTGACCGTGCTGTCGATCGCGCCGCTGCTGGCTCGTACGATTCGCGAGGTCTTCGAGAACGGTTCGGTCACCGGACTTTTCAACGGCAACGCTTGACCGCTCTTTGTAAAATGGCGGCTCGGACATTGTCCGAGCCGCCATTGCCTTGTCGGGTGGACACCCATGGGACACAGGGCAAGCCGAGGAGGGGGAGCCGACATGACTGCGCCGCGAGATTCAGAACCGAACGTCAACCTCGGGAAATCGCAGGACTCGCTACCTGCCGATCCAACGCAGGTCGCCCAGCCGCAGGACAACGCGGACGCGACCAAGGTCTGGTCGGCGCGGCCGGGTATCGATCCGATGCCGACTTATCAACCAGGACAACAGTTTTCGCCGGAGACGGCCCCCCTGTATACCCCGCCCGCGGGTTATCAGCAGCCCACTGCCTACCCGCCGCCCCCGTACCCGCCGAGCTACCCGCAAGCCGGTCCGTATGTCGGACCACCCGGCTATCCGCAAGCGCCCGGTGCTTACCCTGGTTATCCGTACCAGCCGTACACACCGCCCCGGCAATCCGATGTCCCGATCTTCTCGATCATCAGCTTCTCGTGCCTGGCGGCCACCGCACTGTCGGTGGTGATGTTCTGTGGCCTGCCCATCGTGATCACCGGACCGGCGGGCATCGTCTTGGGCATCATCGGACACAACAAGGGCGAATCGCTCGGCAAGTGGGCGGCCATCGCCAATGGCGCGGTGCTGGCCATCGCGGTCATCCTGGTCATCGCCTTCGTCGGGTTCCTCGGGGCCTTCAGCTGAACGGGTTCGCACTCGTCGGATCCCGTTTGCCTGCGATGTCGAGGGGGATACTGGAGGTATGGACCGTGACCCGCTTGATATGGACATGGGGGACGATAAGCAGGAAGACGAGATCCGCGCATACCGGCGAAATGTCGAGGATCCGCCTGCTGACCTGCATATTCGCTATCGCGAAAATGACGATGACGGCCGCCTCGGTATAGGCGAGGAACTCGAACAGGAGTGGACCCCGCATCGTCGGAAATCCGAACTCGCCGAGGAGGACGAGCGGCCCGCCGAGGTCGCCGCGATGGAGATCGTCGACGATTCGGACCTATAATCCGCCGCCCCGCCGATCGGACGATACGAGGAGAGTTCGATGACCACTCCGCAGCAGGGGCCCGAGCGAGGCGACGCCTCGCCGGAGAAACCGGTCGGCGAATCCGAGCCGCTCGAACCCTCGGGCACGGCTTGGGCCACCCCGGCCACCAGCGGACCGTGGGAGTCGCAACCCGTCGAACCCGCAGCGCCGCTTCCAGCCGAGCCCGCAGCCGCGGATTTTTCGGCGCAGCCGTGGAGTGCGGGGCCGGGCGCGCAGACACCGGTCCAGCCTGCGGCCGCCGAAACCGCACCAGATCTCGTCGTACAACCGCAGCCGTCGCCGGAGTCGGCGCAACAGCAACCGTGGAATGACAAGGCGTCGGCACGCTACGACCGGGATCAGCCGGGCACCGTCTATCCGCCGATCACCGATTCCACCCCGGAAACCGGCGGCTATCCCGCCTACACCCCCCAGCCGTACATCACGCCGGAACCGCGATCGGGTTCCCAGCCCCTGTCGATCATCGGCTTCGTCTGCGCGGGCATTTCATTGCTGTTCTGCCCCTACCTATTCGGCCCGGTCGGCATCATTCTGGGCATCATCGGTCACAAAAAGGGCGAATCCCTCGGCAAATGGGCCGCCATCGCATCCGCTATTTCCCTGGTCATCGGAATCATCCTCGTCTATGCCGTCTTCAGCGGCAGCATGATCCCGGACACCGAATGACGATGTGCTGGACACGCGTCCCAGGTGGATGACAGTCGGCGGGGTGGGCAAGGCTAGCGTGGTCAGCATGAGTCGATTCGGTGGGTTCCCACTCGCGGGGCTGGACTTTTACGAGGATCTGGAAGCCGATAACTCGAAGGCCTTCTGGACCGCGCACAAGGATGTCTACGAGGAGTCGGTCAAGGCGCCGATGGTCGCGCTGACCGCGGAGTTGGAGGCGGACTTCGGGACCGCCAAGATCTTCCGCCCGTACCGGGACGTGCGCTTCTCGAAGGACAAGGTGCCTTACAAGACGGCGCAGGGCGCGGTGGTCAGCGTGGCACCGGGTACGGGCTGGTATGTGCAGATCAGCGCGGCCGGACTTTTCGTCGGCGGCGGATTCTATGCGGGCTCCCCCGCCCAGATCGCCCAGTTGCGCGCCACCATCGATGACGAGGTCCGGGGGCCGGAACTGGAGGCGATTCTGGCCAAGCTGACCAAGGCCGGATTCACCATCGGCGGCGAGCAGCTGAAGACCAAGCCGAAAGGGTATGACGCCGACCATCCGCGCATCGATCTGCTGCGGCACAAATCGTTGACCTGCAGTAAGGAATACGGCGCACCGGCCTGGTTGGACAAACCGCGCGCCGCGAAGGAGGTCCGCACCGCCTGGGAGGCGATGCGGCCCTTCATCGAATGGCTGGGCGCGGTGGTCAGTGGTGCGCCCGCCCGGACTTAGGGGATGGCAGCCGGCGAAGCCGGCGGGGTGGGTCGGGCTCAGCCGCGGGCGGCGAGGACGAGGGCGAAGCGGTCGTCCGGATCGGTCCACACCTGTTCGGTCTGGAATCCCGCCTCCGCCAGTTCGGCGTCGAATCCGTCAATGCGGAATTTGGCCGAGATTTCGGTGCGCATCTGCTCGCCGCGCGCGAACTGGACGGTGAGGTCCAGCTCGCGAACTGTCACGGTCATCTCTTCGGTGGCCTCCAGGCGCATTTCGATCCACTCGTGTTCGGCATCCCAGATGGCAAGGTGCGCGAACTTGTCCGGCTCGAAATCGGCGTCGAGGCGACCGTTCAAGACATGCAAAACATTTCGGTTGAATTCGGCGGTGACACCGGCCCCGTCGTCATAGGCGGGGACCAGTACCGCGGGATCGATGACCAGGCCCGCGCCGAGCAGTAGCCGCTCACCAGGCTCGAGCACCTCGTAGATGCTGGACAGGAATTCGGCCCGCTCGGCGGGGACGAGGTTGCCGATGGTGCCGCCGAGGAAGGCGATCATCCGGCGGCCACCGCGCGGCAGATTGTGCAGGGTGTCGGTGAAATCGCTGACCACGCCGTGCACCGCTAGGCCGGGAAACTCCGCCGCGATCTCCGCGGCGGCAGCCTGCAGCGCCGAGGACGAGACATCCTGCGGAACATAGGTTTTCAGCGGCCCCTCGGCGGTCAGCGCGGATAGCAGCAGCCGGGTCTTGGCGGCCGAGCCCGATCCGAGTTCGACCAGGACCTCGGCCTGTGCGGTGCGGGCGATCTCGCCGACGACCCGCTCCAGCAGCGCGCGTTCGGTGCGGGTCGGGTAGTACTCGGCCAGTTCGGTGATCTGCTCGAACAATTCACTGCCGCGGGCGTCGTAGAACCACTTGGGTGGCAACCATTTCGGATCCGCGGTGAGGCCGAGCCTGGCATCCGTGCGCAACGCCGAGGTGAGGTCGTCGTCGGATAGGTGGATCTCCAGCGTCGGTGCGGTCATAGGAGCGAGCCTTTCGTGCTTGGAACGTCGAGAAGCGGTGTGACGGACAGCGCGCCGGGACGGGCGCTGACCAGCTGGCGATCCGGAATCGGCTGCCAGCGCGGGTCGTCGTCGAAGGGTTCCGATGACAGGATGGCGAAATCATCGGTGACCAGGGCTGATAGCGAGTGATAGACAGTGGTCGCCCACATCTGCTTGCCGTCACCGAGCAGGAAATTCAGTCGGGCGCCGGGGGCTTGGGCCAGGACGGCCGCGACCAGCAGGCGCAATGCCGCCGGTGCCGCCGCCCACGAACCATCGGGAGTGTCGGTCGAGAGCAGACTGCGCAGGAGCACCCACAGCGTCGCCGAATCGGTCGCGGATTCGGCCTCCAGCAATCGCACCGAGTCGAACAGCTGATCGGCGCCGAGTTCGGTTGCGGTGGAGCCGAATTCCTCGGCGACCGCGCTGAGCGCCCGTCGCCAATCGGGCACCACCCCGTTATAGCTGAATGCCCATCGGCCGTGTGTGAACGGCGCACAGGCGTTCCGCTCGACCGGCATACCTATGGTCGCCGAGCGAACCGCCCCCAATACCGCCCACGACTCCAGTTGCGGCAGTACCTCTTCCACCGCCGGATCGGTCCAGATGGGCGCGGAGTTGCGATACCGGCTGACGGTTACCCCATCCTCGTCACGCCACCAGGCCACCCCGAACCCATCCGCATTGATCGTCCCGCCCCCGCGCATATCCTTCGGCGCCCACGCCTGGGTTCGCAGGGAATGCGAACCGAGCGTCAACATGTCGCCCACGCGCACGGAAGGGCCGATGTAACCGAGTTGACGACACATCAGTGCGCACCTCCCACCGTCATGTGTCGGGTGCGGGCTCGGCGGGCCGGGCCGCTGGTAGGCCGTTGCGGCACCTCTGCCGACCGCCCTCCGATCGGGTTCGGCTGTGCGTCAGCACTCGATACGCTCACTCGCCCTCGCCTTTTCGCAGGTCGCGGGCCAGGCGGAAGCCGGAGAAGATCTGTCGGCGGACGGGGTGATCCCAGTTGCGGAAGGTGCCGCGACAGGCGACCGGATCGGTGCCGAAGGAGCCGCCGCGCAGGACTCGGTAGTCGCCGCCGAAGAACACATCGGAGTATTCGGCGTACGGGAATGCGCGGAAACCCGGATAGGCCTCGAAACCCGATGCGGTCCATTCCCATACGTCGCCGATGAGCTGGTGCACACCGGTCGCAGAGGCACCGGCCGGGTACGCACCGACCTCGGCGGGTTCCAGGTGCCGCTGGCCGAGATTCGCGGTAGCGGAATCGGGTTCGGTATCACCCCACGGGTAGCGGCGGGACGTGCCGGTCTCCGGATCGAAGCGCGCCGCCTTCTCCCATTCGGCCTCGGTGGGCAGGCGTTTGCCTGCCCAGTTGGCGTAGGCCTCGGCCTCGAACCAGCAGACGTGCACCACCGGCTGCTGCGGACGCACCGGTGTCATCACGCCGAATGCCCGACGCCACCAGTGCCCGGCCGGATCGCACTCCCAGAACTGCGGCGCCGCCAGCCCCGCGTCCTGCCGGTGCGCCCAACCGCGTTCGGACCACAGCTCGGCCCGCTCGTAACCGCCGTCGGCGATGAAGGCCTGGTACTGCGCATTGGTGATCGGTGCGACATCGATGGCGAAGCCGGGCACATGAACCGGATGCGCCGGACGCTCATTGTCCAGTGCCCATGGGTCGGTCGAGGTACCCATGACGAATTCGCCCGCGGGAATGACGACTTCGCCACCCGCCGGGGTCGCCGCCGAGGGTGCGTCGGGTGCGGAAAGCACGGCGGGGCCGGTGCGCAATTGGTGGGTGGCGAGCATGGTTTCGTCATGCTGCTGCTCGTGCTGGGCGATCATGCCGAATGCGAAGCCGCCGTCGACCAGCGGATCACCGCGTAATGTATTGGTTTCCAATACATCCAACACCTTGTCGCGCACGGTGCCGACATAGCCGCGGGCCTGGGTGGGGTTGAGCAGCGGCAGTTCGGGGCGATTGGCGCGCGCGTGTTTGAAAGCGTCGTACAGCTCGTCGATATCGGCGCGTACCGCTTCGCGTCGGCCGACATCGCGGACCAGCCAGAGTTCTTCCTGATTGCCGATATGGGCGAGATCCCAGACGAGCGGGCTCATCAGTCGCGAATGCTGGGCGACCAGCTCTGCTTCATCGAGGGTGGTGAGGCCGGTGGTGCGATCCCTTGCGCGGGTGAGCACTTCGGCGATCCGGTCACGCAATTGTTCGGTGCCGGAATTATCCGTTGCGGGGTACTGAATGGTCACGATGGGTATCTCCCGAACTCGTTCTGGTCGGCGATTCGAGGCTGCGGCGCCACGGTCACGGGTGGTCCTCGGGCTGATCCGCACTGCGCGAAACGAGTTCATCGGTCGGGGTGCGACCGCTGCGACATCGCTCGGCCGCGGATTCGATCTCGTGGGCCGCCGCCGGACTCTCCGCATGTGTCGCGGCCAGGGTCAGCAATTCGACCGCGACGCCGCGGATCTCCGGATCGGCCAACCCGCAGCGCGCCGCATCGAGCCAGCGGCCCGCGAGTGGCGCGGCGAGCGCCGTCGCCTCGGCCACAACCGCCGGAGACGACAGCAAAGCGTCGAAGACGTGGATCGGGACGGTCCAGTCGTTATCGGGCTGGGCGTCCAGATAACGGACCTCGAGGTGTCCGGAGGCCCGTACCGGTGGGAACAGTGTGGTCAGGTGATAGTCGAGATCGCCGATATCGGGACGCCGACCGATCTCGTCGTCCAACGCACCGGACAACCAGTCCGCGAAGGTCGCCTCCGGCGGCGCTGCCCAGCTGATACCGCTGCCATTGCCGGATACGCCATCGGGGCGACGAACGCACAGCAGCGGGACATCCAGGGCCCAGCGCGCATAGCCGCTGACCGGATCCGGCCAGGACTGCACCGCGGGACGAGTGCGGGCGTGGTCGAGACGCAACCAGGTACGCATTCGCTGCGATGCCCACGCACCCACCGGCGCACCGTGCAATTCGGGCGAGCAGGCGAACGCGGCGAGTAGCGCGGGACCGATCGCGTACAGCGCATTCCACCGGGCGGTGACCTCGGCACGGTCCGCACCGGCATCGACGCTGACCTGCGTCGCCGCGGTGTTGCACATCATCAATTTGCCGAACGGGCCGATACCTGCGAAGGACTGTTCCATGGCGCGGTAGCGCGGCAACCGCAAGACCCGCTTGGGGCGGCGGTCCGCATCGGCGGCGCCGGAAATGGTGCGGATGGATCGGGATTCGAGTAGATCGCGCAGCATCCGAGCATCGGCGTGCAAACCCTCGCACAACTGCGCGGCAGCGGCGAACGGGGCACTGGAGAGTTCGATCTGACCGCCGGGTTCGATGGTGACCCGGCTGCCCCCTGGCAGCGGAAGTGCCGGTGAATCGGGGGCGATGGACCGCGGTGCGTGGGGTCCGAGTGCATCTGCGAGTGCAGCCAGTTGCGGGCGGGGGGCGGCCGATGGGCCGGACGACGAACACTCACCCTGCACGGTGAGCCATTCCAGTTCGGCGCCGATGAGCGTTGGTGGGCCCAGTTTGAAACAGATTTTCTCGAGATAGGCCTCGGCCGCGGCCCGCGATGAGAGCTCGCCATTTTCCAGCGCGATCACTCGCTTCGGATGCTCGAGCGTGACTGCCATACCAACCTCCACCATGTGAAACCAGGTAACTGTGGCTGTGCCGCATCTGTGCCGCCGACAGTTGTTCAGGTAGTTCTGTATCGCCTCGGGCGTCGGTCGTATTCCAGTGCACCGACCCAAACCAGCGTAGCGAGGGGTACCGACAAGAAATGTGACAAGAATCTGAATTCGTAGTCATGCACAGCGGGGGACGCGCGCACCGTGGCCAGGACCTGCGCCGACTCGTGCGACAGCCCAATGCGCCGATTTCGGCGATACTGTCGAGGCCATGCTCGACGAGAATCGCGTACGTGCCGACATACCGGGCTACGGCACCGGATCCGATCTGGTCTTCCTCGACAGCGCGGGCTCCTCGTTACCGCCCCGAGTCGTCGTCGATACCGTTGTGGCGCATCTGCGACGCGAGGCCGAAATCGGCGGCTACCGCGCGGCGAACGAGCGACTCGACGACCTCGCCGCGGTGAAAACCGATATCGGCCGGCTCATCAACGCCGATCCGACCAGCATCGCGCTCAGCGATAGCGCGACCCGCGCGTGGGCAGACTTCTTCTATTCGGTGCCACTCGCACCCGGCGACCGTATCCTCATCTCCGGCGCCGACTATGCGAGCAATGCCATTGCTGCGCTGCAGCGGGCCAAGGCAACCGGTGCGGTGGTCGAACAGATTCCCAGCGACGGCAGCGGCCAACTCGACCTCGACGCACTCGCCGACATGGTCGACGAACGGGTCGAGTTGGTGTCGGTGCTGCACGTCCCGACCAATGGCGGTCTGGTCAACCCGGCCGCCGATGCCACTCGGATCGCGCATTCGGTCGGCGCGCTGGCGCTGCTCGATGCCTGCCAGTCGGCCGGGCAGCTGCCGATCGATGTGGCCGAACTCGATGTCGACGCACTCTCGGTCACCGGCCGCAAATGGCTGCGCGGCCCGCGCGGCACCGGATTCCTTTATGTGCGACCGGAATTGGCCGCGTCGATGGAGCCGCAGCGACTGGATCTGCACAGTGCGCAGTGGACCGGTGCGCAGGAGTACGCCCTGGTCCCCGACGCGAGTCGCTTCGAATTCTGGGAATGCGATGTCGCTGCGCGACTCGGTCTCGGCGCGGCCGTGCGATATCTGCTCGAGCTGGGACCGGAGGACGTCTACGACGCGATCGCGGTCCGCGCGGAACACCTGCGCAAATCGCTGCCGGAAATCAACGGAGTCACGGTGCGCGACATCGGGATTCGGCACAGCGGCATCGTTTCGTTCACCGTCGACGGGAAATCGGCGGTCGAGGTACGCGATTGCCTTGCGGCACAGAATATTACGGTGACGGCGAGCCATGCCAGCTCTACGCTGCTGGATATGACCGCCCGTGGCCTGGATTCGGTGGTGCGCGCCTCGCCACACTGCTTCGTGAGTTTCGAGGAGCTGGACCGGTTCGTCGGCGCGGTCGCGGCGCTGTAGATGTCACCTCGCGAACTGGTCGTCCTCGGCACCGCGAGTCAGGTTCCGACCAAGCAGCGCAATCACAATGGGTATCTGCTGCGCTGGGGCGAGGAGGGCATCCTCTTCGATCCGGGCGAGGGCACCCAGCGGCAGATGACCTACGCGGGCGTGTCGGTCACCGACATTACCCGGATCGCGGTGACGCATTTCCACGGCGACCACTGCCTCGGGCTACCCGGCATCATCCAGCGGATCAATCTGGACAAGGTCGCCCATCCGGTCGATGTGTATTACCCCGCATCGGGTGCGGTGTTCTTCGATCGGCTGAGCAATGCCAGCTCGTTCTATCGCACCGTCGAGCTTCGGCCGCATCCGATCGCCGACCCGGGTGCGCTGGACGCACCGGGCGCACCGTTCGTCCTGGAGGCGGTCGAGCTATCGCACCCGATCGAAACCTTCGGCTACCGGCTCACCGAACCGAGCGGTGTGCGCATCCTGCCGGAGCGGCTCGCCGAATTCGGCCTGCACGGCCCGGCGGTCGGACAACTGCAGCGCACGGGCAGTATCGAATTCGACGGGCGCACAATCACGCTGGCCGAAGTCAGCGAGCCGAGGCCGGGCCAGAGCTTCGCATTCGTCATGGACACCCGCCTGTGCCCGGGCGTGCTGTCCCTCGCCTCGGGCGTGGACATGCTGGTGATCGAGGCGACCTTCCTGGACGCCGACGCCCAGCTCGCCGAGGAATACGGCCACTTGACCGCGGGCCAGGCCGCCCGAGTCGCCGCCGAAGCCGGTGTGCGCACCCTGGTCCTGACCCACTTCTCCCAACGCTACCGCGACCTCGACGCCCACCGCGCCGAGGCGGCCCTGCACTTCACCGGCGATATCGTCATCGCCACAGACCTGGCGAGGATCGCCCTGCCGCCCCGACACTGAGCACCAACCGCATGGTGGCATAAGTAGTGGTTACGTCGCACTGGGCATTCGGTGTGCGACGTAGTCAGCGGTCGTGCGCGGTCAACTGATGTGTAGGTCGATTGCGTGCGTTGCGAGGGCCGGAGCGTTGGCGGTGGGGGCCACTAGGCGCAAACTGCGGTTGGCCTGGAGGGCGGCGATGCCGTGCAGGCTGGTCCACAGGGCGATCGCGCGCTTTTCTGGGCTGTCCGATGCCGGGGCGGCCTCGCGAACCAGCGTCGCGAAGCGCTCGAACAACGGCAGAGTGATCCCGCGGAGGTTCTCGCCGGAGCCCTCGAGTAGGTCGTGGCGAAACATGAGCGTGAACATTTCCGGGCGCTCGCCGGCGAATTCGACGTACTCGGCGGCCATCCGTTCCAGTTGTTCCCTCGGCGTGCTCGCGCCTACCTCCACCTTGGCGAATCGCTCGATGAGATCGGCGAAACCGCGCGCCGCGATGGCGGCCAGGAGCGCGCGGTGCGTCGGAAAGTGCCTGCGCGGCGCACCGTGGGAAACCCCGGCCGCACGGGTGATCGCACGCAGACCCAACTGGGCCGCGCCGACCTCTTCGAGCATGTCGACCCCGGCGCCGACCAATCGTTCCCGCAACGGCTCACTTCCAACCATGGAGACATTGTCTACGGCGCTCATCGATCACTCCTTCCCGACTGCGTCACATAAGTAGCCGTTCTCTACCAACAACCGTAGACAATGTCTACGCTCTTTGGTAGACATTGTCTACGGCAACTTTCTCGGAGGCTCATGTGTGGTACCGGTTGTTCAAGCACGTTCTGCTCGGTCCGCTGCTGCGGCTGCTCGGCCGCCCCGAGGTGGAAGGACTGCGGCACGTACCCCGCACCGGACCGGTGATCATCGCGGCCAACCATCTCGCGATGCTCGACTCGATGTATCTCGCGCTGGCCCTGCCGCGCCGGGTCACCTTCCTGGCCAAGCAGGAGTACTTCACCGGGACCGGATTCAAAGGCCGGTTCAAGCGCTGGTTCTTCACCGTCGCGGGTCAGGTCCCGGTGAACCGCACCGGCGGCACCGCCGCCGCGGACGCACTGGCCGCCGCCACCAGGATCCTGGAATCCGGTGACGTCTGGGCCATCCATCCGGAGGGCACCCGCTCCCCCGACGGCCGCATCTACCGCGGCCGCACCGGCGCGCTACGCGTCGCCATGGCCACCGGCGCTCCGGTCATCCCGGCGACACTCTCGGGCACCGACAAGGTGAATCCGCGCGGCCGCCGGCTGCCGCGCTTCGGCAAGGTGCACATCAGCTTCGGCGCGCCGCGCTACTACCCGCAGCCCACCCCGACCCACCCGGCACCGGACACGTGTCAGGTTCGCGCCGCGACCGACGAACTGATGCGGGAATTGGCCGCCCGATCCGGCCGGCACTACGTCGATCGCTACGCGGCAACTTTCTCGAATCGCCCATAACGCCACCGCGACACGGGCATGTCCTCGGAATGGTTAACGCGGGGACGAATTGGCGGGATAGTTGGGGAGCAGGCCGGTCACCCATGTCCGGCTACCGCATCGGGGTGACAAGGGAGTTGGACTTTGAGCAGGTTCACCGACGAGATGTACGCAACGGCACAAATCTCGGATCGCGGATTGGTGACCGGGGAGCCAAACGCGCCATTTCGGCAGACCTGGGGTGAGATCCATCGAATCGCACGACGTATGGCGGGCGGACTCGCCGAAGCCGGCATCGGACACGGTGACGCCGTCGGCGTGCTGGCCGGGATGCCGGTCGATATCGCACCGGCCTGTCAGGCGATCTGGATGCGCGGCGCGTCGATCACCATGTTGCATCAGCCGACACCGCGCACGGATCTGGTGGTGTGGGCGCGCGATACCGAGACCGTGCTGTCGATGATCGACGCGCGCGCGGTGGTACTCGGCGCGCCCTTCGAGGCCGCCGAACCGCTGCTGCGCGAGCGCGGCATCACCGTGGTGCGCATCGATCAGCTACGCGATGGCGCGGAGACCGATCCGGTGCCGACCGTCGAGACCGATACCGCATTGCAGCAGTTGACCTCCGGTTCGACCGGATCGCCGAAGGCCGTGCGGATCACGCACGGGAACTTCTACGTCAACGCCTACGCCATGTTCGATCGGGTGAAGTTCCAGCTCGACGAGGATGTGATGATCAGCTGGCTGCCGCTGTTCCACGATATGGGGATGGTCGGATTCCTCAGCGTTCCCATGCAATTCGGGGCCGAGGTGGTCTGTGTGACGCCGATCGACTTCCTGATGCGTCCACTGCTGTGGGCCGAGCTGATCGACAAATACCGCGGCACCGTCACGGCCGCACCGAATTTCGCGTACTCGCTGCTGGCCCGCCGGCTCAAGCAGGCCGAGGACGGCGCCTACGATCTCAGCAGCGTGCGCTATATGTGGAATGGTGCCGAACCCGTCGATCCGGACACCATGGAGGCACTCGCCGCGGCCGGCGAACGCTTCCGGCTCAATCCGATGGCACTCACCCCCGTCTACGGCATGGCCGAAACCACACTGGCCGTATCGGTTCCGGATCCCGGACACGGGCAGGTCCTCGACGTCATCGATGGCGATCTGCTGGAGGCGCTTGGCAAGGCCGTGCCCGCCCACGAACACCACGGCAATATCCGCCGCATGCCCACCCTCGGCTATCTGGTCGACAATCTCGAGGGGCGGGTCGTCGATGCCGAGCGCCAGCCGCTGCCGACCCGTTCGGTCGGCGTGATCGAACTCCGCGGTCCCGCCGTCACTTCCGGCTATGTCACGGTCAACGGCTTCCGTCCGGCGCAGGATGCGGACGGCTGGCTCGACACCGGCGATATCGGCTACTTCACCGATGAGGGTCTGATCGTGGTGTGCGGCCGGATCAAGGACGTCATCATCATGGGCGGGCGCAATATCTATCCGACCGATATCGAGCGTGCCGCCATGCGCGTAAGGGGTGTGCGTCCCGGCAATGCCGTCGCGGTTCGCTTGGACGCGGGCGAGAAACGCGAAAGCTTCGCCGTCGTGGTGGAAAGCAACGACCACCAGAATGCCGACGAGGTCAAGCGCATCGAACGTGAAATTGTGCATGCGGTGTTCTCCGAGGTCGGCGCCCGCCCCCGCACCGTCGCGGTCCTCGGCCCCGGCGCCCTGCCCAAAACCTCCTCGGGCAAGCTGCGCCGCTCCGCCACCGCGATCCATCTGCGATGAACCGCGGTAGCACTAGTGCAATTGGTTCTGGGCCGGTTCGAGCCCCACGCGCAGTAGCAGTTCGACCGCGTCCGCGGCCTGTTCGACGAGCACCGGCACTTCCTTGCGCTCCACCGACGAAAACGGTTTGAGCACATAGTCCGCCGGGTCCTGGCGACCCGGCGGACGGCCGATGCCGATGCGGGTGCGCAGATATTCCTTGGTGGTCAGGGCACTGGAGACCGAACGCAATCCGTTGTGCCCGCCCTCACCGCCGCCGCGCTTGAGCCGGACCTGACCGAACGGCAGATCCAATTCGTCGTGCACGACGATCACCTCGGTCGGCGGCACCGAGAAGAATTTCGCCAGCGCCGCGACCGGACGCCCGGACAGATTCATGAACGAGCGCGGCTTGGCGATCAATACCTGACGCCCGTCCAGCCGCGCCTGCAACAGATCCGCACCGGACTTCTTGTGCACAGCAAAACGGCCGCCGACGCGCTGCGCGAGCACGTCGGCGACCAGAAAGCCGATATTGTGCCGGGTGCGCTCGTACTCGGGACCTGGGTTGCCAAGTCCGACCACGAGCGCGGGCCCGGTCGAGGATTCGGTCATTCGGATAACCGAGCCGGGGAGTTCTTACTCGGCGCTCTCGGACTCCGCGGCGGCGGCCGCGGCGGCCTCTTCGGTCTCCTGCGCGGAAGCCGGGGCCGCGATGATGTTGACGATCAGGGCCTCCGGGTCACCGGCCAGGGTGACACCCTTCGGCAGCTCGATCTCGCCCGCGGTGATCTGGGTGCCCGCCTCGACGCCCTCGATCGAGACCTCGATGGATTCCGGAATGTTCAGCGCGTCGGCCTCGATGGACAGCGTGGTGACGTCCTGGGTGACCAGGGTGGCCGCGGCGGCCTCGCCGATCAGCGAGATGTTCACATCCGCGGTGACCTTCTCGCCGCGCTTGACGATCAGCAGGTCGGCGTGCTCGATGTAACGGCGAATCGGGTGCACCACAACGGATTTGGTCAGCGCGAGCTGCTTCTTGCCGTCGATGACGAGGTTCAGCACCGCATTGGTGCCGTGCTCGCGCAGGATGGCGGCGAAGGCCTGGGCGTTGAGCGAGAGGTGCTGCGGGTCGGCGGCGTGGCCGTACAGCACGGCGGGAACGTTACCCGCGCGACGGGTACGGCGGGCGGCACCCTTGCCGAACTCCGTGCGGACGGCGGCTTCGAGAAGGTTGGCGTCGGACATGACTGGATCTACTCCCTACGGCTCTTCCGGGCTGTCAACAGTGCGCCAGGGACTGTTATCCCCCCTGGCAAATGGTTGGTCTACTCGTCGGGCGAAGACCGAACGAGGACGGCCGAGAGCCGAGCCGCGTCGATCACGGTGAACGCATTACGTCTGCGGTCACCCTCGCCGAGACAACCCGAACACCATAGCGCAAGTGTTTATGTCCAGCTGAATCGGGTGGTCGGACTGGCCGGCTCACCGTCACCCCGGTCGCGTACGCTGGAGCGGTTGCCGATCGGCCGTCTGAAAGGTTGTTGCAGTTGACCGCCTCCACTGAGGGTGTCGTCACGCCCGCCCCGCGTGGGTTGCCCGCCGAGGTCGCCCGGCGACGCACATTCGCGGTGATCTCCCACCCCGACGCGGGCAAGTCAACGCTCACCGAGGCGCTGGCGTTGCACGCCAGAATGATCTCCGAGGCCGGCGCCATCCACGGTAAGGCCGGACGCAAGTCCACCGTGTCGGACTGGATGGAAATGGAGAAGGCGCGCGGAATCTCGGTGAGTTCGACCGCGCTGCAGTTCAACTACCGTGCCGCGGGCACGGATATCGACAACGTCATCAACCTGGTCGACACCCCCGGCCACTCGGATTTCTCCGAGGACACCTATCGCGTGCTCACCGCCGTCGACGCCGCGGTCATGCTCATCGACGCCGCCAAGGGCCTGGAGCCGCAGACACTGAAGCTGTTCCAGGTGTGTCGCCATCGCGGCATCCCGGTCATCACCGTGATCAACAAATGGGACCGTCCGGGCCGCGCGCCGCTGGAACTGCTGGATGAGATCAGCGAGCGGATCGGCCTCATCCCGACACCGCTGTTCCTGCCGGTCGGCATCGCCGGTGACTTCCGCGGACTGCTGCGTCGCGGCTCAGAGGGTGCGGCCGTCGAATACATCCACTTCACCCGGACCGCTGGTGGCGCGACCATCGCGCCGGAGGAATCGATCGCTCCGGAATCGGCCGAGGCGCGCGAGGGTGAAGCGTGGACGACCGCCGCCGAGGAGAGCGAACTGCTCTCGGCCACCGGGCAGGACCACGATCAGGAGATGTTCCTGGCCGGGCAGACCTCCCCGGTCATCTACGCCTCCGCGATGCTGAATTTCGGTGTGCGACAACTGCTGGAGACCTTGGTCGCGCTGGCGCCCGCACCCGGCTCGCGCGCCGATATCGGCGGCACGCAGCGCAACACCACCGATCCGTTCAGCGCGGTGGTATTCAAGGTGCAGGCCGGAATGGATGCGGCACACCGGGATCGGCTCGCGTTCATGCGGATCGTCTCCGGTGAATTCGAGCGCGGGATGGTCGTCACGCACGCCCAGACCGGTCGGCCGTTCGCGACCAAATACGCGCTCACCGTTTTCGGGCGGGAGCGCTCCACCGTCGACACCGCCTACCCGGGTGATGTGGTCGGCCTCGTGAATGCCACCGCGCTTGCGCCCGGACACACGCTGTTCGTGGACAAGAAGGTGGAGTTCCCGCCGATCCCGTCGTTCGCGCCGGAGCATTTCGCGGTGCTGCGGGCGCAGAGCGCGGGTAAGTACAAGCAGTTCCGCAAGGCGATCGACCAGCTCGATTCCGAAGGCGTGGTGCAGGTTTTGCGCAATGACGCGCGCGGTGATGCCTCCCCCGTACTCGCGGCGGTCGGTCCGATGCAGTTCGAGGTCGTCACCGCGCGGATGCTCGCCGAGTTCAACGTCGAGACGCATATGGAGCACCTGCCATACACGTTGGCCCGGCGTACCGATGCGGAGTCGATGACCGAACTCGATCGGCAGCGCGGGGTCGAGGTGTTCACCCGTTCCGATGGAGCGCTGTTGGCGCTGTTCAGTGACAAGTGGCGGTTGCAGTACATCGAGAAGGAGCATCCAAAGCTCACGCTCGAGCCTCTGGTCGCCACGGCGGACTGACCTCAGCGCAAATTCCTGTCCCGATTCCGGCGGAATCCCGCGGAGTCGATGTTCAGGCCGATGCGCTCACCCAGCCTCGGGCTCGGCCGCCTCCGGCACGGACTCCCGCCGCGGCGCGGCGGCGCCGGGGTTGCGTTCGACCGACGCGATGCCGTCCTCCCGCGCGATCAGCCCCCAGCGACTCGATGTCAGCCGCAGGCTCGGCAGATCGCTGAGCGAAAGCACCACCTCATAGGTGCGCTCATATCCGGTATGCGCGATGCGCCAGCGACCGTCCGTGCACCGAACGTAGCGATCGGTGTAAAAGGCCGCGCCGCGCAGCAGCATATTGTGCGCCGGTATGAGCACGGTATCGGCGAGATACCAAGTGCCGGTGGCGGTGTCGCCGTCGACATCGATCTCCGGATGGTCGCATCGGTGCTCGGTGATGACGTGCGGACCCAGGGTGTTGCGCATGAACGCCAGGAACGCATCCCGCGACTCGAACGACAGGTATTCGCTGTAGGTGGCCGTCGCCTCCGGGACCATGGTGTCCGCGAATTCGTCCCACGACTTGGTGTCGAGGGTGCGTAGGTACCTGAACTTCAGGCGACTGATCGCTGACACAGCATCCTGGTCCATATCTCAACAATCCCATTCGAAGTCGCCGCGCTACAGAGATTGGGAGATTTGTATCAGATTGCTATCACTTCGAGCCGAAACCGCCGGTCTGCCGTGCGAGTCAATTCCCGATGGTGAAGCAGGTCTTGCAGAAGTCGCTGCCGAATTCGGTCAGCCGCAGACTCTTGCGCACGATCTTGGGCGCGCGTCCGGCCTTCTTCAGCGCCGCCTCGACCACCGGCTGCACCTCGAGCACCATGTACCGGCTGAGCACCACCGGATCATCGGAAACCTGGGTCAGACCGAGGCGGTTGAGGTTGATCAGATAGGTGCGGGCGCGATCCGGATAACGGACACCGGCCTGTTCCGGTACCGAAGTGAGATCACCGGTCACCAATTCCGAGCCGATGCCGAGTGGACGGTTGGTGCGCACATCGACCAACGGTTGCGGACCGTTCAATGCCATGAACCGCAGAATGCGCGCCTCGTCCGGCGCCAACTCGTCGAGGATGCGATCGTAGGCGGGGTGCACGTCCTCGGTGAAGTAGACATCGGCCGAGCGGGCGAGCAGCGCATCGCCTCGGCGGCGCAACTCTTCGCTACTTGCCGAGCGCAACGGCGCGCCGATGCCGACCGGGGCCGGCTGCGGCGCGCCGTTGGAAGTCGGTACGTAGCTGACGATTTCGCGCACCGAACCCTCGGTGACGCCGAGCGCGCTGCGCGCGATGGAGCGCAACGCATTACCGGTGCGCTCGGCGATATCCGCCGACGATTCACCGTCGAGCGCGGCCTGGGTGATCTCCTTGGTCACCTCGTAGGTCGTTTCGACGGCCCACTGACTGCCGCGCACCACGGTGCCCGCCGCGAGCCCCGCCGCTCGGAACACACCGCGAATCAGCCGTGCCTCATTGCTGATCTGCCGCTGTTCGACATCCGAGCTGCGCTCCACCGAGCGGGAACCGGCCCGGGCTATGTCCTGTCCGGTCCTGTCGTCTGTCACGTTCTCTCCGATGTATTGCCAAGTGAACGAATACGCCCACAGATTATTGCCCGCCAGCCTTCCAGGTCTGCCTTACCGTGAGCCGATTGGGCCAGCAAACGCGCCGACCCCTGCTGTCGGTCGCGTGATGGTCGTCATTCTCTCCGGCGCTGGTTGACACTACGACATTCTGGACACACAGTGTGACTGATGTCTCAGACAATCCGCTTGTGGCCCAAGACACTCGCGATGGACCAGCGTCTGGACCGCACAGTAGGGTCCGTCTGCCGACTGGGTGCTAGTTTGGGTTGCCGGTGAGGCGGCGGTCACCGGTATATCGGCAGGAGGGTGTCGTGTTGGAGAGTGTTTTCGGGATGCATCCGACGGTCCTCCTGGAATTAGTGACTATCCCCCTTTTCACTGGCGTCATCGGTTACATCACAAACTGGACCGGCATCCTGATGTTGTTCAAGCCGGTCGCGTTCCACGGTATTCGTTTACCTGGATTGCGTGCGCTGTTTCCATTCCTGCCCAAGCGAATTCAGGTGCTGCCGCTGCTGAGCTACGACGGCAGAATTGGCTGGCAGGGCATCGTGCCATCGCGTGCGGACAAAATGGCGAGCATCGCCGTCGACAAGGGTCTGGCGAAACTCGGCAGCGTCGCCGACTTCTATCGCGAGCTCGAGCCGGACAAGCTCGCCGAACACCTCGCGACTATCGCCGACGCGCAGATCAAGGACATAGTCGAAGAAATCCTGCGCCGCGAACATCCGCAGCTCTGGTACAACCTGCCGACCGGGGTGCGCGACATGATTCACGCGCGGGTCCGCCAGCAGCTGCCCGATATCCTGCGCGAGCTGACCGAGGAATTGGGCGCCAATATCGATCAGCTGCTCGACGTCAAGCAGATGGTCATCCGTTATTTCCAGGCGCGTCCGCATCTGCTCAACACCCTTTTCCAGGTACTCGGCGCCAAGGAACTGCGCTTCATGCAGAACTTCGGTTTCTACTTCGGCGCGCCGATGGGCGTGGTGCTGGTCGCTGTTTTGCATATGACCGGCTGGTCGACGCTGGTGGTGCTGCCGGTCGGCGGCGTCATCATCGGCTGGGTGGTCAACTGGATCGGCCTGAATATGATCTTCGCGCCAGCCTACCCGAAGTGGTGGTGCCCGTGGCGGCAGGGCCTGCTGATCAAGCGGCAGCTCGAAATCACCGACGGCTACGCGGAATTGGTCTCGAGTCAGGTGATGACCGTCGCTAATATCGGTGACGAACTGCTGAACGGCCCGCGCTCGGACCGGACCATGCAGATGCTCGAGGACACGCTGCGCCCCGCGGCGGACCGGGCGCTCGGGCCGGCGCGACCGGCGGTGAAGTTCATGCTCGGCAGCCGGGAGTACGACTCGCTGCAGTCGACGCTGACCACCGAGGCGATGACCATCGCGCCGATCGCCTTCGCGGATCCGGACTTCAACGTCCAGCAGGGCAGGCAAATCAACGACTACATCGCCAAACAGATGTCGGCACTATCGCCCCCCGACTTCGTGGATATGCTGCGAGCGGCCATCAAACAGGACGAATGGCTCCTTTTTCTGCATGGCGGCGTGTTGGGGCTCTTCGCCGGATACGCTCACATCCTGATCTTCGGAACGGGAGTGGCGACAACATGGCTGTGACGGAAGCTGACGGCGACGATCTGCGGGCCGCTGGGCAGGGCTCCGAGCGAACCGAGCAGTCCGAAGTGGCCGAAACCCCAAGAACTTCCGAGTCGTCGACATCCGAGCAGTCGACGCAGATCGCGCGGTTGCCACTCGGCGCGGTCGAGCAGAAACGACAGGTCGGCTCGGTACGCAAGACCGTTCGCGCGACCACCGGGGTAGCCCGGGTCGCGGTGAGCGCGGCGGCCGAGGTGACCGCGTGGGGCATCGACACCGCCCTCGGCGTCGGGGCCACCGTGGTGCGCGGCAGTATCGCTGGAAATCCCCCGCGGGAAGTGCTCGCCGAGGCGGAGGCCGAGGTTCGTGACGCGGTGCGGCGTGCATTGCGGCTGCCCGCGACGCCCGAACAGCCTGCGCCCGATGCCGTTCCAACTTTGCGTGAGCAGGGGGCCGCGCTGCTGCGGCTGTCGGCGAGCACGCAGGGTGAGCACCACGAAACCCACCCGGCCTTCGCGCGCATGCTCGAGGAGCTGACCCCCGACGAGGCACGCATTCTGCGCTTCCTGCACCTCGACGGTCCGCAGCCCTCGATCGATATTCGCGCCGGACGACCGCGCGGCATCGGTGTCGAGCGAATCATCTCCGGGCTCAATCTGATCGGTGAGCACGCGGGGCTGCGCTTCCCCAACCGGATCCAGCAGTACCTGCCGAATCTGCGCCGCCTCGGCCTGATCGAATTCGTCAAGGAGCCGGTAGGCAACCCGAACCGCTACCAACTCCTCGAGGCCCAATCACCGGTCCGAGAAGTATTGAAGCGCTCCGGTTTCGGCACCAAGGTCTACTACCGCAGCATCTCGCTCACCGGCTTCGGCGCCGACTTCGTCCAAACCTGCCTGCCGGTCGTTGTCCAGGACGGCCGCGTCTCCGGCACCAGCTAGGCCAGCGCCGTCGAGGCGAGTCGAATGGTTGTTGTGGCTGGGGTTTGGAACGACCATTTGACTAGCGACGATGGGGTTCAGGCGGTGTCGGCGAGTTCCAGCCAGCGCTGCTCGGTGGATTCCTTTTCGGCCAGGACCTGTTTCAGCTCGGCGCCCAGGGTGATGAGTTTGTCCGGATCGGTGGCGGCGTCGGCGAGGGCAGTGTGCAGGCGTTGCTCGCGTTCGGTGAGTTTGTCGATGGTGCGCTCTAGTTTGGCCAGCTCCTTGCGGGCGGCGCGGTAGGCGGCCGAGTCGGTGGCGGGGGCTTCGGCGGGCTTGGAGTCGGTGGATCGCGTTGCGGCGGAGCTCGATACCGCGCGCTTCTTCAGATATTCGTCGATGCCGCCGGGGAGATTGGTGAGCTTTCCGTCGCCGAACAGGGCCCAGGTGGAGTCGCAGATGCGCTCGATCAGATAACGGTCGTGGCTGATCACGACCAGGGTGCCCGCCCAGTTGTCGAGCAGGTCTTCCAGTTGTTGCAGGGTGTCGATGTCCAGGTCGTTGGTCGGCTCGTCGAGGAGCAGGACATTCGGTTCCGACATCAGGATTCGGGTCAGTTGCAGCCTGCGTCGCTCGCCACCGGATAGTTCGCCGACCGGGGTGCGCTGACGAGCCGGGGTGAAGCCCAGGCGCTCGGCCAGCTGGCCTGCGGAGGTTTCCTTATCGCCCAGCATGATTCGCTGCGCGATTTGCTGCACTGCCTCCAGCACCCGAAGATCGGTTGGTAGGTCGTCGAGTTCCTGGCGTAGCCAACCGATCTGAACCGTCTGGCCCTGAATGCGTTTGCCCGCAGCCGGTTCGACGGCGCCGGCCAGCGTGCGTAGCAGGGTCGTCTTGCCGGAGCCGTTCACACCGACCAGGCCGACCCGCTCGCCAGGCGCCAGGCGCCAGGTCAAGTCGCGTACCAGCTCTCGGCCGTCCGGGGTGGTGAGGGTGGCATCCTCGAGTTCGATGACGACGCGGCCGAGGCGCTTTCGCGCGAATGCGGCCAGCGAGACGCTATCGCGCGGCGGCGGCACGTCGGCGATCAGCGCCTCGGCCGCCTCCACCCGATAGCGCGGCTTGGAGGTGCGGGCTTTCGCGCCGCGGCGCAACCAGGCCAATTCCTTGCGCGCCAGATTCGCGCGCCTTGCCTCGGAGGCATCGGCCTGCCGCGCGCGCTCGGCGCGGGCGAAAATCCAGTCGCCGTAACCGCCTTCATAACTTTCGACCTTGCCGCCGACAACCTCCCAGGTGTCGGTGGCGACGGTGTCGAGGAACCAGCGATCGTGGGTCACGACCACCAGGGCGCTGCGGCGCTCGAGCAGATGTTGGGCCAGCCACTGCACGCCCTCGACATCGAGATGGTTGGTCGGCTCGTCGAGGACGAGCAGATCCAGGTCGCGAACCAGCGCGGCGGCCAGTGCGACGCGGCGGCGCTCGCCACCGGAGAGATTGTCGACCGAAGTGTCCAGACCGAGGCCCTCGATGCCGATGCCCGCCATCACCGACCGGATGCGCGGATTCGCGGCCCATTCGTGTTCGGCGACGCCGTATTCATCTCGGGGCCCTCCGGGGTCACGCGAGCTACCGCCTCCGTGCCCGTCGCTCGCGCCGGGGGGCATCGCGTCATCTGCCAGTCCGGCCAGCACGACGGATCCGATGCTCGCGCCCACGGGAAGTACGCCGCGCTGGGTGACCACCGCCACGCGCAGCCCGCCGACCCGGCTCACCCGGCCGCTGTCGGGCGGCTCCAGACCGGTCAGCACCTCCAACAGGGTGGTCTTGCCGCCGCCGTTCAGGCCGACGACACCGATTCGCTCGCCCGCGTGGATGCCGAGCGAAACATTGTCCAGGAGTGGTTTGATGCCGAAGCTCTTGGAGACCTGTTCGAGATTGATCAGGTTGGACATGGATCCTTCCGAGTCAAGCGCCGGGCGAGTACTCGCCCCGCGCAAGCGTACCGAGCACGCAGAACTCACCGTCGGCCCACCGAACGCTCCGCCCGGGCCCGGCGCCACGCCCCGCGCTGGTTCTGATCGTTCCGGCGGACATGTTCGGCGTGATTAGCGACCAGCGCACTCGCCTAAACCTCGACAACCGCAGTGCGCAGCCGGATGTCAGGGCCGCATCCGTTCACGTAACTACATCGCTTCATGCCCCGTGTCCAGGGCCTGCTCAGGCAAAGAGTGCGGGCTGGTCTCACAACTGAGACTTGCGTGACGAACGCCGTTCGTTTAGAGTTGGGCGCAGCGAACGGCGTTCGTTACGAACAATGTTACGGCGCTCCTGAGACATAGCCGCAGAATGGGAGCCCCGCCTCGGGTTCGAGGTGAGTGGGGCGGCACGGTTTCAACTACCCCTTACCTGGAGGTTCTCATGCACGTCGGACTCGGTCTGCCCATTTCCGATCCCGCCGCCCTGCTCGACTGGGCCCACCGCGCCGACGCGGGTCCGTTCTCCACGCTCGGTCTGCTCGACCGGCTCGTCTACGACAATCCCGAACCCCTGGTCGCACTCGGCATGATCGCCGGTGCCACCAGCCGCATCAAGGTGCAGACCGAGGTGCTCATCGCGCCGCTGCGTGAGCCGACGCTGCTCGCCAAGCAGGCCGCCACCCTCGATCGCATGTCCGGCGGCCGCCTGGTGCTCGGTCTCGGCGTCGGCGGTCGCGAGGACGATCACATCGCCTCCGGCACCGAGCTGCGCTCGCGCGGCCGTCGCCTGGACGAACAGTTGGCGATCATGCGCCGCCTGTGGTCCGGCCAGCCGTACAGCACCGACTGCGGACCGATCGGTCCCGCGCCGCTGCGTCCCGAGGGACCCGAACTACTCTTCGGCGGCTTCCAGCCCGCCGCCATCGATCGCGTCGGTCGTTGGGGTGGCGGCTTTCTCGCCGCCGCCGCACCGTCGTGGGCCGGTGGCCTGTTCGACATCGCCCGCCGCTCGTGGAAGGAGCACGGCCGCGACGGCGAGCCCCGCATTGTCGCCCAGGTCAATGTCGCGCTCGGCGCGCCCAACCTGATCGAAGACGCCCGCGCATCGATGGGCGCCTACTACGAATTCAGCGGTCGCGCCGACTTCATGCTCGCCGGCATGCTCACCACACCCGCGGAGATCCGCACGGCCATCGGCCAATTCGAAGATCTCGGCGCAGACGAGGTCATGCTCTACTGCTACGGGCGCGACGCCGATCAAGTCGACCGCCTCGCCGACGTCATTGCATAACCGCCGAAACGTCAGCGCTTGCCAGACGTGTCGCTGCTGATGACCCGAGCGCCGGGCACCGGTCCACTGGCGGTGCGCACGCTGCGGCACACACCAGCACCCGCGAGCTCGGCCGCGACCGCCACCGCGCCGTCCTCGCTGTCACATAGGAATGCGCAGGTCGGCCCGGAGCCGGAGACCAGCCCGGCAAGCGCGCCCGCACCGACGCCCGCGCGCAACGTCCGCCGCAACTCCGGCTTCAGCGACAGCGCGGCTGCCTGCAAATCGTTACCCAGCAGGGGCGCGAGCTGTTTCGGGTCACCGGAGGCCAGCGCCTGCATCAACGCCTGCGGCTCACCGAGCCGGGGCGGGCTGCCGACCTCACGTAGTCGGTCCAGTTCGGTGAAGACCGCGGGCGTGGACAATCCACCCTTGGCCAGCGCCAGTACCCAGTGAAAGGTATTGCGGGACAACACCGGAAGCAGTCGCTCGCCCCGACCCGTACCGAGCGCCGTTCCGCCGTGCAGCGCGAACGGCACATCGCTGCCGAGTTCGGTTGCGACCGCGAACAATTCGTCGCGGGTCAGCCCGACATCCCAGAGTTCGTTCAGGCCCACCAGCGCCGCGGCCGCATCCGCACTGCCGCCCGCCATACCACCGGCCACCGGAATGCCCTTGTTGATGGCGATTTCCACCAGCGGGGCGCGGCCGGCCAGATGTGCGACGCGCACGGCGGCCTTCCACACCAGATTGGTGCGGTCGGTCGGCACATCGTCGGCGCCCTCGCCGCTGACCCGCACAGTCAACGAGGCGGCGGGTGCGAGTTCCAGATCATCGCCGAGCGAGAGGGCTTGGAACACCGTGGTCAGATCGTGATAGCCGTCCGCGCGCACATCACCGACGCCTAGGTGCAGATTCACCTTGGACGGCGCGCGCACGATGACGGGACTTGGCACAACTGACAACACGGTGCTCAAGCCTATCCCGTGGGTACGACAGGTGCTCAGCTCGAGATGAGACATTCACCGCCCACGCGTCGGACGGTTACCACAGCGCTGCGCCGATGGCATCGATCCGCTGTCCGGTGATCCACCGACCAGGGGACGTCCTCGCTCGTTCGATCGCGACGCCGCGCTGAAACGGCGCTGCGGCTGTTCTGGGAGCGTGGTTACGAGGCGACCTCGATCGGCGATCCGACTGCGGCGATGGGCATCCGCGCACCGAGTCCGTATGCCGCCTTCGGCGATAGGGCGACGCTGTTCAACGAGGTGATACAGGTCTTCGGCGCTACGGCAGCTTCATTCCACGCGCGCTCGGCGAGGAGCCGACCGCCGAGGGGGTAGTGCGCCGTATCCTGCGCGCGGCGGCAGCGGGGTGCCGAAATGGCCATGCAGGGTTGGCCTTCCGCCGTTCACGGCTGATACAACCGGGCCGGGAACTATCCGGACATTCGTAGCGACCAGTCAACGGAATCCCGGAACGGCAAAGGCAACTCACACTTGCGCCCAATACCCGCCGGGGGTATGTTCATTTGCGTCGGGGATACCCCCGCACCGTATGATCGAATGCGAGCGAAGGAGTCGGAAATGGCCACCAGCACTTACACCGTCACGGGGATGACCTGCGGACATTGCGTCAACTCGGTCAAGACGGAGATCGGCAAGATCGATGGCGTGACCAGCGTGGACGTCGACCTCGCCAGCGGTGCGGTCCGGGTGGACAGCACCGCACCGCTCGCCGACGCCGATATCGTCGCCGCCGTTGACGAGGCGGGATACGAGGTCGCCGTCTGATGCATGCCCGGCTGAGATTCGCCGCGGTCGGCGGCGGTCTCATCGCACTGTTCGGTGTCGCGCTCGGTATCGGCGCCCTGGCGGGCGATCCGACCGGGTCGACACTGGACCCCGGCGGGCACACCGAACGGGACACCGGGCTGTCGGATTCGCGATCGGGCTACACCCTGACCGACCTGAGCGCACCCGCGGACCCGAATCGATCCGGGGCCCTGCGTTTTCGGATCACCGGACCGGATGGCGCTCCGGTCACGCAATTCACCACCCAGCACGACAAGAAGCTGCACCTGATCGTGGCCCGCTCCGATACCACCGGATATCGGCACGTGCATCCGACCATGGACGACACGGGCATCTGGTCGATCGATTGGAATTGGACAGCGCCGGGCACCTACCGCGTCTTCGCCGATTTCGTCCCCGAGCAGGGGCACGGCAATCTGGTTCTGAGTCGCACCGTCGCGGTCGCGGGACCGGCCGAGTCGCAACCACTCCCGCCCGAATCCCGAATGGCGGCGGTGGACGGATACCAAGTGCACATGGCGGGCGATCTGAGCACCGCGGGCGGCGAACTTCGTTTCACCATTACCCGCGACGGCGCGCCGGTGACAGATCTCGAGCCGTATCTCGGCGCGTACGCACATCTAGTGGTCTTGCGCGCCAACGACCTTGCCTACCTGCACGTCCATCCGCAGGGCGAAATCGGTCGCACCCCAGCGGGTCCGGAGGTCGGCTTCCATGCCCAGACCCCGAGTGCGGGCACATTTCGGCTGTATCTAGACTTCTCCCACGGCGGCGTCGTGCATACCGCCGAGTTCACCGCGCGCGTCGAATCATCCACAGCGCCATCCACATCCGATGGTGGACACCATTCGGGTGGCGGTCACCCCTGACCGTATGCGCCGACCAGCGCGTGGCCGAGCTGGGCATTCAGCGCGATGACCTGCGCTTTCTGTTCGACACACAGAGTGTGACGACACGCATGAATTGATTGCCGCAGCACATGAATCCGGTTTCACAACCAACAAGGCAAAAGTTGGTTATCCACAATCTGTTTCGCCTCGGCGATGCCGCAGCAAGCGAACCGTATGGATAACGCGGTGCATGATCTCGCCTCATCCGCAACAGAAACCGACCAGTCCGCCCTACCAGCAGATTATTCACCGCGGCGGGGAAGGCCGAGATCCGATGACAGCCAGGCGACACCGCCCGGGACGAAGTTACGACCGCCGGCAAGATGGACCCCCGAGCCGCAAAGTAGAGATCACTGCGGCGGGTCGATATCCGATAGCAACCAGGCGAAACCACGCGGCGCCGCCCGGAGGAAGTTACGGCTGGGAAGTTACGGCTGGGAAGTTACGGCTGGAAAGTTACGGCTGGGCGGCGAGGCGGACGAAGGCCGCGGTGTCCAGAGTTTCGCCGCGGGCGGTCGGGTCGATTCCGGCGGCGACCAGGCGGCGTTCGGCCTCGGCGGGGGAACCGGCCCAATTGCCGAGGGCGGCGCGGAGGGTTTTGCGGCGCTGAGCGAAGGCGGCGTCGACGACCTCGAAGACCCGGCGGCGGTGTACGTCGTCCATCGGCCAGGGCGGTTCGGCGTAGCGCTCGATGCGGACCAGGCCGGATTCGACGCGTGGCACCGGCCAGAACACCTGGGTGCCCACCGCGCCCGCGCGACGCACGGTGCCGAAGAAGCCCGCCTTGACGCTCGGTACGCCATAGATGCGGCCGCCGGGTTCGGCGGCAAGGCGGTCCGCGACCTCAGCCTGCACCATCACCAATGAGGTTGTGATGCTGGGCAATTCGGCAAGCAGGTGCAGCAGCACCGGCACGGCGACGTTGTACGGCAGATTCGCCACCAGTGCCGACGGTGCCGCGGGCAGGTTGGCCGCACGAACCCGCAGCGCATCGGCTTGCACGACGGTCAACTGCCCGGCCAGTTCCGGTGCGCGATCCGCGACGGTCACCGGAAGATGTTTCGCCAGCACGGGATCGATCTCGACGGCGACGACCGAATCAACCACATCGAGCAGCGCCAATGTCAAGGAACCGAGCCCCGGCCCGACCTCGAGTACCGTATCCGCGCGCCCCACCCCGGCTGCCGCGACAATCCGGCGCACCGTATTGGCATCGTGCACGAAGTTTTGTCCGAGTTGCTTGGTCGGCCGCACGCCGAGCCGCTCGGCCAGCGCCCGCACCTCAGCGGGCCCGAGCAGAGCAGCACTCCCACGAGCGGAAATATCGGGTTCGGACACGCCCGACAACGTATCAACTCAACTTTCCACCCCCGCACCTCGGAGGGTGCTGTGATCAGCCGATGCCCAAGCGGCTGGTGCAGGCGGGCCAGGCACCCCAACCCTGGCGGGCGCGGGTGACTTCTGCGATGGCGATCTGTTCCTCGCGGGTGGCCAGGTCCGGACGCGGGGCGTACTTGAGACCGCCCTGGCGTTCCCAGGTGTTTTGGTCGAACTGGATGCCGCCGTAGTAACCGTTGCCGGTATTGATGGCCCAGTTCCCGGTGGATTCGCAGTGGGCCAGCGCATCCCAGATATCGCCGTCACGCACCGGCGGCACCTCGGTGCCGGGCTTGGCACCCTTGCGGACGGTCTTCGGCTGAGCCGTCACCTTCACATTGGAGGCGATCGGCCGCCGACTGACCTCCTGGCCGTTGACCATGGTGACCGCGAACGTCACGTCCTGCACGCCGGGCGCACCCTGGCTCTCCACCACGGTCCGGCTCATATTCAGGGTCGGATCCTCGATCACATTCTCCGGCGGATCCAGCGGCACCGTCTCGACCTTGTTCTCGACGCGCTGACGGGTCACCACGATCCGCATTCCATCGGTGAGCGGCGTGATCGCTGCGGGCTCGACGGTGTCCTGTTCGATCAGCGGAATGCCGGCAACGGCAAGGAAGTCACCGACGGTCGGCGCGGCCAGTCGAACATCGACCGGACTGCCGATGCCGTCGAGCAGCGATACCGAACGCGGGCTTGCTATCTGCAGCGCGGCGCCTTCGAGCGGCAACTTCTCGTTGCGCGCCGGGGAAACGAATACTTCGCGGGGCAGATGCAGTTGGTCGACCACATCGCCCGCGGTCAGACCGGTCGACCACACCTTCTCGGCCTTGCCGTCCAGCGATACCGCGACCTCGCGCGCCCGGTTGTAGGTGATGGTCGCGCCATCGGTAATCGCCGCGGCCAGCGCGGGCCGGACCAGGTCGCGGTCGTTCACATCGAACCCCGCGGCCTTCAACACTCCGCTGACGTTGCGCGACATGGTGGTCTGCGTTATCTGCTGACCATCCACGACGACCGTGACCGTCTTGCGGTTCACGATTGCCATCGCGGCACCGACGATCAGCGTCACCAGCAGCGCCGCGACCGCCGCATACAGCAGCGGCGAGCGGGACTGGTTGATCCTCGTGAATGGAGACATGGTCACAGTACGATAACGAAGGGGTCAGCGGTCGACAACCGTAGTGTTACGAGCGGCGGGTATCAATATCACAAACGAATATCGACGCCGCAGGTAAATCGCGAAACGTACCGACCGAAGTGACCTAGGACACATTTACCCGTCCAAATGTGAAACAAGATCAGGTGAAATTGCGAGCCACTCGCGATTCCACCCGATCTCGAATTCAGAGGCCGTAGACGCGGCGGGCGTTGGCTGTGGTGATTTCGGCGAGGGCCACCGGATCTTGTTCCCGCAATTCCGCTAAGGCGCGGACGGTGTAGGGAAGGCAATACGATTCGTTGGGAGCGCCACGGAATGGATGCGGCGTGAGATACGGCGCATCGGTTTCGACCAGGATCTGGTCATCGGGCACCACCTTGGCGGCCTCCCGCAATTCATGCGCGTTCTTGAAACTCACCGTGCCCGAGAAGCTGAGGACGTATCCCTGCGCCACACACGACATCGCCATATTGGTGTCGGAGGAGAAGCAATGGAAGATCACGGTTTCCGGAGCGCCCTCGTCCAGCAATACCGTCAGCAGATCGTGGTCGGCCTCGCGGTTGTGGATCATCAGCGGTTTGCGCAGCCGTTTGGCCAGGTCGATGTGCCAGCGGAAGCCTTCGACCTGATCTTCGATATCGGCGCAGCCCGCCAACTTGCCCGGCCAGTAGTAATCCAGACCGGTTTCGCCGATGGCGACCACACGCGGGTCGGCGGCCAAACGCTCGAGTTCGGCCTTGGCCGCGTCGTCGAGCGCATTTGCCCGCGTCGGATGCAGCGCCACGGCGGCGAACACCCGGCGATCCCAGTTCGCGGCCTGTACGGCCCACTGCGCCGCGGCCAAATCGTCGGCGACGGTCACCACCTGGCCGACCCCGACCGAGGCCGCGCGGTCCACGATCACCGCCGTCGACTCCGCATCGGTGGCCCCGCAGGCGTCCAGATGGGTATGCGCGTCCACCAGCGGTGCGAGCGGTTCCGGCAGCTCCGGCGCGCGACGGCGGCCATCACCTCGGGGGATATTCACGTGAGCGTCGGAATCCACGCGCATTACAGTAGATGCACCATGAGCGAAGCTGACCGCCCCGCCTTCTACATCACAACGGCCATCGCATACCCGAATGGTGCGCCACACATCGGGCATGCGTACGAGTACATCTCGGCCGACGCCCTCGCCCGCTTCAAGCGGCTCGACGGTTATGACGTCTTCTTCATGACCGGCACCGATGAGCACGGGCAGAAGATGCAGCAGACCGCGGTCGCCGAGGGTGTGCCGGTGGAGGAGCTCGCCGCGCGCAACTCGGATGTGTTCGAGGCGATGGACAAGACGCTCGACATCTCCTACGACCGCTTCATCCGCACCACCGATGACGACCATCAGGTGGCCAGCGCCGCGATCTGGGAGCAAATGCTCGCCAACGGCGATATCTACCTGGACAACTACTCGGGTTGGTACTCGGTGCGCGACGAGGCGTTCTACGCCGAGGAAGAGACGTCGCTGCTCGAGGACGGCACCCGGATATCGACCGAATCGAAGACGCCGGTCACCTGGACCGAGGAGTCGAACTACTTCTTCCGGCTGTCGAACTACCAGGATAAGCTGCTTGCGCTCTACGACGAACATCCCGAATTCATCGCGCCCGCAACGGCTCGCAACGAGATGGTGAGTTATGTGAAGGCGGGTCTGAAGGACCTGTCCATTTCGCGCACCACCTTCGACTGGGGCGTGCCGGTGCCCGGACATCCCGATCACGTGATGTACGTATGGGTGGACGCGCTCACCAACTACATCACCGGCGTCGGCTTCCCGGATACGGAATCGGTTGCGTTCCAGCGCTTCTGGCCCGCCGATGTGCACATCATCGGTAAGGACATCACCCGGTTCCACACCGTGTACTGGCCCGCTTTCCTGATGTCGGCCGGGATCGAATTGCCGAAACGCGTTTTCGTGCACGGGTTCCTGTACAACAAGGGCGAGAAGATGTCCAAGTCGGTCGGCAATGTGGTCGACCCGCTCGCGCTGGTCGACGAATACGGCGTGGACGCGGTGCGCTTCTTCCTGCTGCGCGAGATCTCCTATGGTCAGGACGGCAGCTACAGCCACGAGGCGATCGTCGGACGGATCAATACCGATCTGGCCAATGAATTCGGAAATCTGGTGCAGCGCAGCCTGAAGCTGGTCGCGCGTGACTGCGGCGGTGTGGTGCCGACGCCGGGCGAATTCACCGAGGCCGATCGCGCCCTGCTCGACCGCGCGAACGGTCTTTTGGAGCGGTGCCGCACCGAATTCGATGCCCAGCAAATGCATTTGGCGCTGGAGGCGATCTGGCTGACGCTCGGCGAGGCCAACCGCTACTTCTCCGCGGAGGCGCCGTGGGCGCTGGCCAAGACCGGCACCGAGGAGTCGCTGGCCCGTGAGGCGACCGTGCTGTACGTGACCATCGAACTGCTGCGCATCGTCGCCATCCTGGTCCAGCCGGTGATGCCCGAATCCGCTGGCAAGATCCTCGATCTGCTGGCCAGCCAGAACCGTACCTTCGCCGATATCGCGACCCCGCTGGTCTCGGGCACCTCATTGCCGGAGCCCGAAGCGGTCTACCCGCGCTACGTGGAGCCGAAGAAGTAAATCAGCGGAAGGCGATACGTAGCACGAGGCGTTCCAGGCGGCTACCGCATCTGGGACCACAAGACGCGCCGCTACTGGGGTGACTATTACGAGCTGTGCCCGGACGAGTTGCTGATAGAGCTCAATGGCGCGGCCGACTACGCGAAGATCACCGCATTACTGAAGCGCTACCGCTCGATAAAGCGGTAGCGCTTCGCTCGAGCCGGACCCTCGGGGAGGGCTACTTCCAGCGGTCGAGCAGCCGATTGATCTCCGCGGTCAGCGCCCATTGCAGCATGGGGCCGAAGGTGATGCGGCCGACGCCCTGTTCGGCGAAGACGGCCTTATCCGACTTATCGGGCAGCCCGACAGCGCTGATCGGCAGCGGCAATTCGCTGGTCAGTCGGCGCATATCGGTATCGGAGTGCCGACCCGCCGGGAACAACGAATCCGCACCCGCCGCGGCAGCAAGCCGCAGGCGCGCGATGGCGCGATCGACGCGGTCGCTCGCGTCACCGTCCTCGCGCATGAACAGGTCGGTGCGCGCATTGATCACCACGTGCACGCCCGCCGCGTCGGCGAATTGCCGCAGCCCCCGCACGAAATCGGCATGCTCCTCGGGCGTGCGCAACCGGCCACCCTCGCTGTGCACCGTGTCCTCGATATTGAGGCCGATCGCGCCCGCATCCAGCAGCCCCTCGATCAACTGGGCGGGTTCGAGCCCGTAGCCGGATTCGATATCGACGGAGACCGGAACGTCGACCGCACCGGTGATCTGCCGGACGCGAGTCAACAGTTCCGCGAATGTCATCCCTTCCTTATCGCTGCGCCCGACCGAATCGGCGACCGGATGACTGCCCAGGGTCAGCGCCGAAAACCCTGCCGCGACAGCGACATTCGCTGACCACGCATCCCACACCGTCGGAAAGACACCGGGATCGCCCGGCACGTGCAATTCGAGAAACGCCTTCGCCTTGCTTTCCAAAGAGGTCATGACCCGATCATCGTCGCACCCGTGATCGATAGCACTATGACACTCCCCATCCGGCCGCCCGAGAGTGTCGACGATGGCGAGTCGCGCTAGGAACTGTCACCGCCGTCGCGGCGTGCGGTCAGTACCGCGTCGTACAGTTCGCGGCGGGAAACGCCGGTCTCGGCGGCCACCTGAGCGCACGCGTCCTTGAGGCGAATACCTTCGGCGGTCAGTGATTCGACCTCGTCGACCAGATCGGCGGGATCGGCCGCCACGGGTTGGGCGCCTTCGAGGACGACGGTGATTTCCCCGCGCGCCCCATCGACCGCCCAGGCCGCGAGTTCTCCGAGAGTGCCGCGCACGACCTCCTCGTAGGTCTTGGTCAGTTCCCGGCAGACCGCGGCCCGCCGGTCCGGACCGAGCACCTGCACCGCATCGGCCAGGCAGTCGGCGAGCCGGTGCGGCGCCTCGAAGAACACACAGGCGCGCGACTCGGTGAGCAAGGTGCGCAACCACTCTCGACGCTGGCCAGATTTGCGCGGCGCGAATCCGTCGAAGCAGAAGCGTTCCACCGGGAGCGCGGACAGTGCCAGGGCGGTGGTCACCGCCGACGGTCCCGGCAGGCAGGTGACCGGGAGCTGACGCTGCACACAGGCCACCACCATGCGGTAGCCCGGATCGCTCACCGACGGCATGCCCGCATCGGTCACCAGCAGCACTGTGCGGCCGCTTTCGATCTCGTCGAGCAGCGCCGGAATCTTCGCGGACTCCACGTGGTCATCGAAGCGCAGGACCCGCCCGGTGATCGCCACGTCCAGGGCCTTTGCGAGGGCGCGGGTGCGCCGGGTGTCCTCGGCCGCGAGGATATCGGCGGAGCCGAGTGCCTCGCGTAGCCGCTGTGAGGCATCGCCGATCTCGCCCATCGGCGTCGCCGCGAGCACCAATCGACCCACCTGGTCCGCCACAATGCTCCCGTTCCCTCGACCGCGTAGTTCCAAGGCAGCGTATCGGGCCACTGCGGCCGACCACGCCGCAGTCTGCCACCGCCATACCATCCCCATCTCCGGCCGCACCCCGTGGATCTCGGCATCGAATGGCGGCGCCCATGGAAAAATCCGTGAATGCAGCTCAGGGTGTGATTCGCGCGGCGGCGCGCTCACCGGTGCGGGTCACGGCGGCGCGCACAGCATACGATCGGGGCGTGACCCAGGTGACCGACCAGCGCGCGACCGTAGCCGGGGCGGTGCCTTCTTGGTCGAGCCCCGCGCCCCTGCGTCCGTCGCCCGACTTCGGGCCGCTCGACAAGCTGCAGGGGTGGGTGGTCACCGCGGTACTCACCGCGATCGCGGCGTTGACGCGGTTCATCATGTTGGACTATCCGACCGACGCCTACACCCCGGTTTTCGACGAGAAGCATTACGCACCACAGGCCTGGCAGATCCTCACCGGCGGCGGTGTCGAGGACAATCCCGCCTACGGGCTGGTGGTGCATCCTCCGATCGGCAAGCAGCTGATCGCGGTGGGCGAGTGGATGTTCGGCTACAACGGCTGGGGTTGGCGATTCAGTGCGGCGCTGGCGGGCACGATCCTGGTACTGCTGGTCATCCGGATCGTGCGCCGGATGGCGCGCTCCACCATGGTCGGCGCGATCGCGGGCATTCTGCTGATCGCCGACGGACTCACCTTCGTCTCCTCGCGCATCGGCATGCTCGACATTTTCATGGGGGTGCTGGTCACCGCTGCCTTCGGCTGTCTGATCGTGGACCGCGACGAGGTCAGGGCACGAATCGCCAAGGTGGACTACGAGGGTCGGATCGATGCGAACGAATGGGGGCCGCGACTAGGAGTGCGCTGGTGGCGTTTCGGCGCGGGGGTACTGCTCGGACTCTCCTGCGGCACAAAGTGGTCCGGGATGTATTTCATCCTCGCTTTCGGGCTCATGAGCGTCTATTTCGACGTCTCCGCGCGGCGCGCCTATGGTGTGCGGCGGCCCTGGGTCGGTGCGGCGGTGCGCGATGTCGGGGCCGCGCTGTACTCGTTGGTGCTGATTCCGCTCGGCGTATATCTGGCCAGTTACTGGGCCTGGTTCGGCAGTGAGGACGGTGTCTTCCGTTATGCGGTCGGCAATCAGGTCGGTCGCGACGGTCGGTGGTCGTGGCTGCCGAATGCGCTGCGCTCGCTGTGGTACTACAGCGGCGAAACGCTGCGCTTCCACGAAGGGCTGACCAATTCGGCCGGTAACCATCACCCCTGGGAATCCAAGCCGTGGACCTGGCCGATGGGGCTGCGGCCGATGCTCTACTACTACGCCGACACCGGTGTCACCGGCTGCGGTCAGACCCAGTGTGTGAAGGCCGTGATGCTGATCGGCACCCCGGCGATCTGGTGGATCGCCTTCCCGGTGCTGGGCTGGATGCTGTGGCGCAGTGTGGTCCGTCGCGACTGGCGCTACGCGGCGGTACTCACCGGATACGGCGCCGGACTCATTCCCTGGTTCTTCACCCTCGATCGGCAGATGTACTACTTCTACGCAGTACCGCTGGCGCCGTTCCTGGTGATGGGGATCGCGCTGGTGTGCGGCGATATTCTCGGCCCGGCCCGATCGGTACGAATACCGCGAAGCCCGGCGGGCACCTACCGGCCCGCCGTGCCCAGTGAACGACGCAGCCTCGGACTACTCGCGGTCTGTATCTATCTCGGCCTGGTGATCGCCAATTTCATCTGGCTCTGGCCGATTCTGACCGCGTTGCCGATCACCCCCGGCAACTGGCACGACCACCTGTGGCTGCCCAGTTGGCGCTGATGACTAACCCTCCAGAGCCGACCTGACGTACTGCAGGGCCGCCTCATCATCGAGACCGAGCCGTCGAATGGTGGCGACGTAATCGGTCGCGGCGCGGCCCGCCAGATCCTTGGTCGGGTCCCCGGAGGATGCGATGAAAGACCCTTGCCTGCCCCGGGTTTCGACCACCCCATCGGCCTCGAGTTCTCGATACGCCCGAGCGACCGTATTCGGCGCGAGTCCGAGTTGCGCGGCCAGTGCTCGCACCGTCGGGATCTTCGTCCCGGCCGTCAACTCGCCCGATCGCACCTGCGCGATGACACCGAGCCGCAACTGCTCGTAGGGCGGAATCGACGAATCGTGGGTCACGGAAATGGTGAACATCGCACGCTCACACGTCATCTCGGGACAGCGGGCAGGACATGCATCGCGGTCCACCACGGCCGGAACCCAATTCGGAGCCCGGTATGCGCAGCACCTCGATGCCAGCATCCTCGAGCCGCGTATTGGTCATATCGTTGCGCTCGTAGGCCACGACCACGCCGGGCGCGAGCGCCAGAGTGTTGTTGCCGTCGTCCCACTGCTCGCGTTCGGCCGTGACGCCATCGAGTCCGGTATCGATGACCCGTAGTTTGCCGATGCCCATCGCGTCCGCGGCCGCGGGCAGGAACGGGTCGGGACCGCGCACACTCACCCGGGCCTGGTCGTTGCGTCCGCCGTAATCGTCCTCGCGATGAATCGTGAACGCGCACAGCGAATCCCGCACCGCCGGATACATCACGATGGCATCGGTGTCGACCATGGTGCAGACGGTGTCCAGATGCATGGTCGCGCGATTCTGGGCGATCGGGACGACCAGCACGGTGTGCGCGAGATCGTCGTCGAACAGACTGCGCGCCAACGCTTCCGCGCCCGCCGGCGAGGTGCGCTCACCAACGCCCACCGCGACCACGCCCGGCGCGAGCAACAGCACATCACCGCCCTCGATCGGCGCGGTATGCGATTCGTAGGCCCGCCGCACGCCGAGGAAGCGCGGGTGGAATGCGTAGATGAGATCGGTCAGCGATGTCTCGCGCATCCGGGCGGGCAGGGCGAGTGAGGTGATCGCCACCCTCGGGCCGACCCAGAATGACGAATCCCTGGTGAACAGCAGATTCGGCAGCGGATCGATGACGAAATCCGCACCGTGGTGCATCCGCCGCACGAGCGAGGTGTTGTCACCTTCGAAGGGCAGTTCGTCGAAGGTCATCCCGGCCATGAGGATATTGGCCAAATCCCGGGCCCGGACGCCGCGTAGGAAGGCCGCGAGTTCGTCGGCCAGCATATGTCCGAGTTTGCGCGCGTCGACCGCGCCGGAGATGCCCTGGATGCGGGCCGCGCCGCTGACCGAGAGGGTTTCGGCGAGCAGATCGGCCAGCAGTAGCACCTCGACGCCGCGTTCGCGCAGCACACCGGAGAAGATGTCGTGCTCCTGCTGGGCCCGCTCGACCCACGGAATGCCGTCGAATAGCAATTGATCGTTATTGCGCGGGGTCAGCCGCCGCAATTCGTCGCCGGGCCGGTGCAGCAGCACCGTGCGCAGGGTCCCCACCTCCGAGGTGACCGCAAGTCGACCACCCGGCTCGCCGACACCATCGAACCTATCGTCCGCACCGCCATCGTGCCCCGCCCGCACCGCGTCTGCTCCCATGATCCGACCGTAGTTCGCCGAGGGCGTAAGAGCACGCAATTGGGTGTCTTGCGATTCCGACCCCAGCACATCCTAACCTGAAGTATTGTTGAGGTGAATGGAGGAGCGTAATGTCGACAACCGATTGGCGAGCGAAGGAGCTGACCCCCGGGCAGCTGTCCGAGCGTAGCGGAGTAGCAGTCTCCGCGTTGCACTTCTACGAACGCGAGGGTCTCATTTCGAGTCGCCGCACCAGTGGAAATCAACGCAGATACGCCCGCGAAACGCTGCGCCGCGTCGCCTTCATCCGCATCTCCCAACGGGTCGGCATCCCATTGAGCGAAATCCGTGCGGCACTGGACAAACTCCCCGAGGGCCGCACCCCCACCCGGCGCGACTGGGAGACCCTGTCCACCGCGTGGCAGGCCGACCTCGACGACCGCATCACCCAGCTGACTCGCCTGCGCGACAACCTGACCGGCTGCATCGGCTGCGGCTGCCTGTCACTGGGCAGCTGCCGATTGGTCAACGAACACGACCGTCTCGGTGAACAGGGACCGGGTGCCCGCGTACTCGATGTGACGCTCAACTGCCCATCGAAGCCAGCAGCCTGCTGAATCGATCGCTGGTGCGGCGAATTACGAATTCGTAGGGGTAGGCGAATTTGCGGGCCCACCAATAGCCGAAGCGGATATCGAAGGAAGTGTAGACGAGGAACCGATTGCGCTCGATACCGCGAAGGATCTCCGCCGCAACATGTTCCGGCGATACGGCATGCTTGGTGAACGCCGCGATGAGTCGCTTTATCCTCGGGTCTTCCTTGTCGACCCCGACCAGCTCGACGCTGTGCACCAGCGGGGTGTTCACCGCACCTGGCACCACCACGTGCACCGAAATATCGTGGCTCCGCAGGTCGAATCGCAAGACCTCGGAGACGCCACGGATACCGAATTTGCCCGCGCTGTAGGCGGCATGCCATGGCAGCGCGAGGATTCCGGCGGCCGAGGAGACATTCACCAGTGCCCCACCGCGTTTCGCCCGGACCATCGGCGGCACGAAATTCTCGATCACATGAATGGGGCCCATCAAGTTGACATCCACCATCTTGCGCCAATGGCGATGCTCGAGATTCTCGACGGTGCCCCAAGTGGAGGCGCCCGCGATATTCATGACGATATCGAGGCTGCCGAATTGGGCATGCACATCGGTGGCGAAGGCGGTGACCGCACCGTAGTCGGTGATATCGAGGGCACGCGCGGCGAGTACGGTGCCGCCCGCGTCCTTGATGGCGCGAACCGTATCCTCGAGGCCCTCGGCATTGATATCGGTCAGCACCAGTTCGGCACCCCCAGCCGCAGATGCCAGGGCAGTCGCCCGGCCTATTCCGCTCGCCGCCCCGGTGACGAGCACCTTCGCATCCCGCACTGTCTTCCTGCGCCCAAAACCAAGCACACCGGATCCCATCTCGAATAGGCCGAATCGGTTGCACGCAGGGTACGCGGCAACAGGTTCATACGGTGCAAGCGAGTCGGGGAGTTCGAATCAGGAGTGCGAGTGCGCCGCAAGTGTCCCGGCCACCGCCCTGGGCCACGTGAACTACACAGCCCGGCTATGGCCTTCGACCACCGGCGATCGGAATCGCGACCACATCGGCGACCGCTGGATGAAGGCGGACCGGCGATCGGCGGCGCTGCAACGGATTCGGCGAGCAAGTGCAGGCTGAGATCCTGTGGCGCGAATTATCGCCCGAGCACCGCCAGCATCCCCGCGACTGCCCGAGGCCAAGTGAACTGCTCCGCTCGGCTGCGCGCCGCCCTGCGACGACCGGCGGTCGGCATCGCGAGCACATCGGTGACGGCCTGGGCGAAGGCGGACGGGCGATCGGCGGCGACCGCGCCGCATTCGGTCGTGACGATATCGGCGAGTGCCGAGGATCGGCTGGCGACGACCGGCGTACCTGCGGCCAAGGCCTCGAGCGCGGCGAGACCGAAGGTTTCGTGCGGACCGGGTGCCAGCGAAACATCTGCGGTGGCAAGCAGTTTGGCTACCATGGCCCGGTCGGTGATGAATCCGGTGAAGTGCACCGCAGGCAGACCACCGGTCAGTGGCGGCAGCGCACGGGCCCGACGCTCCAGGGCTTCGCGCCGCGGCCCCTCCCCTGCGACGACCAGTCTGGCCTCGATGCCCGCCTTGCGCAGCGCGCCGATGGCCTCGACACTGCGATCGACCCGCTTCTCCACCGACAATCTGCCGCAGTGCACCAGCAGCGGATGTCCGGGCACGCCGAGATCGGCACGCAAGCGATTGTCGCGGCGACGCGGGCTGAACAGCTCCAGATCCACTCCGAGCGGCACCAGTTCGACATTGGGCGCGTCGATGCGCAGGAACTCCGCGCGCGCGAATTCCGTTGTGCAGACCACGATGTCGTAGTCGTCGGCAGTGCGCCGGTTGGCGATATCGGCACATCGGCGGGCCACCGGTGCCGGCATGACCTGGCCCAGTAGTCGGTCCAGGCGCTCGTGCGAGATCATTACGCTCGCCACGTCGCGGGTGCGCGCCCAGCGTCCAAAGCCCCGCAGCGTCAGCCGATCCGAAACCTCGAGCACGTCCGGGCGCAACCCGGCCAGTACATCGGCCACCCGGCGCGGATCCGCCGCCCGATAACCGCCAGTCCACGGAATCGCCAAGGCGGGCAGGGTGATCCGTACCGCACCGGTCGGCAGGATCTCCTCGGTCCGGCGCGGTCCGGGCACGATCAGCACCACCTCGTGCCCGGCAGCCACATAGCCCTCGCCCAGATGATGCAATGCGGTGCGCAGCCCACCCGACCGCGGACCGTAGAAGTTCGCCAGTTGCACGATGCGCACATCGCCGATCGTGCAGCGAATCGGGTTCCTCCCGGAACCGATGCGCCCAACACCGCATGAACACCCGTGAAAGACCCTGCTAACGGGTACGACGGCCCAGCAGCCCAACACCCGGGAGGTCGCAAGCGACCCTCCTCGACGTCGAGACCACTCCTCGCCGAGCATTTCGATCAGCAGCTCACAGATCACGCCCACACACGCAACAACCCGTGCTCACTCTCCGGCGCTCGCACCGGCGTCAGCTCGGCTGGCACCGGAATCCAGTCGGTGTCGGCGAAACGCAACGGCCCTATCCTTGATCCGCGGCCCCATCGGCGACCAATGTCGACGTATCGCCCAACGTCTCGATCAGCGGCCACGGACCGGACCTGCCGGTCACGCGCGCGTGGTACCCCGGCCCGCCCGAGGCAGATCGAGATCCAGTGGAATGCGCCCGACCGCCAGATGCGCCTCCACCTCATCGGCGGGCATCGGCCGCGCGATCAGAAAACCTTGCGCCCGATAGCAACCCAGCCCGACCAGGGTCCGCGCGGCGACCGGCGTCTCGACGCCTTCCCCCACCACACCGAGCCCGAACGACCCGGCCAATCCGATAATAGATTTCACGATCGCGAGGTCGTCCGTGCTCGCACCGAGCCGCTGCACGAAGCCGCGGTCGATCTTCACCGCATCGACCGGAAGCGCCTTCAGATGCGAGAGCGAGCTGTATCCGGTGCCGAAATCGTCGATGGCAATCTGTACGCCCATTCGCTTGAGTCCGCGCAGCGTGACCTGCGTGCGCGCCAAATCCTGTACGACCACATGTTCGGTGATCTCCAGGCAGACCGAACTGCCATCGATCCCGAACAGCCGCAGAATATCCTCGATCCGCTCCACGAAATCCAGGCTGACCAGCTGAACCGGCGAAACATTGATCCGCATCACCACATTCGCCGCCAGCCCCCGCCTGCGCCATTCGGCGAATTGCGCGCAGGCCGACCGAATCACCCAGCGCCCCAGCTCACCCGCGAGATTGGTGGCCTCGGCAACGGTGACGAACGCACCGGGCGGCAGCAGCCCCCTGGTCGGATGCAACCAGCGCACCAGCGCCTCCAGCGCCACCACCCGGCCGGTGCGCAGATCGACCTCGGGCTGATAGTGCAGCAGCAGCGAGCCGTCGGAGACCGCGCCGCGCAGATTCAGCTCCACATCGTCCTGCAGTTCGAACTGCGCGCGCATGGCGTCGGTGAAGACCGCGACCCCATTGCCGCCGCCCGATTTCGCCGACAGCAGCGCGTGATCGGCCCGGCGCAGCACATCCGCGACCGTGGTCTCCCCCGGAATACCCACCGCGACACCGACGCTGGCGCCGCGGCTGACCGATTCCCCGCCGACGGTGACCCGCCGTCCGATGAGCTGCTGGATCCGCGTCGCTTCCAACTCGGCCGCCACCGCGTCCATGGGTTTGGCAGGCACGATGACGAATTCGTCGCCACCGAGTCGGGCGATCATGTCATTGGGATCGAGATTCTCCCGCAATCGCGAGGAGAGCGTGCGAATGAAGTTGTCCCCCGCGGTATGTCCGAGAAAATCGTTGAGCGCTTTGAGCCGGTCGAGATCGAGGAAGAAGGCGGCCACCGGTCCCGGACTGCCCTGCCTGAGCCGCTCCTCCATATGTTCGAGTAGTGCCCGCCGGTTCGCCAATCCGGTCAGATCGTCGTGCAGGGCGATATAGCGCAATCGCTCCTCGGCCACCACGCGCGCCTGCAACTGGGCGAAGAGTGCGGCGATCGCCTTGAGCACATTCAGTTCCCGAGTGCTCCAGTCGCGATCGCCCTGTTTGATGAATCCCAACACGCCGGTCGACTCGCCGCGCGACAACAACGGCACCGCGGCCATGGCGACCTGCGGTATACCCGACGAGCGCCGGATCGTCTCCTGATAATCGGCGGATTGCTGGGACGGCCGCACGATGATCGGCTCGGTGGCGTGTTCCAATTCCCGGAATACCGAGTCGGCGTGCTCGAAATGCACGATCTTCAGCGGGTCCGGATCCGGTATGTCGCCACGGTGCGGCCATTCCGCGATGAGCACGGTCGCCCGCTGCTTTCGATCGGTGTGGCGTAGGTAGCTGAAATCGACATCGAAATGCTCCACCAACCTGGCCAGCACACGTTCACTCGCCGCCACCATCGTTGTGGCGTCGACGCCCATCAACTCGGAGGCGACCTGAGTCACCAATGAGTCGAGCGTTCGCCGAGGCACCCTATCTCCGATCGCGCTAGCTGCGGTTGCCCGCGCCCGGCACTGGAAGCCGCCTACTGCGGACCGTGGCTGCTGTCGCAAAGCTCAGGCGAAGCACCAATGCCATGATCTCATGTTTAGGCACTCCCAGCAGGTCCAGGAAACGGCCCTGAAGTGAGGTAAGTGTATCCGCGAAATCCGGGGAAATCCCTTTCAGCTCGTCGGGGTGCCGCGCATATAGGAACAAAGGCGAGACCGGTTGCACCGCAAGACCGAGCCGCTGCGCCGCGATCCAGACCCGCTGCACGGCCGCGCCACCGCGCGCGTAATCGGCAAGTGATACCGACTCTGCGCCGGATCGACGCGGAAAAGTTATCGCGAGCACCGCCGAACTCGACAGCACGCGGTCGCGCGTGTACTCGCCGAGCGCGGCACCGCCGGACCATTCGCGCAACCGATCCATCACATCCGAGCGCTCGCCGATGCGGATCTTGGCCTGCTCGTCGGGGGCCAATTCCATACTCCGGATATCGATCCCGGTGCGCGAATCCTCACCGGGCCAGCGCAGTTCGCCGAACATCTCCTGATGCAGGCGCGGGGTCAGGTAGCGGATGCGATCGGATTCACCGAGCAGTGCGGCCGCGGCGGCGAGCTCATCGGGTTCGGTGATGGCGTGGACCGACGCATCGATGGCGGCCGCGGCCAGGTCGGGCAGGACGTGATCGGCCAGTGGCGCGCCCGCGCCGAGGTGTCGGTTCGTCTCGCGGGTCAGTGTGTACGGATAGTCCGCGGCCAGTGCGGAATCGGTGCCGTCGCCCAGATGCAGCACCGCGGAAAATGGGGTGGAGTTGTTCTCGATGAACTCGTGCGCGCCGAGTAGACCGTGCGCGGCGGCCGCGGTGCGCGCGTTGTACAGCGCCGCGCCGATCGATACCGCGCTGGCGCGATAGCCGATATCCAGTGCCGACGAGCGGGTTCGGACGAGATCGATGCGTAGTTCATCGCCATCGACGCGCAGGTACCACGGTTGGGTATTGCCGCCCGAGGGCGCTCGCCGCGCGGATTCGAGCATCTTCTCGACGGCGGACCCGTCCGGATCCGGCACACTGCCTTCGGCCACCGGAAATTCGTCGGACACCTTCTCGCACCCGGGCTCCGGTTCGGCCAGCTCGTCCAGACCACGTTCCAGATCGAACCGGGTCCGGCCCGAGGACAACTTCTGGCCGAGCCCGATCCGGCGCACCGCCGCCGCCACGATGGCCGCACCCAATTGGACGTCACCGCCGAGTTGCGGCCAGGTCGTCACGGTTTCGTCGATCTCGACCAGACTCGCGGCCATCCGGGCCGATAGCTCCTTCGGGTCGAGAATCCGCATGACGTGCGGCGCCTTGTCTTTCGTGGACAATCCGCGCAGATCCGCGCCCATGGTCGCGCCGAGCAGACCGTGGAACGGCGGACGGTCCGGTTCCAGGTCATAGCGCTCGACATCGAGCAGGCCGCGATCGCTGGTATCCATCACCAGCGGAATGCGCTGTCGGCGTGCGCCTTCCCGGACGGCGAATTTGATATCGAGCGAATCGCATTCCTCGACGACCAGCGACAATCCATGCAGGAATGTGTCTACGGTGTCCTCGTCGATGCCCGCGGTGGCGACCTCGACCGGTAGATACGGATCGAGTTCGGCGATCCGGCGCGCGGTCACGATGGACTTGTTCACGCCGATATCGAAGATCCCACCGGGCACCCGATTCAGATTCGACAACTCGATATCGTCGAAGTCGGCCAGGCGCAATAGGCCGCAGGTGCCCTCGAGGGCCAGTGTGTAAGCGACCGCGTGGCCGACGCTCTGCCCGACGACCCCGATCGCGAGACCGGCACAGCGTTCCTGTTCGGCGCGGGTGAGCTTGTTCTGGTTGCGGTCCAAGCGAATTGCCCGAAATGTCTTTTCACCGGGCAACCCGACGAGCGCGCGCCGCCACGGGTAATAAACCCATCGGTCCGTCTCCGGCCCCCCGAGGTCCGGCGGCGGCCGACGCACCTTGGCGAGTTCGGCGCGCAGCACATCACGCAGATCGAGAATGCGGACCTGCGGTGATTTCCGTAATTGCACGAGGATCGGGGCATCGACTGAGGCATTTTCGTCGAGAATCAGCGGGCGGTGGTCCGCGGTGAGGTCACCGTTCATACCTGCGCCAATCCTCCGATCCCTGGTCCACTCGAGGGCGCTCGACCATGCGGCGACAGCCAGGCATCGAGCGCCGCACGCTCCAGCGCTGTCAACGAACTCTGCAATTTGGTGGCTAATGACCGATATGTCCGGGTATCCCACCACATCGGGATAGTCTGATAGCGATCGTCAGGATAGGGCACAGCCGGTACCCGATCGGCGACATACCCACCACTCGAGCGGTACAGTCCGACATTTCGCGTGGCAGTGGTGATGAAACCGAACCTGGCATCGAGCAGTCGGGCGGCGTGGACGACACAGCGGGAGACCGCCGCGGCGAGCGCGGCACGGTGCTCGGCCGCTCGGGAGACCCAAACCGCCTTCACCTCGACCACACCTTCCGGTATCCGGTCGGCAACCATCGCGCGCAACTCGGCGGCACCCGGTCGGCCGGCCCAGGCGCGCAGTGCGTGCACTTCGTCGGCCACACCGTAGGGACCCTGTGCCCGCAATCCCGCGACGACGGCGCCGGACGGATCTACGGCGGTGAAGAACAACGAAGTCGAACGGCCGTCGACAACGCTGTCGTATTCCAAAGCGTGATCCACACCGTAGTGCCGGTAAACCTGCAGCGCACCGCGCAGATAACGACGCCACAGATCGGGATGAGCCTGCGGAGTAGCGACATGAAAGACATATCCGGAATGCATGTCGCGGAACCGCAAAACCTCGGCATCGCGTGTGCCCCCCGGGCCGACTGCGATTGTTTCGACAGTCATGGTGTTCCTATTCCGTTTGCTACCGCACATCTGCACGGTCATCGAGCCGGCCTGACCGACCCGCCAGACGACTCGCCGATCAGGTGAGTTTGCCTAAGGCAGTATCCGTCATCCTTGAAGAATTGACCAGATATCTGGTTAATCTTCCGAAAACTAATTGCCCGCGCCGAAATTACTGCAGGTCAGAACACTCGAACATGCCATCGAATAGATCGTGGAGACCAGTTGGTACTGACGTAGCTAACAGACGGCTAACTTAGACCAGGATGGAGATGAACAGTTCGACCGACTCCGGCCCACGCCAGATCTCGATCTCCTCCCGGTACGCACGGGTGATCTCGGCGGACGCCGTCGCATCGTCGACCTGGGCCCACACATCCTCGACCGGATCGTGGTAGTCCCCGTTCGGCTCGAACCGAGCGTAGACACCCTTGGGCACCTTGACCAGTACGTCACCGACCGGAACCGCGCCCGGAGCGGAGTACTCGAAACATACGACGGCGTTGTAGTTTCCGGCCGGATCCGGCACGTACACCGTGTACATCGGCTGGTCGGCGCCCGCGCGGTCGCGTAGCCGATCCTTGAGGAATTCGATCAGGTCGCTATTGCTGACCTTGAAACTCGGACGTACCCGCGGCACCACCAGACCGCCGTAGATGGCCTCGCGGCGCACCACGATCGCGTATGTCATCGCGCCTCGACCGCCAGGTAGAGATCGATCTTGTACGCGTGCGGATAACACTCGAAATCGCCGGTATAGGTGCGTTTGATCTGGTTGTGTTCCTCGGCGTAGGCGATCTGCGTCCACAGGTCGGTCATCACCTGCGGGAAGTTACCGACCGAGGAGAATCTGGCATAGGTGCCGCGCGGCAGCCGCGCCACCAGGTGACCGCGGGTGACCTCGCCGAAGGACACGCACTCATAGCCGACGATCTGGGTGTTGTAGGTACCGAGTTCACCGGAGTAATCGGTGTACGCGCTGGCCAGCTGGCCGCCGAGTTCCTGATGCAGCACTGCCGCCCACGCGGCCTCGAGGTCGTGGTCACGCAGTTCCCCGAGCGCACGTTTCGGGCTGCGCACCGGGAGCCCGGCAACCCACGTTTCGTCTCGCTCGACGATTTCAAACTGCATGGAAAGACTCTTTCGAGGTGAACCCGGGGGCGTTGCCCGCATCCGGACGGCCAGGAAGGCCATGCTATCAACTCGACCGCGTGGTCCGGCTCACATGTCCGGTCCGTTATGCACACCTCCCCACGGCGTTGAACTGGTCGTGCGACCTGTACGCAAACGGATGGCTATCGATACATACCTGCGGCAGCATGTGATCGTGTGCGAGACCATCGCCGAACTGGATGCCGCGGTCGCGGATTGCTTCGCCTGCCCGCGGCTGGTCGCCTGGCGGGAACGAGCGGCCAGGGAGAAGCGCGCCGCGTACCGTGACGAAACCTATTGGGGCAGGCCGGTTCCCGGCTACGGTCCGGATGACGCACGACTGCTGGTCGTCGGGCTCGCCCCAGCCGCCCACGGCGGCAATAGGACCGGGCGAATGTTCACCGGCGACCGCAGTGGGGATTTCCTCTATGCCGCCATGTACAACGTCGGGCTGACCAATCAACCGACGGCGGTGCACCGCGACGACGGGCTGCGGCTGATCGGCGCTCGAGTCACCGCGCCGGTGCACTGCGCGCCGCCCGACAATAAGCCGACACCCGACGAGCGGGATCGCTGCAGTCACTGGCTGAAGACCGAACTGGGTCTGCTCACACCGACAGTGCGAGCGGTGGTTGTACTCGGCGCGTTCGGCTGGCAGGCGCTGCTTCCGGTGCTTGCCGCATCGGGCTGGACTATGCCGCGTCCGCGTCCCAAATTCGGGCACGGCGCTCACGTCGTGCTGCCGCCGACCGTCGATGACCGAGCGCCGCTGCACCTATTCGGCTGCTACCACGTCAGCCAGCAGAACACCTTCACCGGTCGGCTCACCCCCGACATGCTGGAGGCGGTGCTGGCCGCCGCGGCGACCGCCGCGGGTCTTCCCGGCCGCCGGAGCTGAGCAGCGAGTCAGGACGGCGCGGTGATCTTGGTAATGACGGTGATGCCTTCGTGGGACGTGACGCTGACGAACTGTCGATAGGTGCGCACTGTCGCATCTAGTCGGAATTCGGTGATGACGACGTCGAAGCGGCCGTCGAGCATCGGGGTGATCATTACGCAGTGCTGGGTGCCGGGCGGAATCGATTTGATGCCCGCATCGATCAATGCGACCGAGGACACCGCCGCATCCGGTGTGGTCAGTGCGCGGGCATCCGAGGCCGAGCGAGTCATGTAATAGGCGTATTGGAAGGCCAGGATCACATCCGGTCCGGAATCGGTCGAGCCGGTTCCGTTGCCGCGCACCAACTGTTCGGTGCGCGTCGGCTCGCAGTTCGGTCCGCCACCGAGCACCGGATCGGTGATCGTGGCCGTCGACTGCCGGGTATTGCTCGCCTCGGCCGTGTACACGAGCACCAACGCCACCGCCGCCAACGTGCCGAATATTGCGGCACTGCCGACCAGCCAGGGCCGACGCGCCGGACGCCGCTTCCGGCGATGTGGGCGCGCCGGTGGGAGGACATGCGGTGCCGGTCCAGGCGGGAGCATGCCCGGCCACAGCGGATCGGTCGCGCGACTACCGCGCGTGCCGACGTGCCGGGGGATGGCAGCAGGCGGGGTGGGTGAACTCTGCGCGGCGGTATTGCCGCCGGACTCGGCCGTGTTCGACGACACCATGATCTCGCCACACCCCTTCACCGTGCCGCTGGGGCGACCCTTTCAATGCCGTTGTGCAATAACAAGATTGCATAGATGCGCCGGTAAGGCGACCGAATGGGCCGGACAGAACCGGTCAGTGGACCAGCACACTACGCTGCAACCGCCTGCGGATGCGCGCGCTTCCTGCGACTTTAGAGGTTTCCCACAACCGCCGGGCCTAAGGTTCGTAATGACGGGCATACCGTGATCAATCCGCGCCGGTATGCTCTTCCGGAAACGATGTCCAGCGGAAATACCAGCTCAGCAATGCATTTCAACGCATTCGGGGGCATAGTAGAACGCCTGCGACGATGCCGTACGACAACGATGTCCGGCCGCCGTAGTCCGTCGAACGCCTGTCCAATTCGGATAAGGCACTCGCCAGGACACCGAAAACTGCGTTATCGGAAGAGAAACCAGGAGTGACTCTCGTGCGAAACCTCTTTGCCGCCGACGGGCGATTCCCGAATATCGTCGTGACAAGTCTCGCGGCGACCACGTCGATCGCGGGTGATGTCGACGCGACGTGGAAGGGACTGCTCAACGGCGAGAGCGGAATCGACGTGTTGGAGGATCCCTTCGTCGAGGAGTACGACCTCCCCGTCCGCATCGGCGGTCAGTTGAAGGTTCGCCCCGAGACCCTGCTGACGCGGGTCGAACAGCGTCGGATGTCCTATGTCGAACAGCTCGCGACGGTCCTCGGACGCGAGGTGTGGCGCAATGCGGGCAGTCCGGAGGTGGATCCCGAACGGCTCGGTGTGGCGATCGGCACCGGACTCGGTGGCGCCGATGCGATCACCGATGCGAACACTAAGCTGAAAAATGGTGGCTATCGCAAGATTTCGCCGCTGGCCGTGCAGATGATCATGCCCAATGGTCCGTCGGCGGTCGTCGGTCTCGAATTGAAGGCGAAGGCCGGCGTGATCACGCCGGTCTCTGCGTGCTCGTCCGGGTCCGAGGCAATTGTCAACGCATGGCGGATGATTGCGATGGGCGACGCCGATATGGTCGTCACCGGCGGCGTCGAGGGATATATCGATGTCCTCCCGATCGCGGCCTTCACCATGATGCGCGCGATGAGCACCCGCAACGACGACCCGAAGGGCGCCTCGCGTCCGTTCGACTCCGACCGCGACGGTTTCGTCTTCGGCGAGGCCGGTGCGCTGATGGTCCTCGAGACCGAGGAGCACGCCAAGGCCCGCGGCGCGACTATCCACGCGCGCGTGCTCGGAGCCGGAATCACTTCCGACGGTTACCATTTGGTTGCTCCGGCGCCCGATGGTGGTGGCGCGGCACGCGCGATGACCCGGGCCATGCAGATCGCAGGTCTGACCCCGAAGGACATCACCCACATCAACGCGCACGCGACCGCGACCCCGATCGGCGACACCGCCGAGGCCAATGCGATCAACAAAGCCGTCGGTAACCACGCCTCGGTTTACGCGCCGAAATCCGCACTCGGCCATTCGATCGGCGCGGTGGGCGCGTTGGAATCGATTCTGACCGTACTCAGCATCCGCGACGGCGTCGTGCCGCCGACGCTGAACCTGGACAACCAGGATCCGGAGATCGATCTGGATGTGGTGCACGGCGAGGCGCGCAACCAGGAGATCGAGTACGCGATCAACAACTCGTTCGGTTTCGGCGGGCACAATGTCGCGCTCGCCTTCGGCCGGTACTAGCGGACGAGAATGGCGCGCGGGTAGAGCAGTTGGAAGCCGAGCTTCTGGACGTTCTGCTGTGACTTCGAACCCGGCAGGGTCGTAACCACCGCGAGGTCACAGCCCGCGGCCGCCGCGGCGGCGAGGCGCATCGAAAGCAGTGCGCCCTGCACGCCGCGGCGGCGGTATTCGGGAAGGGTTGCCGCACCGCATAATTGGGCAATGCCATCGCTGAGGCGCAAGCTCGCGCCACCGACGGGCTTACCGTCGATCATGGCGAGCGAGCCGACGAAACCATTCGTCGCGGTGAGGTCCCGCTCGGCGCGTTCGATGGCCTCGCGCGGGAATTCCTCATGGGAGGCGACGCCCTGAGTGTCCGGGGTGGCGAAGCCGTCGACGACGACATTCACCCAGGTGTCGAATTCGTCGTGCCCGACATCGCGGATCTCGACGCCCTCGGCCGGTCGCGCCTGCCGCCCCGGCTCGAGCCGCAAGCCCAGCACATTCTCGAAGCCGAACAGCACATAGCCGCGCCGCGTCAGGCGTTCGACAACGGTCGGATCGGCCAGCGTGGAGACCTCGACCTGGACCGGCGCTTCCCGCTCGGCGAAGGCTTGTTCGACCGCGTCCAGCTCGGCGTCATCGAAGGCAGCGCCGTTCATTCCGACGCCGACCACCTTGTCCAGCGGTGAACCCGGGCCCGCCCACACCGCGAGGCCGCCGCCGATGGGCCGCACCAGCACTCGCTGCTGCGGGTCCCGGCGGGCGGCCGCGCGAGCACCCTCCTCGATCAGCGTGCGTTCGGCGTGCTCGACCCGCGCGGCGAGGTCCTGTCCGGCGAATAAACCGGGGGCGGTTTCAGTTGGCATGAGGAATTACTACCTTGTCGGTAGCGCCGGATTCACCTGGTTTTAGCGCCGAGCGGGTTCGGCGCGTTCAAAGGTGGCCACTGCTCACCAGCGGCTTTCGATTCACTTGTGCTGGTTGCCGTCCTGAGCGAGGACCGAGCGGCGTGACGCGCGGCCTTCTCTACGGTCGCGCCGATGAACCGACCCTCAGATCGCCGAAATGGCCACTGCGGCCGCACGACTAGCAGACCCGCCTCATGGTGGTCCGACGAAGCGCTATCCGACCACGGGCGGTGGTGCGAATCCGACTGCAGAAGGTGGTTCCGCAGACGCTCGGCGAACTATCGTGGGCGTTATGCCTGTTACCGACGGTACCGAACCGCCAGTCATCCCCGGGGTGCGCCGGACGTTCGTGACAGCCCGCGATGTCCGGTTCCACGTCACTGAATCCGGACCGGAGGACGGTCGCCCGGTCGTGCTGCTGCACGGCTGGCCACAGCACCACTACGCCTACCGGAATCTGCTTGCCGACCCGCCCGAAGGACTGCGGATCATCGCCCCCGACCTGCCCGGATACGGCTGGTCGGGTGCACCGCCGCATCGGTGGTCGAAGGAGGAAGTGGCCTCCGATGTGTTAGCCCTCCTCGATGCGATGGGCCTGCGACGGGTGCTGCTCGTCGGCCATGACTGGGGCGGTTACATCGGCTACCGCATGGTGCTGCGTGAACCCGACCGCTTCGGCGGCTACCTGGTGCTGAATATGGCCCATCCGTGGGTACCGCCGACGACAGTCATGCGACAGATCTGGCGCCTGCTCACTTACCAGCCGCTGGTCGCCACCGTGGGCGTACCGCTGCAGCAGCGCACCCGCTTCCTCGAATGGCTGATCAGAGGGGCGATCACCGACCGCAGCACGGTCAGCCCCGAGGTGATCCGCATCTTCGCCGACCGCTTCCGCGATCCGGTCTGTGCCCGCGCCGCCACCGACACCTATCGCACCTTCTGGCTGCGCGAAATTCCGAATGCCGCACGTCATCCCGAACGCCGCCGCGCCACCATCCCGATCCGCGCCCTGTTCGGCGTAGACGACCCCGCCGTCCACCGCTCCCTGGCGGCCGCCGAAACGGCCCGCGCCGACGACTACACCTTCGAACCGGTCACCGGCTGTGGACATTTCGTCGCCGACGAACGCCCCGGACTTGTCCGCGCCCGCTTGATCGAACTTGCGGCAGACACGAAGTAGCCCTTGTCACTCCGGCTTTCGCACCCATACCGTTGGCCGCCGAGGCATTCAATGCTGAGGTATTCAATGCTGAGGTACTCAAAGCTGAGGTACTCAAAGCTGAGGTACTCAAAGCTGGGCGCGAAAGACTGAGGAGAACCTATGACCCGATTGGCAGTCGTGACCGGTGCGTCCTCCGGCATCGGAAAGGCAACCGCTGCGGCCCTGGTCGCGCGCGGCTTCCAAGTGATCGGGACGAGCCGGAATCCGGAGTCGATCGCGGCCGCCGACCGAGTGGCCGATGTCGACTATCGCGCGCTCGATCTGACCGATGCCGAGTCGATCGCCGAATTCGTCGACGGCCTCGACGGTGTCGACGTGCTGATCAACAATGCGGGCGAGAGCCAGGCCGGTCCGCTCGCCGAATTACCGACCGCGGCGGTCGAGCGGCTGTTCCAGCTCAATGTGCTCGGGCCGGTCACGCTCACCCAGGCAGTGCTCCCCGAAATGCGGAGCCGAGGTTACGGCCGGGTTGTCATGGTCGGTTCCATGCTCGCCAGCTTTCCGATGCCATACCGGTCCTCTTATGTCGCAACCAAGGCAGCGGTGCGGGGATTCGCCACGGCGGCTCGATTCGAGGAGTCACCGTTCGGCGTGTGGATCACCACCGTCGAACCCGGCCAGATCGATACCGGGCTGCGTGAGCGACGCACCAAGTACATCGACGAGAACTCCCCGCACACAGCGGATTTCACCCATTTCATGACCGCACTCGATCGACAGCAAGCCAAAGGCATTACGCCACAACGGGTTGCCGCCACCATCGTCTCCGCCGTCGAGGCCAGCCGTCCGCGGCCGTTGTACGCGGTCGGCAGCAACGCACCTGCGATGTTCGCGTTGCGCCGCCTATTGCCGCGCACGGTCATCGAGAAGGTCATCGCCAGGGCCTATGGGTTGTCCCGGTGATTTCGGCAATGACATCATTGGATGCATTCGGCCCCGCCGCTCGGACAGGTGAGCATCGGCGGTGTATGCGGCTCCGGCGACGGCGGCGGCTGATAGGCCCCATGGCAGATACGTCCCGTTCGGCTCGAACAACAGTCGATTGATCTCCGCCAATGCCGACATGGGCGGCAGGCCCGCGATCACAGCAACAGCGGCGAGGCAAATGCGTCGTCTTCAGCCAACACCCCGTGCGTGGCTGGCTATACGCCGCCGAATATCGGCCCGGCCTTGATCATTTGTGCCGCGATGCGCCCGGCTCTGCCCTCGGTAGCGCCGAAGTCACCGCGATCACGGCCAGACCGGCATCGCGAATGATGCGGTCGAGATCGTCGATGATGTCGCTTATCGCATCGCGCGTCCGATCCGCCTGCGCGGATGCGGCTGATTCCCTGTCGAATTCGATACCGATCTTGTTGAGCTGCAGCCCGGTATCGAGCAGATTTCGCACCAGATTATCCGCGATCTCAGCGAAAGCGACTGTGCTGCTGTCCAATTCGCCGCCCTCGGATTGCCGATGCGTGGTGTGGTCGAACCGCTTGTCCCACATAATAATCCCTTTTGCCGGACAGGTTCCCTGACTGCCACGGCCGCCGGTTGCCTGGAGTTCGTTCAGCGCCGGAAGTACCCCAGATCCAGCTACCGCAAACTCCGGCAGCGGCAGCGGCGGTCTCCGGTCATGAACAGGTGTTGCAGAGAGTGTGCTGAAGCTATTGCCATGAGCGCCGCGGCGGGGCAGTGTGAACATGTCGGTGGCGCCAGCGGGGCGCTGCCCTGAACACCCGAGGGAGTCGCTCGTGTACGCACGTTCTACGACTATTCAGGCGCAACCCTCCGCTATCGATGCCGGGATTGCGCATGTACGCGACGAGGTAATGCCGGCTGTGGAAGACATACCCGGCTGTGTCGGACTATCGTTGCTGGTCGATCGCCAGTCCGGCCGGTGCATCGTAACTACCTCATGGGAAACCGAAGATGCGATGACCGCCAGCGCCGACCGGGTCCGCCCCATTCGAGATCGTGCGGCCGCGGCATTCGGCGGCGGCGGCACCCAGATCGAGCAGTGGGAAATCGCCGCCCTACATCGTGACCACCGCGCAAAGCAGGGCGCCTGCGCCCGCGTTGTCTGGGTCAAGACGAACCCGGATCGTCAGGACGCGGCGATCGAGACATACAAATCCCAAGCTCTACACGGCATGGAATCCCTCGACGGGTTCTCCAGCGCGAGTCTCTTGGTCGAGCGCGCGTCCGGCCGTGGCGTCTCCTGCGTCACCTTCGACAGCGCCGACGCCATGGAACGCAATCGCGAGGACGCAACCGCCCTGCGCGAGCGAATCACCCGCCAAGCCGGTATGCAGGTCATGGACATGTGCGAGTGTGAGCTGGCCATCGCCCACCTCCGCGTACCCGAATTGGTGTAAATCGCACGGCTGTGGCTCCCGACCGGTTGACCGGTCGGGAGCCGTCGGCGTCGCGCCTGATCCACCACCGTTTCATGCGCGCATTCTGTCCGGTGCTGAAATGCCGAAGAACTCGGCAAGCATCCGGCGTCGACCACTGCGCACCTGCTCATCGGTCATTCGGCGGGCGCGTACTACAGGCATGGGATCGCCGCGAGACCCCAGCGCAGCTCGCCGCGCCAGCGGCCGCGCTCGTCGACCAGCTTCGGGCATGCCAAGCTGGCGGGATGAAGTCGGAGGCGGCGGAGATACTCGACATCCTCGATCAGGTGATGGCGATCGTGCAGGCCGGGCCACAGGATATGAGCTGGCAATCTCGGTACACGGATGCGGCGGAGCTCGTGGACGATCTCACCGACCATTCCGAACTGATTCGGCGAGGTGATATGAGCCGGTTGCCCGATCTGAGATTTCTGTTCATCGCGACCGGCCCGCTGTGTGAGATCGCGGCCAGCAGTGGGTGGTTGGAGACTTACACGGTGCTGGGAAACCAATTCGATCGATTGTATGAGCGGTCGCGGTAGCGTGATGCCGGCCGCAGTCCGGATGAACAGGCCATCCTTGCGACCGCGTCCGACAACACACTCTACTGCCGCGACCCGCGCTTTCGACCGTGCCGATCGCACGCCAGTAACGGCTGCGCCCTGTTTGCTTGTGCCGCGTCAGATAGCTTGTCAGGTATCGAGATCCGTCGGGCACGGTCATACGGCGATGCCGCGGGGTCTGTAGTGCAGCGTTTCGACTGCGCTCGGCAAGCGAGCCGGATCTGATAGCGCGGCAACCTATCTGGACGGGGCACCAGCCCAGCAAGACTTCCCGCGTTTCCGCACTGCGCCGTATTGCAGATTTCCGGTCGATCGAGAGGGCCGATCGTTGAGGGCACAGGGCGTTTTCAGGGGTGGGTCGAACCAGAGCGCTTCGCGCAGCGTGGTCGCGACGGTGTCGGTGATGAAATACTCAGGGGGCCCAACGCTTTTCGAGCCATGAGGCCTGGCTATCGTTGCCGGCGACGATCAGCCTACGGGGAGCGTGAACGTGACCGGAACTGCGCGGCTACCGGCAATCGAGGTCATGATCCCGGTAGCAGCCAAGGATCTGCCCAGCCTCGACGCCTGTATCACCGGGCTGAGGGCACACTGTCGCAATCCGATCCGATCGGTGAATATCGTCGGATCCGCGCGCCTGCATGCACAGGTACGGACCGACCATATGGTGCAGTGGATCGATGAGGAAGCGGTCTCACCGACACCGGCCGCCATCGAGGCGACCCTGCGCACAGCCGGCGGTGATCACCAGAATTCGTCCTGGTATTTCCAGCAGCTGATCAAACTGAGTTGCTTCCGCATCCTGGCGAGTACGGTCCAGCACCTGCTGGTGCTCGACGCGGACTACGCGCTCGTCGAGGATGTCGTGTTCGTCGAAAACGACGGCAGATCCTATCTGGCACTCGGCTATCCGCTGCAATGGCGCCTCGACACCCGCCAGCACGCGATCCCCGACCGCCACTCCGCGATCACCGCGGCGACCCGGCTGCTCGCCGAATGGCGGCCGGTCGACCCGTACAGCGGGATGCAGCATCACATGGTGTTCGACAGACAAATCCTCGCGGACCTGATGCGGCGAGTCGAAGACCAGCACCGGCGACCGTTCTGGGAGGCATTCCTGACGACGATTGAACACGCCAAATGGACCGGTGCTTCGGAGTATGTGCTCTACCGCCACTTCGCGGCGAAGTTCTTCCCGGAACAGATCCGGTCACGGCACCTCGACGCCATCGACATCATCCAGCCCGCCGAAAACGCTTTGTGGACATTGACCGACGCTGTCACCAGCCTCCGCCGGGCGGGAGTCAAGGCGATCGGATGCCACAGTTTTCTCAGCTACCGCAACCGAATCGCCACAATGGACTACATACCCGACCAGTTACGCAGCCAGCTGCAGACAACACCCGGGGCGCTGATGCTCGACCTCAACCAAGGCGCCCTCCACATCACCCCCGCAACCCCACCCCTGGGTCACGCCGAGCGCCTGCGTCGAACCCCAGGTCGTGGGTGAAGTGTCGTTCGCCCAGTGACGGCCGCTCTCGCCTGGCGGTTGAGTCCAGGAAGATGGTGTACGACCTAAACGCCCTTGCAGCGCAGGGTGTGTCGTAACCAGGAATTGGGTGGCCACCGCGTGATCCCCATTGGACGCCAAGCACTTGGTCCTTGGCCGGGAACGGGCACTCGGACAACCTGCCGATGGGCAAGTAGTAGTAGTTCTTAGCAAGAACAATCGGGCAATTCTCGACCAGTATTGTGCCAGCAGCCACGTCGGACGCAGTGGTTGCCCTTGAGGCGCTTGTCGCTGGTGCTACAACGGCTATTGAGGTAGGGCTGGCAGGTTGTGGCGCGTCCGGGGCCGTAGCCCGCCCAACGAACACCCCAGCACTGGTGAGAGCAACGATAAGGCCCGATATCGCCGTGATCCATGCCGGTCCGATGTCGCCGATTTTGCTTCGAGTGGCGCGGTCAGGTCTAGGCGTGTCCTGATCGGATGTAGGTTGCTGGCGGTTCGGCTGGTTCTCACCGGAGCCCCCGCCGGCGGATTCTGCTCGCTCACGCGGCAGAATCTATGGCGCTACCGGCCTCTCTGTCATGAAACATATTGCTAGACACTAGATCTGTTCGTCGAATCCTTCGGGATGACATTGCGGATGACCTGTTGGGCGGGGCCGGCGAGTGCAGGTTTTCTTTCCAGGGCTCCCAAACTTTCCCGCTCTCTACCTGGCTCATCAAGGCTTCCGGCTCCTGCGCTCTTCGCGAATCTGGCCAGTGCATCTCCGATCGGTGAAGCTTCCGTATGGCACTCCCGAAGTGGGGCACCAAATCCGGCACGACGGGGACTCAGCACGCGCAGAGACCGGACACCAGCGCCTTCTCGTTGGCCAGCTGGCCGTTGAAGCCGAATTCGACCTGATCAGGGGTGGCCGTCGATAGGCGGGCTCAGCGTGGTGCTTCGCCTGGGTGCAGCCAAGTCGCGATGTTGTGGACGTAGTTCTTGTAGATGGTCAGCCGGGAGGCGTCGGCTTTGATTTGGGTGCCGGGCGGCTCGCTGACGAATGATGGTGCGCCGCAATCGAGATCCCAGTTGTAGTCGGCGAAGTGGTGGAATGTCGATTCGGCGAGTGCACGGCCGATCGGTCGGCCCGCCGCAGTGAGTTCTCCATCCAATACGACTGCGAGGTTGAATCGGCGGCCGGACACTTTGCTTCGGCCTTGGGCGAGAACGGTGGCGTGGGGCACGCATGCTGTTACCGCGCCCTCGTGTGGGTGGGCCGGGAACCATTCGATGTGGCCGCTGGTGGAGGCGCTCGTGCGCAGGAGGGCGTGCGCCGGGTTGTCAGCGAAGATGGGCTGATAGTCGCCGTTGGCGCCGGAGTGGTAGTTGGGCCAGGAGATGGCCGGTGTGTCCTGGTCGTCGCGAATTCCGCTCGCCTCGGGGTTCTTCATGTGGAAATGGTTGACCTCGCCCAATGAGCCGAGTCCGAGGAGACTGCTGCCCAGGTCCTGATGGTCGCGTGCGGTGAGCACGCCACCGCCCTGCTCGCGGAAACGCACAATCGCCTGCGACTCGGCAACGGTGAGGCCGTCGCCGATATCCACGGCCAGCAACCATAATTGGTCGAAGTCCATGGTGTCGAGGCGGCTCAGAATCGGGTCGTTCTCGCCGCGGCTGACTCGGTTGCGCGTGATGACATCGTGGCCCGCGGCGCGTAGTTCGTCAGCCAACAGTGTGAAGCGACTGATGTCCCAGTCGTCGGTGCGCTGGGTGATCGTGGTTTGCAGCAGGATCTTCGACATCGAAAATGCCCTTCCTTACGGAGCTCACTGTGCGGCCGGGTCCTTACAAAGGACCGAGGACGCCGCCGATCTGTGACATCGGGGCCAGGGGTTGCCGCTCACATCGGATCCGAGCGGAGCGGATCGTGTCACGGTTCGCCCGCATGTCTTGTCCAAGTTGCTGACACACCTGACGACTTGCCGAGAAGAGGTTCGATATGGACAGCACTGGCCGAGCCATACAGACATTGGAGGATCTGCGCCGACATCTGCAGTGGGCGATCGAATTGGAACACGCGACCATACCGCCCTACCTATGCGCGCTGTACTCCTTGGAGCCGGGACGCAATACCGATGCGGCACAGGTGATCGGCAGCGTATTCGTGGAGGAGATGCTGCATCTGGCATTGGCCGCGAATCTGCTGAACGCCGTGGGCGGCGAGCCGAAAATCGATGCACCGGAACTGCTTCCGGCCTATCCGCACCCGCTGCCACACGGCGATCGGTCGTTGCAGATCAACCTCGTGCCGTTCGGATCCATTGCGCTGGAACAGTTTCTGGCCATCGAAAAGCCGGCTTCGGCCGACGCGCAGCCCGAATCCGATGAGTACGAAACGATCGGGCAGTTCTACGCGGCCATCGACGCCGGTATCCGAGTCCTGTGTGACACCCTCGGCGAAGACGTGGTCTTCTGCGGCGACCCGGGACGCCAGCTGAACGAGATGCACTTCAACAGCGGCGGCGGCAAGGTCATCCCCGTGCACGATCTGAAGTCCGCGCTGTCCGCGCTGGCGGAGATCATCGAGCAGGGTGAGGGCGCGGCACGGACCGAAGTGTGGGATGGCGACAAGGACGTCTTCCATCCCGAACGCGACGAAGTCGCGCACTACTACCGCTTCGTCGAACTCGCGCAGGGCCGCCGGTTTCAGCGCGGTGACACCCCACAGTCCGGGCCGACCGGCGAGGCGGTGCAGATCGATCAGGCCGGGATTCTTCCGATGCGCCCGAATCCACGCACGACCGATTACCCGCAAGGCAGTGAAATCCGCCGCGCACAAGAGGAATTCAACAACACCTACTGCCTGCTCCTGTACCTGCTGGAGGACACCTTCAACGGCAGTCCCGCCCAGATGCGAGATGCCGTCGGGGCCATGTACGCGCTGAAGTCGCAAGCCCAGGCGCTGATGAAGATGCCAAGCGGCGTCGGCTCGATGACCGCGGGACCGACCTTCGAGTACGTACCGCCCGAGCAGCGGGCGTAGAGCACCGACCGGTCTGTCACAAATCCGGCCTGCTGTCTTGTCCTAACTAACGATGTGTTCGGCCGAGTCGCGAGATAAGAGCGGGAGCGCCGGGTTTCAGACGGCTCCCCGGAGTACGCGTCAAGCAGAGCGTGACTGGTCCCACCCGCCGCCGCACATACGACGGATCAAGCGGATTCGAAAGGAAATCACCGTGAGTACAGAACCAGCCCACCAGGTCGAGAATCGGGACGCCGAGCTACTCGCCCCCCGAATCGCTGTGATCGGGAACGTCTCCGGCGCGCCGCAGATCCCGGCCGGCGCCGAGGCCATGACAATTCTCGTCACGCTCCCTCCGGGAAGCCCCGGGTCCCCGCCGCACCGGCATCCAGGCCCCGCCTACGGCTATGTCCTCAGAGGCGAGGTCATCTTCGAGCTCGAGGGCGAGCCGCAGCGAATCATCAAGGCGGGGCAGACATTCTGGGAGCCTGGTGGCGACACCATCCACTATCACGACGGCAATAACCTCACTGATGCCGAGTCGGCCTTTCTGGTGACGATGTTCTGCGCCCCGGGCCGGCCGATGCTGATTCCGGTCAGCGAGGACGAACTCGAGCAGCGCCGCGATCGGCGAGCGCCCCGCGCATAGCGCGCCCGGTCGGCCACCGTCACAAAATCGCCGACTGTCCTGTCCTTGCTACAGGGGAACCGCGTCGGCCCCGCACACAGCGTCAACGAAAGGAATGACCATGAAGATCGTCGTTATCGGTGGCACCGGGCTGATCGGCTCGAAGGTTGTCACGCGGCTGGGCGAACACGGCCACCAAGCGGTTGCGGCCGCGCCCAATACGGGAGTGAATACGCTCACCGGTGAAGGAGTCAAAGAAGTCCTGCAGGGCGCGGACGTGGTCATCGACGTCTCCAACTCGCCGTCGTTCGCCGACGACGATGTCATGAAGTTCTTCCGGACCTCCACCACCAATCTGCTCGATGCCGCGGGTGGAGCCGGGGTCGGCCACTACGTCGCCCTCTCGATCGTCGGTACCGATCGGCTGCCGGAGTCGGGGTACTTCCGGGCGAAGGTGATGCAGGAGGAACTGATCAAGGGATCCGGTCTGCCGTACTCGCTGGTGCATGCCACGCAGTTCTTCGAATTCGCCGGTGGCATAGCCGATTCCGCGACCACCGGCAGTGAGGTGCGGTTGTCGGGCGCGAGCGTGCAGCCGATGGCCGCGAACGATGTCGCGGCCGCTGTGGGGCGCGCCGCGGCGGGCGCACCGAGCAATGGGACCGTCGAAGTCGCGGGCCCGGAGGTATTCGGACTGGACCAGTGGATCCGCACGGTCCTGATCGCTCGCTCCGATCCGCGTGAGGTCGTCACCGATCCGCAGTCGCGGTATTTCGGTGCGGTGCTGAAGCTCGACAGCCTGTTGCCCGGCCGGGACGCGCAGATCGCGCAGACCCACCTGTCGGAGTGGCTGGCGCGCCAGTGATCCCGGACGAACGTCAGATCGCGACCTCGGCACTGGTGATCGGTACCGGGGGTGGCGGCCTGCGGGCGGCGATCGAACTCGCCGAGCGCGGCATCGATGTACTGATGGTCGGCAAACGCCCGAAGGCCGATGCCCACACCACACTCGCCGCCGGCGGAATCAATGCCGCGCTCTCGACGATGGACCCCGAGGACAGCTGGCAACAGCATGCGGCGGACACGATCACCGAGAGCTATTTACTGGCCCGCCCCGATACGGTGCGCATCGTCACCGAGAATGCCGCGCGCGGAATCGAGGATCTGGAGCGGTGGGGGATGCCCTTCGCCCGCGAGGCCGACGGGCGTATCTCGCAGCGGTTCTTCGGAGCCCATACCTTCCGGCGCACCGCGTTCGCGGGCGACTACACCGGCCTGGAGATCCAGCGAACGCTGGTGAACCGTGCTGCGCAGCTCGGCATCCGAATCATCGACACCTGTTATGTGACTCGAATCCTGGTGCGGGACAATGTTGTTTTCGGCGCGTACGGTTTCGATCTCGACAATGGCGCACGCTACACGTTCCGGGCCGACGCGGTGATCCTCGCCGCGGGCGGGCATACCCGGATCTGGCGGCGCACGTCCTCGCGTCGCGATGAGAACACCGGCGACTCCTTTCGGCTCGCGGTGCTGGCGGGCGGGCGAATCCGGGATCCGGAGCTGGTGCAATTCCACCCGTCCGGGCTGATCGAGCCCGAGAATGCGGCCGGCACACTGGTTTCGGAGGCCGCGCGCGGCGAGGGCGGTGTGCTCCGCAACGCCGTGGGCGAGCGTTTCATGAAGCGATACGACCCCGAGCGGATGGAGCTATCGACCCGCGACCGCGTCGCACTGGCCGCCTACACCGAGATCAAAGAGGGTCGAGGCACAGCGAACGGAGGTGTGTGGCTTGATGTTTCGCACCTGCCCCGGGAGACGATCATGCGTCGGCTGCCGCGCGTCTATCAGACGATGCTCGAGTTGCAGATGCTCGATATCACCCGGGATCCGATCGAAATCGCGCCCACCGCACACTATTCGATGGGTGGCGTCTGGGTGCGGGCGCAGGACCACGGCACGGGTGTCGAGGGTCTGTACGCGGTAGGCGAGGCGTCCAGCGGTTTGCACGGTGCCAACCGGCTCGGCGGCAATTCGCTGATCGAACTGTTCGTTTACGGCCGGATCGTCGGAGCGGCCGCGGCGGAGTACTCGACCGCGTTGTCCGCGCAGCGGCGATCGGAGGGCGCGCTCGCCGACGCCCGTCGTGAGGTCGACGAACTGCTGGCGGCGGACGGCCGGGAGAACGTGCGGGCCCTACAGCGCACGCTCCGCGACACGATGACCGAGCATGCCGGTGTGGTCCGCGACGACGCCAGGCTGCGAAAGGGTTTAGCCGAACTCGACGGGCTCGAGGAACGAATGACGGATATCGGGGTGCACCCCGATCCCGCCGGCTTCCAGGATCTGGCGCATGCCTTCGATCTGAAATCCTCGGCGCTCGCCGCCCGCGCCACCTTGGACGCGGCCCTGGAACGGCGCGAAACGCGAGGCTGCCACAATCGTTCGGACTACCCGGAACTCGATCCCGAGTTGCGCGTGAACCTCGTGTGGTCGGGGTCCGGGCGCATCGAACGGGAAATGATTCCCGACGTTCCAGCCGAAATAGCCCGCCTGATGCGTGATGTGTCGACTATCGGGAAGCTGGTCGAATGATCCCGGCGCGCAATCGAATTGCCGAAATTTTCAACCAATCAATAATGAATTCAGGGAAAGGTCCGGAGCTATGAAGGTCGCGGTTTTCGGTGGTACGGGATTGATCGGATCCAAGGTCGTGGACCTGCTGAACACGCAGGGCCACGAGGCGGTGCCGCACTCGATATCCACGGGCGTCGATGTGATCACCGGGGAGGGGGTGGACAAGGCGATGGCGGACAATGATGTGGCGATCAACCTGACGAATTCGCCGACCTTCGATGCGGCGTCCGCGGACTTCTTCCGCACGTCGATGGACAACCTGGTGGCGGCCGCGGACAAGGCCGGTGTCCGGCACTTCGTCATCCTCTCGATCGTGGGCGTGGATCAGGTCCCGGATCTGGACTACTACCGGGCGAAGGCGTTGCAGGAGCTCATCCTCGCGAACGGACCGGTCCCGTATTCGATCGTCCGGGCAACGCAATTCATGGAGTTCATCGACTCCGTGCTGACCTGGACCGCCGATGACGAGACCGTCCGCCTGCCGAGTACTCCGATTCAGCCGATCGCCGCGGCGGATGTCGCCGCGACCGTGGCGGAGGTGGCGGTCGGCGCACCGATCAACGGTGTGCTGAATGTCGGTGGACCCGACACCTATCCGCTTACCGAGCTCGGTCGAATCACCCTGTCCGCGAAGGGAGATCAGCGCACCGTGACGATCGACGAGACTGCCGGAATGTTCGCCGCCGCTCCGGGGGACGTGCTCACCACCAAGGGTGACGCGCGGATCGCGCCTACCCATTACCTCGACTGGCTCCGCTGAGTCCTTGGACAACACAACGGGCAAAGCGGTGGAAGACTTCTCCACGATCAGGCCACGGCTGTTCGGCATCGCCTACCGCATGCTGGGCAGCGTCGCCGACGCCGAGGACATCGTCCAGGACGTGTGGGTGAAGTGGCAGTCGTACGAGCAGCGCGATTCGGTCCGCGATTCCACCGCTTTCCTCGTCACCATGGTCACTCGGCTATCGATCAACGCCACGCAGACCGCGCGTGCGCGTCGCGAAACCTATATCGGCCCATGGCTTCCCGAGCCGGTGGACACCAGCACCGATCCGCTGCTCGGCGCCGAAAACGCCGAGGCATTGGAGACCGCGATGCTCATGGTACTGGAGCGGCTCACGCCGACCGAGCGGGCGGCTTTCGTGCTGCCGGAAGCCTTCGACTACCCCTATGGTCGAATCGCCGATGTGCTCGATGTCAAGGAAGCCACCGCTCGCAAACTCTTGAGCAGGGCGCGCCGGAGCATCGAGACCGAGCGCCGGGTGGCGGTCGATGAAATACATCGACGTCGTTTGCTCGCAGCATTTCTTGCCGCCGCACGGGCCGGTGACTTCGACGATCTGGAGGCGTTTTTCGCCACCGATGTCGCCAGTTACGCCGATGGCGGCGGCAAGGTGCGCAACGTCTCGCCGATCCCGGTGCTGGGGCGTACCCCGGGTGGCGAAGTACGTGGCGGCGTTCGCCTCGCGTTTCTGGGCCGGAACCGCTGTCGAGCCGATCCAAGCCAACGGTCGCCCCTCGGCGCTGATCTCCCGGGATGGCATTCCGGTTGCTTGGCTCACGATCAGCGCGTCCGGCAACGAGCGTATCGACGGTATCTACTGGGTTTTCAACCCCGAGAAGATCGCCCGAATCGCCGCGGCAGCCGCGAACCGGCCCGCGGCGGAGTGATGGTGATCGCCACGACTGCCGCGGCGACGAATGCGACCACCGCAACCGTCACCACCGGAATTCCGGCCGTGGCTACCGGTGCGATGAGCACCACCGCCGCCGCACCGAACAGCACTCGTGCGCGAATCGGAGTGCGCGCAGTGATTCCCGCATGCGCCACCCACAACAGCACCAGGAACAGCGCGGTCGGCAGCGCCACCGCGTAACCGGTGACGAGTGAGCTCGATCCGGTATCGCCGCTGCGCACAGCGACTTCCAGCCCGGCGCCGAGCGCGGCCAAGGCCGCGAAGACCGCGTAATGGGTGTAACCCCACAGGAATGACCACGTTCGCCGTTCGGTCAATCCCTCCCCGCTCGGTTCGAGTTCGTACAGCCACCACACCGCGAACAAGAGGATCAGCCCCGAAAGCGCGGTCACCACGAGCGATGGGCGGAACCCGCTGTCCAGGGCGTCGGCGATACCGGTGGATACCGCGAGCACGCTCTCGCCGAGCAGGATGATCGTGAAAAGGGCATAGCGCTCGGCGATATGGTGCGGATGCCATGCGGTGCCGTGCGCGCGCTCGGCCCATATCGGTACCGCGAGCTCCGCGGCCGCGAGCGCGAGGAACGCCAGATGCGTTGTGAATCCGTGGAATACGCCGAGTTCTGCCAGTAGCAAGCGCAGCAGCCACAGCACTTGGAGTACCGCGATGCCGGCCGCGTATCGCAGCGCGGTCCGTCGCCCCGTCGGGTCCTCCCGTGCCGCTCGGAGCCATTGCGCCGCCAAGGCACCGCGCATCACCAGGTAGCCGAGCGAGATCGCCAGGTAGTCCTCGTGCCCGAACGCGGCGGGCACGCCCGCGGCCAGCACCAGCACACCGGCCATCTGTGCCAAGGTCAGCAGGCGATAGGGGACATCGTCGGTGTCGTAGGACGAGGCGAACCAGGTGAAATTCATCCACGCCCACCAGATGGCGAAGAAGACCTGAAGGAACGGCAGCACACTCGGCAGTGGATGACCGGCGCTGACGGTGTGCGCGAGCTGCGCGACGATGGCGGCGACCGCGACCACGAATGTCAGGTCGAACAGCAACTCGAGCTGCGTCGACGCGCGATGGGGTTCGTCGACGGACCTGCCGCGCATCCGGGCATGCAGGAGCACACCGGGTCTCGCGCCGGTGGGGAATGAGGTCGGCGTCGTGGTCATGGATGGCCGCTCCTGACATGGTCCGAGGGTTTGCAAGTAGGACAAGGCAACGGGTGTCATTTGTGACGCGGCGGCGTCACGTCTGCCGCCGCGAAATCGGAGCAGGACTTCCGAATTAAAATGGTTCAAGCCAGGATGATGTCTGCACGGTTGCTGGACCAACCGGCACGGATCTACCGCAGCGGAGGCAGGCGATGATGGCGTTTCGGGGGCAGCTCGAACTGGTAGGCCGGGGAGCCGAGAGCGCGGTCCTCGATCAGATGATCGCGGCGGTCCGCACGGGTGAGAGCCGGGTGCTCGTCGTGCACGGCGCGCCCGGCGTCGGAAAGTCCGCGCTGCTGGCGTATTTGGAGGATGCGGCGACGGACCTGCGGGTACTGCGCGCGGTCGGCGTCGAGTCCGAGATGGAGTTGGCGTTTGCCACCCTGCACCAACTGTGTGTGCCGCTGCTCGATCGGCTCAATGCGCTGCCCGCACCGCAGCGCGACGCACTCGAGACCGTGTTCGGAATGCTGACGGGCACACCGCCGGACGGGTTCCTGGTCGGGCTGGCGGTACTGAGTCTGCTCTCCGACGCCTCGACGAACGCACCGGTGCTGTGTGTCGTCGACGACGCGCAATGGATGGACCGGGCCTCCGCGCAGGTGCTGGGCTTCGTAGCCCGCCGGCTGCTCGCAGAGTCGGTCGCGCTGGTCTTCGCCTCCCGCCGGCGGGGTCAGGATCTGCTCGGTCTTCCCGAGTTGGAGGTCGCCGGGCTCGGCGAGGCCGATGCGCAGGCCCTGCTGGATTCGGCGACCCACACCCGGCTCGACCGCCATATCCGCGATCGAATCGTGGCCGAGGCCAGGGGAAACCCGCTCGCGCTGCTGGAATTGCCCCGCGAGCGGACCGTCACCCAGCTCGCGGGTGGGTTCGGCCTGCTGCACACCGATACACTGCCCAACCGGATCGAACAGAGCTTTCTGGCCAGGATCGAAAGGCTACCCGAGCAGAGCCGACTGCTCCTGCTGATCGCTGCCGCCGAGCCGGTCGGTGATCCCGCCCTGGTGTGGCGGGCCGCCGAGCGTCTCGGCATCACACCGGCGGCGGCCATCGGCGAGGAGACCGAGGAGCTGCTGTCGTTCGATATCCGAGTGACCTTCCGTCACCCGCTCGTACGTTCGGCCGTGTACCGAGCCGCCCAGGACGAGGATCGCCGTGCGGTGCACCTGGCCTTGGCGGAGGTGTCCGATCCGCAACTCGACCCTGACCGTCGGGCCTGGCATCTGGCCTCCGCCGCCGCTGAACCGGATGAGTTCGTCGCCGCCGAGCTCGAGCGTTCCGCCGGCCGTGCCCAGGCGCGCGGTGGACTGGCCGCCGCGGCCGCATTCCTGCAGCGGTCCGTGGCCCTGACCATCGATCCCGCGCGGCGCGCCGAACGGGCGGTGGCCGCCGCGGATGCCAGCGTGCGCGCGGGCGACCTCGATGCCGCCCGTGGTCTCGTCGACATCGCGGAACTCGACGCACCGGATGAATTGCTGCGCGCGCGAGCTCTTCTGGTGCGTGGCCGGATCGCGCACGCGGCCGGGTTCAACAGCGAAGCTCCACCGATGCTGCTGGCGGCGGCGCGGCGGCTCGAACCCTTCGATTCGGATCTGGCGCGTGAGACCTATCTGCTGGCCTGGGGCGCGGCGGCCTGGGGCGCGGCTGATGCCGAAAGCCTCGCCGCGATCTCCGAGGCGATCAAGAAACTGCCTGCGCCGCAGGGTAATCTGCGCCCCATCGATCTGGTGCTCGACGGCTGTGCGCTACTCGTCACCGAAGGTCGCGGCACCGCGATCACCGCTTTGCGTACCGCGATGACCGCACTCGTCGACCTGCCTGTACCGGACGTACTGAAGTGGGGCTGGGCGGCCTGCGGGCTGAGCCCGGCGGTCTGGGACGAACAGGTCATGCTCGAAACCTACAGTCGCGCGGCGGAAGTGGTGCGCGCCGCGGGCATCCTGACCGAGCTCCCGATCTACCTCGCCTCGCTGGGCGCGGCGACCTCGCTGGTCGGGGACTTCGCCGCCGCGGCCGGAATCGTCACCGAGTCCGAAGGCATCGCCGCCGCCACCGGCATCCCCCTCGCCCCGTACACCACGATCATTTTGACCGCGATGCAGGGCAAAGAGGCCGAAGCGTCGGCGTTGATCGCCGCCACCATCGAAGAGGCCGGAGCGAGTGGCCAATTGACAGGGGTGACCACAGCCAACTGGGCTGCGGCCGTCCTCTACAACGGACTCGCCCGCTATGACGAGGCGCTCACCGCGGCGCATGCCAGCACTCACATCGCTCAGCTGGTCGTCTCGGTATGGGTGCTGCCCGAGCTCATCGAGGCGGCCGTGCGCACGGGAGAAGACCAGGTCGCTCACGACGCACTCGCTCGACTCGCCGAGGCGGCGCAGGCGTGCGATACCGATTGGGCGCAAGGGGTTTTGGCGCGCTGCCAAGCCCTACTGGACGACGGGGACACCGCGGACGAGCGCTATCGCGAGGCGGTCGAGCGGTTGGGCCGGACACTGTTGCGCCCCGATCTGGCGCGCGCCCATCTGCTGTACGGCGAATGGCTGCGGCGGCACTCCCGGCGCGTCGACGCGCGGGAGCAACTGCGCACCGCCTACGACATGTTCGTCTCGATCGGTATGGCGGCATTCGCCGAACGCGCCCGCCGCGAACTCCTCGCCAGTGGTGAGAAGGTCCGCAAGCGCACCGTCGAAGCCACCAGCGATGAGCTGACACCGCAGGAGCGGCAGATCGCGGTCCTCGTCGCCGAGGGACTCTCCAATCCGGAGGTGGGTGCGCGGTTGTTCCTGAGCCCGCGAACGGTCGAGTGGCATCTGCGCAAGGTCTTCACGAAGTTGTCGATCACCTCTCGCCGTCAGCTTCGGGGCGCGGTGCCGTTCGCCGAATAAGGTCCCGTACCGCCCACTTTCGGCTGTGCGTCAATCCCTGGTCCGCAGAACCAGGGGGTCTCCCCGGGGCGACCGGGGGCCTGGACGCGCGAGTCTGATCGGGTCGGCGCCACCCGCCGAATACATCCCGACCCGGGGAAATGAGGCAGTCATGTCAGATCGGCAATTGGACGGAGCGGTCGCGCTCGTGACCGGCGCGAGCAGCGGCATCGGCGAGGCGACCGCGCGTCGTCTCGTCCGTGAAGGGGCGGCCGTCGCGCTGGTCGCGCGCCGCGGTGACCGGCTGGACCGGGTCGTCGACGCACTCACGAGCCTGGGCGGTTGCGCCATCGCGGTGGCCGCCGACATCACCGAACCGGAGCTCGCCTATCAGGCGGTGGAGCAGGCGCACGATCGGCTCGGCCGCCTGGACGTGCTGGTCAACAGCGCCAGCATCATGGTGTTCGATACCGCGTTGCATACCCCGATCGAGGAGTGGGACCGGATGATCTCGCTCAACGTGTCCGCGCTGCTGCATGTTACGCACGCCGCCGTCCCCTACTTGATCGACGCGGCCGCGACATCGGCACGGCGGGTAGCGGATCTGGTGAATGTGGGCTCACCGGCGGGTCGGGTGGCCCGCCCGGCCGGCAGCGTCTACAACCTGACAAAGTTCGGCCTCAACGGGTTCACCGAATCGCTACGCCAGGAGCTGCTGCCCGAATGCGTGCGGGTCAGTGTGGTCGCGCCCGGCATTGTGGATCAAACTGGCGGCGATGGGGTCCGCGTGCAGGTGAGCGGCATCGATGCACTGCGAACCGAGGACATCGCGGACACCATCGCCTACATCGTCACACGGGAGCGGCGGGTGGCCATCAACGAGGTGCTGGTCCGGGCGGGCGGGCAGATCTGGTAGCCGGACCGCACGATGGATCAGCTGTCGAGCGCGCCGCGGAGCTCTTTGCGTGAGGTGAGATCGAGCTTGGTGAAGACCTTGCGCAGATGCCACTCCACCGTGCGGGGACTGATGAACAGCTCGGCACCGATTTCGGAGTTCGTGAGCCCTGCGCCGACCAGCCGTGCGATCTGCGCTTCCTGCGCGGTGAGAGCCGCACGGGCCTCGATGGCGGGCTGACGTACCGACTCGCCGGTGGCCAGCAGTTCGCGGCGGGCGCGTTCCGCGAAAGCGTTGGCGCCGAACCGATTCAGCATGCCATAGGCGGTCCGCAGGTGCTCCCGTGCTTCCACGCGCCGGTTCTCCCGGCGCAGCCACTCGCCGTACACCAGATGGGTGCGCGCGAGGTGGACCGCGATCCGGCTGCGTTCGAGGCGTTCGATCGCCTCGCGGTACAGCTGATCGGCGGTGTCGCCGGCGCTGACCAGCGCTCTCGATCGAGCAAGCACGCCGAGCGCCCAATCGGTGCCGCTGGCGTCCACTCGTTCCTCGAGTCTTCGCACCGCGGCCTCAGCAGTCTCGCGCGCGCCGAGGCGGACCGCCGCCTCCACCAACTCGACGACCGCGAAACCGAATCCCCCCAATTCATCGTATTCGCAAGCCTCTTCAGCGCTGGCCAGGGCAGCCTCGTATTGACCGAAACCGTTGTGCAGCACCGCGAGCAAACCGTGCCCCATACCGATCGCTCGCCCCTCGCCCCAGGTGGACGCCCAGCGACACTTCGCCTCGATCATCGTCGCGGCCTGGGCATCCTCGCCGCGCCAGGCGACGAGTAGCAGCGTGGAGAATCCGAGGGGCGAGTTGCCGGCCGCCCTGGTGATCTCGTCGGACTCCTCGATCAACGTCGCGGCCGTGTCGAACTCTCCGGCGTGTACATGCACGGCCGCGCGGTAGGTGAGCGCCAGCGGGAGGAAATTGAGCGCCCCGGTTTCCCGTGCCGTCCGGAGTGCATAGCTGCTCAGTTCGTGCCAGGTCTCGTCCTCCCATAGGTCGGCAGAGGCCGGCCAGGTCAGCCAGAGCCAGCGCATGATGTCATGGGCATTGCCACCGGCATCCTTGCGGAATGCCCGCAGCGCATGCTTCAGCGCGGCGGCACTCTCGACATAGCCTTCGGCGTACCGCGCCGCCAAGCCGTCGAGTAGCGTGTCGACCAGCCGTGGTGGGTGTGGTCCCGGTGGTGCGGCGCGGGCCGCCTCGGCCACGGTGCGAACGCGGTCGGGGCCGTTGCGGAGGCCGCCGAAAACCGCGGATCCCATCGCTTCGAGGTAGGCTTCGCGCGCCTGGTCGGGATCGCTGGATTCCAGTTGGACTGCTGCGTCGAGCAGTAGCGGCAGCGCATCGCCTCCGCGCTTGCGTGCGAACACTATCCGGCCGCGCAACCGTGCCAGGCGTCCGCGCTGGAGTTCGTTCAGCGGTCCCATCTCCGCCGCGGCAAGCAGTTCGAGCGCGGCGTCGGGGACGCCGGCGTCGAATGCGGCCTGCGCGGCCGCCATCGCTCGCACTCCGCGTCGGCTCAGGTCGGGCGTCAGCCCGGTCGCTCGGCGCAGGAATGCGGCGGCGGCCGCGACGCCGCCGCGGGCCTGTGCGCGCTCGGCTGACCGTTCCAGTTCACTGGCGACCGCCTCGTCCGGTTCGACCACCGCGCTGGCGCGATGCCAGGCCCGGCGGTCCGGGTCGGACACCGGATCGGTCGCGTCGGCCAAGGCGCGATGGACATTTCGGCGATCGTGGGGGTCCGCCGCGCGGTAGGCGGCCGAGCGGACCAGTGGATGGCGGAAGCGCACCCGCGCACCGAATTCGATGAGTCCTGCGGCCTCGGCCGCCGCCACGGCGTCCGGTCCGATGTCGAGGCGCTCGGCCACGCGCCGCAATAACGACACGTCACCCACCGGTTCGGCCGCCGCCACCAGCAGCAGTCGTTGCGCCGCCACGGGAAGCGATTCGATCCGGCGCAGGAAACTCTGCTCGATCCGGCTCGGCACCGGTTGTGCGTCCGGGCGACCGAACCCACCGGCCAGCTCCGCGGGAGTCAAGCCGCGTGGTAATTCCAACAGCGCCAACGGGTTACCGCGAGCCTCGGCGACGATCCGGTCCGCAACCCGCTCGTCGAGCCGCCCGGGGATCGCCGATTCCAGCAGTGCGCGTGCGTCACCGTCGCGCAGACCGCGGATCGTCAGCTCGGGCAAACCCGCCAGCGGATCACTGCCCGCATCGGGGGTCGGAGTCCGCACCGCGAACACCAGCGCCACCCGCTCGGCGAACAGTCGGCGCGCGACGAAGGCCAGTGTCTGCGCGGACACCTGATCGAGCCATTGAGCGTCATCGACCACGCAGATCAGCGGCTGCTCCTCGGCCACCTCCGCCAGCAGACTGAGCACCGCCAACCCGACCAGAAACCGGTCCGGCGCGCTCCCGGAACTGAGACCGAACGCGACGGCCAAGGCCTCCCGCTGCGGGGCCGGCAGCCGGTCGAGATGCTCCATCATCGGCGCGCACAGCTGGTGCAAACCGGCGAACGCCAGCTCCATCTGAGATTCGACACCTGAGGCCCGCGCGATCCGGCATTCTTCCGCATTGCCGGCCAGGTACTCCAGCAACGCGGACTTGCCGATTCCGGCCTCGCCGCGCAACACCAGGGTCCGACTCCGGCCGGAACCGGCGTCGCTCAACAACCGGTCCAGCGGCTCACACTCGGCACGCCGGCCCTGCAGCCTACGCAGAGCGTCGCTGCGCGACATCACACCACCGCCGAACTCGAGAAGCCCGACCACTGTCGGCGCGGGCGCATTCATGATGTCACCTCGTGGCCGTGGGCTCGAGATCCGTCCCCGGTGGCCTCTGCCACAGGGCAGGGATGCGAGAGACACGTGTCCCTGGCCAGTGTCCCCCGGGGATTCGCCCGGGATTGCCAAGGGCGCGACCGGGCATCGCGCCGAGAGACGGTGAATGAGCGGCTTACCTGCGCCGTTCATTCGATCGCCGAGTCAGGTGGCGGTCGAGGCAGCCACGAAAGGACGACCCCATGTGCATGCCGAGCACCGCCGATGTCATGTCCGAGCCGGACTCGCGGACCGGTCCACCTTCGCCGGAGGCAGCCCGATACGTATCGGATTTCCAGGGCCTGCGTCCGCGCCTGTTCGGAATCGCATACCGGATGCTGGGTCGTGCGACCGACGCCGAGGACGTCGTCCAGGATGTCTGGCTCCGGTGGCAGGGCACCGATCAGACCCTGGTGCGTGACCGGATCGCGTTCCTGGTAACCATCACCACGCGAGTCACGCTCAATACCGCCGGTTCGGCCCGCGCTCGCCGGGAGATTCCTGTCGACCGCTGGCTACCCGGACAGGTGGTCACTTCTGAGGACCCGGCATCGGTGGCCGAGCTGTCAGCGGACCTCGAGGATGCCGTCCTGGTCCTGCTGCGCCGATTGTCGCCCACCGAACGTGCCGTCTTCGTGCTGCGTGAAGCATTCGACTATTCGTTCCGTGACATCGCCGAGCGGCTCGACATCAGCGAGGCCAACGCACGGCAACTCGGACGGCGCGCCCGCACACACCTCGCCGGGGTACGTCATCAGCCCGTCGATCGAGCAGCCTGCGGTCAGTTGCTGAGGGCTTTCCTCGCCGCCGCTCAGGGTGGCGCTGTAGCGCACCTGGAACGACTGCTCGTCGACGATATCCGCGCGGCCGCGCAAGCCATTCCTGTTGTCCCGTCACGAAATTCGAGAGCTGCGCGGACCTTGGTATGACGACAACACAGAAAGGCATTCAGATGAAGCCCAGCCTCGAAGCGTCGGCGCAGCAGTTCGCCGCCACTGCCGCGCATCCCCCGTTCCTATATGAACTCGGCCCCGACGGTGCCCGCAAAGTACTCGACGACATCCAGGCCGCGCCGATCGAGATGCCGCCGGTTCAAGTGCAATGGGTGACCGTGCCCGCCGAGGTCGGCGATGTGCGGGTGCGCATCGTCAAACCCGCTGACGCCGTGGGGTATTTGTCGTTGTCCGGTAGGTAGGCATCCCAACGCGCCGCCGGCACGCTCACCGTGGCGCTAGCCGTCGGTGGCCTCACCGTCGCATGTACCGGCAGCACTTCCCACGCCGGGCCGGCCGAGGACGCGCCCAAACCGACGATCGTGCTGGTGCACGGCGCGTTCGCCGACGGATCGAGCTGGAACGACGTCATCGACAAGCTCCGCAGGGATCGGTATCCCGTTGTGGCGGCGGCCAATCCGCTGGACGGCCCGGCCTCCGACGCCGCCGCCCTGCGCGGGTTGATCAGCCATATCAACGGTCCTGTGACCGTGGCGTCCGCACCCGCGACACCCACGGGCGGGCTCGGTCTTGACATCAATCCGCGAGGACCAGGTGAGACCCCACTCATGGCGAGCACGGCTCGCGGTCGCGGTATTGACAGTGCGCCTACAGACGTAATCAACACCGACGACCACACACCTTGGGGCGCTTACTAGAACACGAAAACAGGTAGTGACCAGGTGATACACGGTATCCGGCCAGGGGTGGCCTTATGCCCGAAAGGTGGCAAACCCCTGATCAAAATGCTTTTTCTTGTCAATTTGTGGACCTTGGGGGAGCTTACTCGAACACGAAAAAGCAGGTAGATGCGTTGGAGCGGCTGCGCCGGAAGCTTCTCGACCCCACCGTGCCCGCACCATCGCCCGCCGATCGGCCCAAACCCCGCCGGGCCCGCCAACTCGGCACCGATCAGGTCCAGGAACTAATAGCTGGATATCGGGACGGGGAGACGGTTTATCAGTTGGGTGCCCGGTTCGGAATTGAACGGCGAACGGTCAGTGAGATCCTGCACCGTAACAATGTGCCGATGCGTCGCCGGGGATTCTGCCGAGCAGACCGACGATGCCGTCCACTTGTACGGTCTGGGCTGGTCTCTCGCTCGCGTTGGTCAATACCGGGGAGTCGACCCCACTACGGTGCTGACCAAACTCCGCCAACGCGGCATCCCCACCCGCGATGCCCACGGACGATCACGTGCATGAGATGGGCGGCATCGGCACAGCGGAACAGACGTCATTGTCGCAGGGTGGTGCTCTCGGCGGGGCACTATAAGGATGGGACCTCGACTGACCAGCTATTTTGCTGGGGAACGCTGACTGTTGATGCGGGATACATCTATCGGAAGCCAGACTGATGTCCGTTTGATCCTTAATCGCACCGGCCAATGGCTGCCCGTCGAACGATGGGCAGCCTTAAGTGTCGATTGACGTCTCGTCGATCCCGCTGGTGGTCCCCCGCGGCCACCTCACTCCACGCTGTCCACCGCGTAGCCACCATGTCGGTCGCGCGGACACGAGGGTCGGTTCGGCGATCGTCCAGTAGGGCTAGGCAGTGTTGGATCGGATTCGGCGTCGAATGATTCGCGTGTGCGAGACGACCTGCCGCCGATCGCTTCCCCACTCTGCGATAACTCGACGCAAGATTAGGACGTCGAGCGCGTCGACCCTCCTGCCGACCAGCGGATTTCGTGGGGGACGCCCATGGCGCGGGCGTAGGTGGTATGGCCGTTGTGGTCGGTGGTGCTGTTGCCTTGGTTGCCGTTGAGGGGGATGCCGCGGATGGGTGGGGTGACGGTGCCGTCGGTGGTGATGGTGGCCGTGATGGTCACCCGGCGCGAATTGGTGGCGCACACTCTCATATTTTCGGACGACCCTATACTCTCGGAAGTTCGGCAAGGTTGTCTGGGTGGGCGCCAGTTCTGGTGGCTGTTCCGATGTCAGAGCGGGAGGTTCGGCGGGGTGGATCCGGTCACGTTGATCGCGGGGGCCGTCGCTGCGGGTGCGGCTGCAGGTGGAACAGCGACTGCAAAGCAGGTGGTCGTCGATGCGTATGCGGCGTTGAAGGGACTGATCGTTCGCCGGTACGGCGCGGTCGAGGCGGAAGTGGCTGGGGTTGAGTCCGAGCCCGATGAGCCGTTGCGGCGGCAGTTGCTTGCCAAGCGGCTCGACAAGACGGGGGCGGGTGATGACGAGCAGTTGCTTGCAGCTGCACAGGAATTGCTGCGAATCATGGCCGATCAGGTTCCTGACGGAGCAGAGGCTGTGGGTATGCGGTTGACCCGGGCCAAGGTTGGGGGAGACCTTGAGATCGCCGATCTCTTAGTGACCGAGGGCAGCGGGTTCGAGGGCACCGATGTGTCGGTGGACGGCTCGGTTAGGTTTACTGGCGGTCGGGTCGGCAGGTCCGGCGCGGACCCTTCGTCCGCGCACGGGTAACCCCTGATCCGAGCGCGTCATCGACCTCCGGGGACCACTCTGCCGGTGCACCACTGGTCAGCCTCGACGGAGTCAATGCCGGCGGGCATTTGGCAGTGACCACCATCTACAACAACCGCTTCGAGTTCGGTGTCGTCCCGGATAGGGCGTTGATGTCGGGGACGTCGCTGTACCTGTCACAGGTGCGGGAATTCATCGCCCCTGTCGACGGGCTTGAGGACCGGGTCGGCGAACTCGATGTCCTCGCCGGATTCTGCCAGGGTGACAGGTCCTACCTGTGGATACGGGCCGAGCCCTGGGCGGGGAAGTCGGCGCTGCTGTCGTGGTTCGTCCTGTATCCGCCGACGGATGTAACGGTGATCAGTTTCTTCATCACCGACCGGCTCGCCGACCAGAATGACCACACCGCGTTCACCGCCGCAGTCCTCGATCAACTCGCGGTGCTACTGCCGGATCAGCGGACGACGATCGCGGCTGCGACAATCAACCGCGACGGCCTTCGTAACGAACTGCTCACCGAGGCGGCCCGCCGCGAGGCCGGGCACGGGCGGCGGCTGGTGTTGGTGGTCGACGGCTTGGACGAAGACGCAGGCAGACCGCAGATCGTGTCCCTGCTGCCGACTCGTCCGGCACCGAATCTGCGAGTTATCGTCGCCAGCCGTCACGGTCCCCGCCTTCCCATACCGCACGGTCACTTCCTGGCTGCGGCGCGGCCCTACCTGCTCACCTCCTCCCCGTTCGCCGCCGATGTCCGCGAACGGGCCGAAGCCGAACTCGACGCCCTGTTGGAGGGGCCGGCCCGGCACCGTGATCTGCTGGCTCTGATCACCGCTGCCAACGGTCTCACCAGCTCCGAACTCACAGAACTCACCGACATCGCGCCGTACGAGATCGACAGACTGCTGCGCGGGGTAGCCGGACGCAGCTTCCGTGCTTCTGCAGTACCGGGAGGAGCTGGCGGACGGGCAGACCCGGTCTATGCGCTGGCTCACGAAACCCTGCAACGCACTGCTGAGGAACGTCTCGGCCCACGACAACTGACCGCGAGCTTGGATCAGCTACACGCCTGGGCTGACCACTACCGCGAACAAGGCTGGCCGACTCACACCCCAGACTTCCTGTTCCGCCGCTACTTCCCGGTCCTCGACAGGCACAGCGACTTGTCACGGATGATCACCGCGGCTCTCGACACCGCCCGCCACGACCGGATGCGTATCCGGACCGGAGGTGACGCAACCGCGCTGGCCGAGATCCGCACCGCGCAACAACACATCTGCGACCAACAAGACCCCGACCTGCTCAGTGCCGCGCGTCTGGCCCGCCACCGCGACCGTATCCACAACCGCAACGACAACATCCCACTCGACCTGCTGACGGTGCTGGCACGCCTCGGTCAATGCGACCGCGCCGAGATCCTCGCCCGCACCATCACCGACCCGGAGCGACAGGTGAACGCGATCGCCAAAATCGCCGTAGCCGTGGCTGGCACCGACCCCGACCGCGCCGAAGGACTCGCCCATACCATCACCAACTCGGAACAAAAGGTCAACGCGATCGCCAAAATCGCCGTAGCCGTGGCCGGCACCGACCCCGACCGCGCCGAAGGACTCGCCCACACCATCACCGATCTGCAGCGACGGGCCTACGTGCTCGCCAGAATCGCCGAGGTTGTGGCTGGCACCGACCCCGACCACGCCACCCGACTCACCGACACCATCACCGACCCGGGCCAACAGGCCTACGCTCTCACCAAAATCGCCGAGGTCGTGGCGGTTACCGACTCCGACAGCGCCGATCGACTCACCGCCCGCGCCGAGGCCCTCGCCCGCACCGTCACCGACCCGCATCGGCGTGCCTACGCACTCGCCGGAATCGCTGCGGTGGTGGTCGGCACCGACCGCGCCGAAGCCCTCGCCCGTACCATCGCCGACCCGTATCGACGGGCCTATGCCCTCTCCAGAATCGCCGAGGTAGTGGCCAGCACCGACCCCGACCGCGCCGAAGCCCTCGCCTACACCATCACCGACCCGCTGCGTCAGGCCAACGCTGTCTCAAGAATCGCCGAGGTAGTGGCCAGCACCGACCCCGACCGCGCCGAAGCCCTCGCCGACACCATCACCGACCCGAAGCGACAGGCCTACGTGCTCGCCAGAATCGCCGAGGTGATGGCCAGCACCGACCCCGACCGCGCCGCTCGACTCACCGGCCGCGTCGAGGCCCTCACCCACACCATCACCGCCCCAGAGCGACAGGCATACACCCTTGCTGGAATCGCCGTAGTGATGGCCGGCACCGACCTCTCCGCTCGTCTCACCGACCGCGCCGAAGCACTCGCCGACACCATGACCGACCTGAAGCGACAGGCCTACGCTCTAGCCAGAATCGCCGAAGTGGTGGCTGGCACCGATCCTGACCGCGCCGAAGCCCTCGCTGACACCACCACCAGCCCGAGGCGACAGGCCTACGTGCTCGCCAGAATCGCTGCGGTGGTGGTCAGCACCGACCCCGACCGCGCCGCTCGACTCACCGACCGCGCCGAGGCCCTCGCCGACACCATCGCCGACCCGAGGCGACAGGCCTACGTGCTCGCCAGAATCGCCGAAGTCGTGGCTGCCACCGACCCCGACCGCGCCGAAGCCCTCGCCGACACCATCACCGACCCCGACCAACAGGCCTATGTGCTCGCCAGAATCGCTGAGGTCGTGGCTGCCACCAACCCCGACCGCGCCACCCGACTCACCGACCGCGCCGAAGCCCTCACCCACACCATCGCCGACCCAGGGCGACAGGCCAAAGCCCTCACCAGAATCGCCGAGGTCGTGGCTGCCAGCGACCCCGACCGGGCCGAAGCCCTCGCTGAGACCACCACCAGCCCGATGCGGCGGGCCTACGTGCTCGCCAGAATCGCCGAAGTCGTGGCTAGCACCGATCCCGACCGCGCCGAAGCCCTCGCCGACACCATCACCGACCCAGACCACCAGGCCGACACGATCGCCAGAATCGCCGAAGTCGTGGCTGACACCGACCCCGACCGCGCCGAAGCCCTCACCCACACCATCACCGACAAGGGCCAACAGGCCTTCGTGCTCGCCAGAATTGCCGAGGTAGTGGCCAGCACCGACCCCGACCGCGCCACCCGACTCACCGACCGCGCCGAAGCCCTCGCCCGCACCATCACCGACCCGAAGCGACAGGCCTACGCCCTAGCCAGAATCGCCGAGGTAGTGGCCAGCACCGACCCCGACCATGCCGCCCGACTTACCGACCGCGCCGAAGCCCTCGCCGACACCATCACCAACCCAAAGCAAAGGGCCTACGCCCTAGCCAGAATCGCCGAAGTCGTGGCCAGCACCGACCCCGACCGCGTCGGCCGACTCACCGACCACGCCGAAGCCCTCATCCACACCATCACCGACCCGGACCGACAGGCCGACATGATCGCCAGAATCGCGGAAGTGGTGGCCGGCACCGACCACGCCGCCCGACTCACCGACCACGCCGAAGCCCTCGCCCGCACCATTGCCGACCCGAAGCGACAGGCTCACGTGCTCGCCAAAATCGCGGCGGTGGTGGCCGGCACCGACCCCGACCGCGCCGAAGCCCTCGCCGACACCATCAACGACCCGGAGCAACAGGCCAACACCCTCGCCAAAATCGCCGAAGCCGTGGCTGCCAGCGACCCCGACCGCGCCAAGGCCCTCGCCCGCACCATCACCGACCCGAAGCGACAGGCCAACACCCTCGCGGCAATCGCCGAAGTCGTGGGTCGTGACAGCGGGCGTGCTGGAACCCTCGCCTATGAGGTTGTGGATTCCAGGGCGTTACTCGGCAGTATGGGGCGTTCGACCAGCACCATCGACTGCAAAAGTTGGAGCAGACACCTCCTAGCGGTTGCCTGGTCTGTTTCCGGATGGGAGATCCCGATATCGGCGCTGCCGGTTGTCGACATTTCTGCCCTACATTCCCTAGTGTCCGACCTGGTTGCCGAGCAGTAGCGACCGAATCCCACTCACACACTCATGGCACGGTCCTTCCGGACGAAGCAGTCGACAACCTGCTTCGCGGGAGATTCGGTTTCGGGGTCTGCCACGACAACACCCGGTTGGGGTGGCCGGTTCTGTGGGCTTGGGCTCTAGGGCTTGTCAGGGCCCGGCAAACGATGATGTGGTCGATAAGGGACCGCGCAGGTCGTGGCGCGGGCCCGTACAGCGCGTGCTTGTGTTGCGGCGCCGAGTCGGCGAAGGTGCACGGCTACACCGCCGATGCCGCTCCGGAATTTTTCAAGGTGGACGAATCCAGCGGGTGTTAAGCGACCGTCGTTTCGGTCTCCTGGGTGTCGGCTGGCTGGTTGATCCAGGCGGTGTCGGGTAGGTCGAGGATCTTCGGCGCCGCGGTGGAGCCGAAGCGGTGTGGGTGGTGTGTGCGAGCCTGGATCAGGACGGCTCGGCGGTCGGCGGCTTTGTCGGCCCGCGAGCCCGTGAACGTCGTCTGGAGCCTGCCCCAGCGCTTCTGCATACACCTATGAGTGCCGCCGGGGCGACTGCCACGTATACCGACATCTCGGCCGAGAAGGCTGTTGCGCATCGACACACCGAAAACCGCAGGTCAAACTCCGAATTCACGACTTTGACGTCACCCTGGCGTTGTGACCATCAATACTTCGCGGCTACTTGCCCTTACCAGTAGCGGTCGGATTTATCGGCGTGATCGATAAACTACGGATGGAGTTTTAGGGAGAAATCTGGTGAGCATAGTCGAAAATTTGCTGGAGTAGTATGTCGAGGAATCGTTCGGAAGTAGTAATACTTTCGGTTGATAGAAGGAATTCGCCTGCACTCGCGAATGCGCGTGTGGGCTGGTAGTGGCGAAGTGTGCCCTGCATCTCGCGGATTGCGTCATCTGTACCGTGTGCAATTCCGTGTCTAATCGAGAGTATACGCGCTATATCCGTGCCGGCACTGTCGAAGACAGCTTGCATCTTGGTGTTCGAACCGAAATAGCCGCAAATTGCGCTGACGAGGGCGGGATTATGAAGAACTATGAACCGTTTGGGGTTCGGTTGAAGCCGAATCCGTCCGGGACGGCTATTGTCAAAATTGCACTTAAGGAGCTCTTGTTCTGCGTCGACGCGGTTCGAAAAACGACCCACACGGGCTGGTGGTGCGTCCAGCCTATGCATTGTGGGTGCCGCCACCATCAGATCGATAATCGCGTTGTGTACGAACCATTCCCAAGCGCGCAAGGCAGCCAAAAAAGTGGCCTCTGCGGCAAGTTGGCACCCGCTGCAGCTTGACTGAGGGCTTCTGGGTTTGTGGCATTCTCCGAGAGCGGAATAGTATGGATCCAACCTGGGTATTAGGTCGGCAAAAGCCGATGTCGCGAGCGTCATCTCGACAGTTCTGCGGCGTCCCAGAGTCCATGGAACCGGAGTAGCCGCGGCCGGATATTGTCAGTCTGCCCGAGAGTCCCTTCGACGAAGCCCGTTGTACTCAATGGACTGTCGTCGTCCATGGCTTCTTCGTCAAGGTCCTCCGAGTCGCCTGAACCTGACTGCAGAGCATTGGACAACTCCAGAATTGCTCGCTGGACTCGCGCGATCGCGTCTCGGTCAAGAGGGGCCCGCGGAGTAGGTGGCAGCTCGGTCTGACTGACACTGGTCGGATAGGTCTGATGCGCGATGCCAATCATCCGATGGTAGATGACGGCCCAAAGTGAATAGAACAGCGGGGTCCGCTGAAATTTAGTGGTGGGTATCAACTCGCCGAAGCTACTCCGAATTGTATCAAGTACATCCTGAAATTTTGTTTCATTCTCCAGGCGGGACGGGAAATCCTCTTCATATCGCTTGTAGAATACGTCGACCGAACCCTTTTTATCCTGCATCCCTGCAATTTGCAGGATTAAAAGTTCAGAAGCGAACTCGACATCTTGCATCCGGGCAATCGCTTGAGAAGAAAATAGCTTCAGCGCAGTCCACACCGATTTATTAGATGCCGCAAGATGCTGGGCTGACTGTTTGAATTCGCCGAAATAACGCCCGTTCCTCAACTCTTGACTATTGAGAGGCACGCTGTGCATGTTAATTCGCGAAAACACCTCGTAAATCACTTCGTCGGGCGTATTTCCAGTATATTGCTCCGTCCGCAAGGAATATGAAATTATGCGGTCTTGGAACTCGCTATCCAGCTGTGAGTATTTCTGGCCTGCCCAAGGGGGTAGCGGAGTGGATGTATTTCGTGGACGAGGCATCGAAAATTTGTCATCGACGTACTCTAGAATCGCAGTGAGCCTTTGCTGGCCATCTATAATTTCACGCGCAGGTCCTGTCCGGCCCCGGTTGACAACTCTGATGTGTATAGGGGGGATGGGATATCCCATGAGGATCGTGTCAATTAGATGTGCCTTTGCGGCGCGCGACCAGACTGACCCTCGCTGAAAATCCGGACTCAACTCAAGCGAGCCACCGTCATTCCAGCCTATGAAGTCGCTGACAAGGTATGCCCCCTTTTCGATCGTGAATGTTGGCTGCGCCCAATCGTCCATGCAGGGCAGCCTACTTGGCGCCACGGACATTCACCGGACTGCCGCTCGCGCGCTTTCGAGCGCGGAGCAGACTATCTAGCCTCGATCTTTCGGCCGGCCGATGGACCGGCCTGATCGGGTTCGGATTGGTTTCCGGCGGTTGATCATTGGCTGGTGAGCAACACGGGGGCTGCCCGATCAGCGGGTGGCTGCCGGGTTCCACGGGCCCGGATGGAAGTCCTTCTATGGTTGCGGGAATGATTTGTGCTGGTCAGCCGAGTTGCGGCCGGTCCAGTGCGGTCAGGTCCAGCCGGTGCCAGCGCGACGATCGCGACCTAGATCTGATTCGCGTCGAAGCCCCTGAACGGTAGGTTGCGTAGGCCGGTGTCTTTCGCGCAGCGGATTCGGTCCTCGCAGCGGGCCCGGCGGCGATGCCGTAACTCCAGGTCAGCGATCAGGCCAATCCCGAACAGCGGCGGGGAGTGTCGAATTAACGGCTCTGGCTCACTTCCGGTTTGCGCCGTGAGGCGCTGTGATTCGAGTGGAGGTGAGAGACCACCACCTCCGGTCTGTTGTAGCAGGTCGGTGGAGCTGAGGGCAGCCTGATCCGGGTGGTGCCGGGGAGGGTGGGAGCAGCCCTGACAACGCCGGGACGTGGCCAGTACTGCCAGATGGTGCGGGTCCGGCAAGCGGGATGAAGAGGAGTACGTCAGGAACCGGCGTTGTTACGTCCCTCAATGCGACACCTGCTCGAACCTGGCGGATCTGGGCAGGATGCGGTGCGTACCAGTCGATTTCGGTCGGCTGGGAACTTCCGGGCTGGTTTACCGAAGCCGGTCGGGAGGCCACGGGGAAGGTCTACGGCGTACCCGTTGGCGATGCCGCAGGGACACAGTCGGGCTCCTCCTTCATCGAGCGAATCACAGTGAACACGGGAACCATCCGGTCCGGTTCCCCGGTGGCGGGCGATCCAGTTGCGCGGCTCGGGGATAGACGCACCGACCGTCGAACGGGCTGGGTGGGTCGGAGCCGCCGTAGTAGTCCGAGGCCGGGAAAGCCGGTCACATGGCGAAGGGCGGCAGCGGTTTTCGAGAAAGGCGGAGACTGTAATGCCGAAAGATGCGCCACCGAATGGTGACGCCACGTCGGGTGACCCTGCGGGGCCACGCCGGCGGGTATCGGAGATGCAGGCCAAGCTTCACCGTTGGGCGGCAGCCGATCCCGGCCGTCGGTTCGACGACTTGTTCAATTTCGTGCATGACCCGGCGATGCTGATGGTGGCGTTCGACCGGGTCGCGGTCAACCACGGAGCCCGAACTCCCGGCGTCGACGGGATGACCGCCGCCGATGTCGAGGAGCTCATCGGGGTTCCGAGGTTTCTGGATGATCTGCGGACGTCGTTGAAAGACGGGTCTTTTCGGCCGTTGCCGGTGCGGGAACGTAAGATTCCCAAGCCGGGTGGGTAGGGGAAGGTTCGCCGTCTCGGGATTCCGACGGTGACTGACCGGGTCGTCCAGGCCGCGCTCAAGCTGGTTCTGGAACCGATTTTCGAGGCCGATTTCGAACCGGTCTCCTACGGGTTGCGGCCCAACCGCAGGGCGCGGGACGCGATCGCCGAGATCCACTACTACGGCACCCGAGGCTTCCGCTGGGTGCTGGATGCGGATATCGAGGCGTGTTTCGACCGGATCGACCACGTTGCCTTGATGGAGCGGGTTCGATTGCGGGTCAAGGATAAACGCGTTCTGGCGCTGGTCAAGGCGTTCCTCAAGGCCGGGATCCTCACCGAACTCGGCGACCATCAGGACACCACGACCGGCACGCCTCAAGGAGGCATCCTGTCGCCGCTGTTGGCCAATATCGCGTTGAGCGTGCTCGATGAGCAGGTGATGGCGCCCTGGAAGCCGGGCGGGACGATGGCCAGTGAGAGCAAGCGGGCATATCGTCGCCGCAAAGGAGCACCGACGTGGCGGCTGGTCCGCTACGCCGAGGACTTCGTCGTCCTGATCCACGGGACCAGAGACAATGCCGAGGCGATGCGAGAACAAGTCGAGCAGGTGCTTTCACCTCTGGGACTTCGGCTTTCGCCGGAGAAGACCGTGGTGCGGCACTTGTCGGACGGGGTCGATTTCTTGGGATTCCACATCCAGTGGCGTCGCAAGCGGGGCTCGGACAAGTGGTCCGTTTATGCCTTTGTCGGTGACCGGCCGATCCGGTCGTTGAAGACGAAAGTCCGTGCCCTGACCCATCGGGGGTCGCAACAGAGTCTGGACTACGTGATCATGCGGCTCAACCAGATTCTGCGCGGCTGGTCCAACTACTTCAAGCATGCCGTGGCCAAGGCCAGGTTCACCTCGCTACAGCACTTCGTCTGGCAGCGGGTGATCCGGATGCTACAAACCCGGCATCGCTGGGGATGGAAGGACATTCGCCGCCGATTCACCACCGCCAGTGGGCGATGGCTACCTATTTCGGCGGCGGACGGGACTGTGTTGTTCGATATGGGCAACGTGACAGTGAGCCGCTACCGATGGCGCGGCCACACGATTCCCAACCGATGGACGACCCTTCAACCAGCCTGACGACAGAAACCGTGGAGAGCCCGTTGCATCGAGAGGCGCCCGGCGGGTTCGGCGAGAGGTTCGGGGAAACGGACCGGGAGCAATCCCGACACCGCGCCCCGGGCCTACTCAGCGGAAGAGGGTGACCGCGTGAGAGCACGATGCCTCCTGGCGCGTGATGTGAATGTTGCTGTGGGGCTGGTGTTCTGGGGTTCTTCGGCGCTGGTTGTCGGCGATGTTATCGATGAGGGCGTTCAGGTCGTGGTGAAAGCCAGGACAGCGCCCGGGCTGGCGTTGCGGCGCAGTGTCGGAGAAAGTCCACAGCTACCATCGCAGGACCGTCGCCGAGCTGCCCGTCGACGGCCGTATGGTGATCGTGCGGGTGCGGGTCCGGCGGCTGGTTTGTTCGACACCGCAGTGCTGCAGGACCTTCCGTGAGCAGGTTCCCGGGCTTGTCGAACGCGATCAACGGCGAACGAACCGACTGACCGGCCAGGTGCGGACGATCGTGAAAGAACTGGTCGGTCGGGCGGCGGTCTGGGTGCTGGCCGCATTGCCGGTTCGTTGTCCCGGCATACCGCGGTGGCGTGCATATCGGCAGTGCTGAGTAGTGTGCGGTAACCGCGCGCTGGGTTAGCTTCATCCGCAACGTATTGCCCCCCCTGCGAGCCCGAGGCGGTCCAACTGGCTCAACGCGGTTCAGGCGTCGCGCTTATCGACGAGCCTTTTCTGCTTGCATGATGAGCAAGCTTCGAGGCTGGACGCCGCCTGATCGAGTCACGGCCTGCGAGAAGGTGCCATGGCTGTTGTTGCGGTGCGGACCGAGGATAGTCGTATGGCAACTTCGGACAACGTCGATCCTCGATGGGGCGGGATCCGTGTATATGGCGTCCGTCGTGACCCGCCTGATGCCGAGAAGATCGCGACGGTACTTGTTGAACTGGCACGGCAGCAGATAGCCGATCCGGGGGATGACGATCCAGCGGGTATTGCCGATAAGAGTCCACGGCCGGTGCCGGCCGACAAGTCTGCACCGCATCGGGCGCGTCGTCTCGATGACGAGGAAGTCCGGAGATTGATCCAGGGCTACCTGTCCGGTGCGACGACGTATGAGTTGGGAGACCGGTTTGGTGTCGATCGTCGTACTGTCAGCGCGATTCTGCATCGGCACAATATTCCGATGCGAGGACGCGGTCTGTCTCGCGAGCAGGTGGACGAGGCGGTTGATCTGTACAGCCGAGGTTGGTCCCTCGCTCGGGCCGCCCGGCACCTCGCCGTCGATACTGTCACTGTGCTGAACAGGTTGCGCGAACGTGGCGTTCGTACTCGCGACACCCATGGACGGAGCCGGTCCTGAGATTCAGCAAGCCGACCGGGGCATGCGTCCGGTGGGGTCGGCCGAGCACTCACGGTTTCTGACCTGTTCAACACCGAGCCCGAGAGGGTACCTTGCGGGGGGGCAATGCCACTATTCTACCAAAATTGTGGAGCTAAGGGGAATCGAACCCCTGACCTTCTCGATGCGAACGAGACGCGCTACCAACTGCGCTATAGCCCCGTGCGGCTCCGGGGAACCGCGCTGTGACACTGTATCAGGCGGGGTGGGCAGACTCCGAATCGTGTGGTTGACCTGTGCGGATGGGTCAGGCGCCTGCTGCGCGGCGCATGTCGGCGGCGCTGCGGCGTAGGGCGCGGGCAGTGGCGGGGTCGAAGGTTTCCAGGTGTTCGAACATGGGTTCTTCGTCGTCCACCTCGATGAGGACGGAACGGCGGCGCAGGGCGCGGGCGGTGTCGCGGTCCATGACGCGCTGTTGGGCGCGCTGCTCTGCCTCGCGTTCCGCCTCGATGTGCTCGCCGCGGCTGCGGGCCAGGCGGGCGAGGCGGCGGCGGCGGATTTCCTCCTCCATGCGGACCTGCTTGCGTAGGTACGCCAGGTAGGTCACCAGGACGAGTGCGGAGCCGCCGCAGCCCCACCAGAACATGGGGCTCAGCGCCACCGAGAGTCCGCCGCAGGTGAGGACGGCCAGGACGAGGCCGAGGACCGCGCGCTGGCGGAAGGTGTAGCGTGCCGCGCGCGCGATGGCGTCGGCTTCCGGGTCGAAGCCGCCGCGGCCGCGCCGGGTCGGCACGAAATCCGAGTCGTCGGAGTCGGATTCGTCGAATCGAGCGGGCGCCGCTGTCCGGGCCGGAGGGATTCGGGCACCGGTCGATTCGGTGTGCTCTAAAGCCACCCGGTCATCATCGGCGGTCGCCGGTTGCTTCGCAGCCGTTCGGGCCGTTGCGATTTCGGCATTGTCGGAATCGGCGGCGTCGAGTTCTTCGGCATCGTCGTCGAATTCACCCTCCGCACCGTCGAATTCGTCGATTTCGGCATCAGATATCGCCGACTCGGCTTCAGGCGGGTTGTCCGCGGGATCGTCGTCCTCGGTGACCTGCTCGTCGGCCGGTGGGGTCATCCGGTCCTCCGCATCATCGCTGTGGGAAAGCTTTCTCTGCACTCGGGTCGGCCGGTAATCCGGATCACTGTCGTGGCCGGCGGCCGGGCCACTCTTGGTGCGCCGCTTGGAACCTCCGCGGTGCAATACGCGGGTCGCCAACGCCGCGTCGGTCGTCTGCCTGATCCTGGGGTGCCGGTCGGCGAGGATCGGGAACAGCACGAAGACCCAGAGCACTACCAGGCCGATCCACAGGATCGAATTCGGCATCTCGCCTCCGCACCTCCGTCCCCGCCGCATCGTCCGCTCGGCCTTTCGACCGGGTCGCACCGCGCCCCGTCGCGGTGCGTTCGCTCGCCGCAAAACGCCTCGGACGGACGGACGTCCGGCCGCTGTGAGGTGTATTCGGCACCGCCTCACAGGCTGGATGCCGGGGGCGCGGGGCGCACCTCCGACGTCCGTAGGTTAATTCCGTGTCGCACCAAGTTCGGTCAGGCGCGCCGTGCACATACGCCACACCTGTCACAGTTCCACCATTTGCGCCGCGCGTCGAAAACGGCCGGGCGCGTCGAAAACGGCACGGGCGTACAAGTATTTCAGGGCAGCGCGGCCCGCCCATCGCGCACAAGTCGATCGATGACGGTCCCCGCCACCTCCTCGACGGTGATGCCGACCAGCAGGTGATCACGCCAGGCCCCGTCCACATCCAGGTACCGCTTCAGCAGCCCCTCCTCGCGGAACCCCACATTGCGCAGAACCGCTTGACTGGCCAGGTTTTCCGGCCGCACGGTCGCCTCGACCCGATGTAATCCGACCGGCCCGAAGCAGTGGTCCAGCCCGAGCGCCAACGCGGCTGTCGCCACACCCTTCCCGCCCGAATCCTTGGCCACCCAATAGCCGATCCACGCCGACCGCAGTGCACCGCGCACGATATTGCCGACGGTCAACTGCCCGCTGAACGCGCCGTCGACCTCGATCACGAGCGGAATCATCGCACCGCGCCTGGCCTCGGACTTCAGACTCGACCACAGCGACGGCCAGTTCGACACGTGGTTGCGCGCCTCCCAGGCACCGCGCCCGGTCGGCTCCCACGGCTCCAGATGCGCCCTGTCGCGCAACCGGATCCGGCTCCATGCCGCCGCATCGCGCAACCGCACCGGACGCAACGTCACCTCCCCGGCCGCGACGCGCACCGGCCCCAGATGCGCGGGCCAACCGGGATGCTGCGTGGCCCGGAACACATTCATCGTCTCCACGCCTCAGCCACGCTGTGCGAGAAATGCGACCCGGACCTCGTCACCGGTTCTGATCTCGGTGTCGTCCGGGTCGATCACGATCAGACTGTTCGCCTCGGCCAGCGTGGCGAGCAGATGCGACGAACCGCCCGTGCCGCCGCCCAACGGCTGCACCAGGTAGTCGCCGGTAGCCTCATCACGCATGAGTTGCGCGCGAAGATAGCCCTTGCGTCCGGCCATGGAGGTGATCGGGGTGATCGTTCTGGCGCGAATGATCCGGCGCATGGGATGTCTGCGCCCCAAGGCGATTCGGATCAACGGTCGCACCATAACTTCGAAAACCACCAGCGCGCCAACGGGATTCGACGGCAGCAGGAAGGTCGGCACCTCATCGCGCCCGAGTCGCCCGAAACCCTGTACGGAGCCGGGATGCATAGCGACCCTAGTGATTTCGAGTTCACCGAGCCCCTCGAGTGCCTCGCGCACCTGCTCCGAAGCCCACCCGCCGATGGCCCCCGCGATCACCACGACCTCGGAGCGAACCAACTGCCCCTCCACCACATCGCGCAGCCGCCGCGCATCCGAACTCACGATGCCGACCCGGTTCACATCCGCGCCCGCATCGCGCGCGGCGGCCGCCAGCGCATAGGAATTCACGTCGTAGACCTGTCCCGGTCCAGGCGTGCGATCGATATCGATCAACTCGCCGCCCACCGAAATCACCGACAGCCGCGGGCGTGGATGCACGAGCACTTTGTCCTGACCGACCGCGGCGAGCAGACCGACTTGCGGCGCACCGATGATGGTGCCCGCACGCACCGCGACATCGCCGGGCTGCACATCGTCACCGATACGCCGGACATAGTCACCGGATCGCACCGGCTCGTACACCTTGATCCTGGCGCGGCCGCCATCGGTGAAATCCAAGGGCAGCACGGCATCGGCCAGTGTCGGCAGCGGCGCACCGGTATCGACCCGCACGGTCTGGCGCGGCTGCAATCGGATCGGCTGCTTGGAACCGGCGACCACCTCGCCGACGACAGGCAGCGTCAGATCGACCAATTCGCCGTCCTCGTCACGGATATCGGTGCCCGCGGCGGACACATCGACGCTGCGCACCGCGTAACCGTCGATGGCGGCCTGATCGAAGCCGGGCAGCGGCCGCTCGGTGACGACGTCCTCGGCACACAGCAGGCCTTGCGCCTCGGAGATCGCGACCCGGACCGGCCGGGGCGCGACCGCCGCGGCCGTCACCTTGATCTGCTGATCCTCAACCGAGCGCATCCAGCCCTTCCTGATCTCTGTCGCCGACCCGATTCCGCGACCGCGCAACCGAACCCGCGCGGCTCTGCCCGATCCGCGGTGTTCCCGGGGCTCTGCGTGGTTACGCGAGCTGCCGCCTCCGAGCCCGTCGCTCACACCGCAGATGAACCATCATTCGTACCCGACGGTCCACTATCGGCGAAACCCGACGCCCGCGCCTATCAGTCGTAGGTCGTCAGCTGCGGGTCCCAGTCCGCACTGAGCCGATGCTGCAGCCACTCCCGCAGGGCGGGGCCGTATTCCTCTCGTTCCAAAGCGAAATCGACCGCAGCACGAAGATAACCGCCCGGGTTGCCCAAATCGTGGCGCGACCCACGGTGGACCACCACATGGACCGGATGGCCCTCCGCGATGAGCAGTGCGATCGCGTCGGTGAGTTGTAGCTCCCCGCCCGTGCCAGGTTCGATCCGGCGCAGCGCATCGAAGATGGCGCGGTCCAACAGATATCGCCCCGCGGCCGCGTAGGTCGACGGTGCGTCCGCAAGCGCGGGCTTTTCCACCATTCCGTTGACCCGCAGCACATTCGGGTTCACCGCATCGGGCACCGGCGCGACATCGAAGACACCGTAGGCGCTGACCTGATCCTTGGGAACGTCGATGGCGCACAACACAGTTCCGCCGCGCTTGCGCCGGACCCGGCTCATCACATCGAGCACGCCACACGGCAGCACCAGGTCATCGGGCAGCAGTACGGCGATGGCGTCCTCGTCGTCATCGAGGACGCCCTCGGCCTGAGCGACGGCGTGGCCGAGGCCCAGCGGCTCGTCCTGGACCACCGAGGTGACATCCAGCAGCGCGGGCGCCTTGCGCACCTTCTCCAACAACTGGAACTTGCCGCGCTCGGCGAGTGTGCTCTCCAGCACCAAGTCCTCTACGAAGTGTGCGACCACGCCGTCTTTACCCGGCGAGGTCACGATGACCAGCCGCTGCGCACCGGAATCGGCGGCTTCCGTCGCAACCAGTTCGATGCCAGGAGTGTCCACCACCGGCAGCAACTCCTTGGGCACGGTCTTGGTCGCGGGCAGGAACCGCGTCCCAAGTCCGGCCGCGGGCACGACGGCCGTGCGGAAACACGACACGACTGCGCCATTCGCGGATTGTCCGGCCTTTGCTGTCATACGCCTACCCTATCCATCCGTCACCGGCCCGAAGCAGCCGTCACGCCGACTCGGGTCCCGGTGAGCTTAAGGTGATCACTGTGGAGATGCCCGGCGAGCGCGACAAACATGCCTGGCGGGCGGAAATTACTGCTCGACGGGCCGCGATGACCAGGGCAGACCAGGAAACCGAGGCGCGTGAGCTGGCCCACAGTGTCGCTGGACTCGACGTCCCCGCATGGGTGTGCGCGTACGTGCCGATGCACGACGAACCGGGATCGACGGCGATGCTGACGGCACTGCGCACGGCTGGCGCCCGGGTATTGCTGCCGGTCACGGGGCCGCCGGGCCCCTTGCAATGGGCCGAGTTCATCAGCACCGATGATCTGCGGCGCGCCAGATTCGGACTGCTGGAGCCCGCGGGTGAGGTGCTAACCGATGCGATCGCCCTGGCGGAGCTGGTCCTGGTCCCGGCGCTGGCGGTGGATCGTCGCGGCGTTCGGCTCGGCCGCGGCGCTGGGTACTACGACCGAACACTGGCCGCGGCTCGGCCGACGGCGCGGTTTATCGCGGTGGTACGCGACGACGAACTGCTCGACCGGCTCCCCGAGGAACCACACGATCTGCGCATGGGCTGGGCACTCACCCCGCATGGCGGACTGCATCGATTGGGTAGCGCTGGGGCTGCGGAATGAAATGCCGATTAGCGGTGTTGGCACTGTCGGCTGTAGAGTGCCAGATTGACGAACCCTGCGGAGGATCCAGTGCCAACTTATTCATATGCGTGCACCCAGTGTGACAACCGCTTCGACATCGTTCAGTCCTTCTCCGATGAGGCGCTGAGCGTCTGCTCGGAGTGCTCTGGCAAGCTGCGCAAGCTCTTCAACTCGGTCGGCATCGTGTTCAAGGGCAGCGGTTTCTACCGCACCGACAGCCGCGGCGGCTCCTCGACCGCCAGCGAGCCCGCGAAGTCGGACAGCGGTGCAAGCAGCTCCACGTCGAGTTCGGATTCCGGCTCGTCGAGCAGCTCCAGCACCACCAGCACGGCCGTCGCCAGCTGAGTTCCGCCTGATAGAAGCAGCCCTGCGGGAGCTATCCCCAGGGCTGTCGATATCCACAGGACAGACTTTTCTCGGGCGAGTCGCGGTACTGGTGACCATAGGCTCCCCGGCATGGCTCCCCTGGGCATCATTCCGTCGGGCACGACCCGATCGGTCGTCGATCTCGGCCGCGGCGACTCGCTTCGCTCGACTATCTGGAACAGACCGCCATGGGCGGACGCGCTACTCGCTCGACGCCTGCTCGCAGCCGCCCTCACCGCACTCGCGATCGTCCTGTTCCTGCGCGGCGATCCCGGCAGCGCACGCACCGAGGTCTTGGTCGCCGGACGCGATCTGCCGCCGGGTCATCTGCTCGAGGCGACCGATCTGCGCTCGACACCTCTCGAATCCGGCACACTGCCCGCGGGCGCGGTCGACGATGTCGCCGTTCTGGTCGGCGCGACGCTGACCGGCGGAATGCGCACCGGCGAGATATTCACCGATCTGCGCATTGTCGGACCGCGACTGGCGGCGGTCGCCGCCGGGGCGGGTGATGCCCGCATCGTGCCCATTCGACTGGCGGATACGGCAGTCGCGGAAATCCTGCGGACGGGCGACCGGGTGGATGTCATCGGGGCCGAGGAACAGAGCGGTCCCGGCACTCGGCCCGCCCGGCTACTCGCGATCAATGCCGCGGTCGTGCTGGTATCGGGTCCCGGTGATCGGCGCGGCGCGCCCGAGCGCGTGGTGTTGGTAGCGATGGACGCCGAACACGCCACCGCGGTGGCCGCCGCATCGCTGCGCACCGCCCTGACCGTGGTTTTTCATTGAGCAATGTTGCCGAGTATTTGCCATCAAGGTCAACTAGCATCGGTCGATACGGCAGCCCGAACCGCCGAGCACAACGAGTCAGCTCCCACCCGAAGAGGAGATATCGGCAATGTTGAAGGGTTTCAAGGAATTCCTACTCCGCGGAAACGTCGTCGACCTGGCGGTAGCCGTGGTGATCGGTACCGCGTTCGTCGCGATCGTCACCGCGTTCACCAATGGCATCATCAATCCGATCCTGGCCGTCTTCGGCGAACGCGATGACCTCGGCCTCGGTTTCCAGTTAGTTGCTGATAAACCGGCCACCTTCGTGCAGGTGGGTCCGATCATCACCGCGGCCATCAATTTCGTGGTCATCGCGGCGGTGCTGTACTTCGTGCTGGTGCTGCCCGCACTGCACGCGAAGAAGCGGTTCGGCACCACCCCGGACACCAAACTCAGCGATTCCGAGGTGCTGATCCAAATCCGCGACCTGCTCTCCGACAGCCAGCGCAGCGGGGGCGGACGTCACGAATTCTAATCGAATTCCCCTGCCCAACAGATAAACACCGAATTCGACTGCGCCACAATCACATACGGTAATCCCCTGCGCCACAAGGCAAACGGGCCCGTCGCACACGCGACGGGCCCGTTCAAATATTCGATCAGCCGAGGCTGAACGGCTGGCCCCACAGAGTGGTCCAGGTGATGACGTTGTCGGTCTCCACCTCGACACTGACGAAGGCCCGCGCCTGCGCGTAGCCACCACAGCCGCTGAGACCGATCGTCTCATCGGCCCAGGTGACCGAGCCGCTGCCGCCCTTGAACTTATTGCGCTTCTTGTGCGCCTCGTTGCCGAAGTCGTCGGCCTGCTCGAGATCGAGCACATAGAACGACTGCGCCTGGCCGGGACCCAGACTCAGGTTGGCGCCGCTGCTGGCGCTCACCTTCGGCTTGACGTTCTGGCTGTCGCTCCAGTCCAGACCACCGGTGACGCCGCCCTCGGCACCGCCGCCGTCGATATTCACTTGGCAGGCAACGACATAACCCGGGAAGATCGCGCCGTTCCAGCCGTCGGTCACCTCGACCTGCGCGCTACCCGACACCCACGCATTGCGATGCACCGGTGTTGCGCCCATGGACGGATTGATATCGGCCGATTCGCCGACCAGCCGGATGGTGAGAACCGTTCCGTCGGACAGCGTTTTGACTATTTGGCCGCCCGGCAACGGAACAAAGGTGTCGGCATTGGCCGCACCGGTGGACAACAGGCCCAGCGCCAGCGCGGCGGCGCCGCCGAGCCCGGCGACGCGCGCCACAAACTTACGATCGATCATAATTGATACTGCCCCTAGCGATTGAGTTCGATGAATTCGATTCGGCGAGTGGATATTCGACAGATCCCCGCGGCGTTGCCGTCAGGTCCGGACGCGGCAACATGCGTAACCACGTAGGGCCCAGGAACGCCGCAAATCGGACACCGCGGTCAGCCGATGCTGAACGGCGCTCCGTACAGGGTGACCTTGGAGTAGTTGTCGCCGATGATCTCGACCACGGTGTAGGCACGCGCCTGGGCATAACCCGCGCAGCCCTGGATCTCGATCTCCGCATCCTGATATTCGACCGAGTAGCGTCCCGGCTTCAGAATGTCCTTGTAATCGATTTGAACGAACTTGACATCGCCCGGGCCGAGATTGAGCCCGATCGACCCACCGAGCGAACCGCCCGAGAGGTTGATGCCGCCGGAAACACCGGCCGAGATCGCGTTATCGGCGATGCTGACCTGGCAGCCGACGATATAACCGGTACTCAGCTGCGAAGCACCGTGCGTCGAGGAGTTATTCGTACCCGGCGCTCCAGAAGCGCCGTTATTCGGGCCGATGCTGCCCTCGGGAGTGACGGACACATCGGCATTGGCGTTACCCGAGACCCACACGACTCGGCCCGCGCCATTGGCGGCCAAAGATGGTGAAATCAAGGCGTGTTCGGCCGTCCGGCTGACGGTTACGCCCGGGCCCAGCTTCTGGCCGTCCGGCAACGGCACAAAAACATCGGCGTTGGCAGCGCCGGTCGAAAGCAGGCCCATCCCAGCAGCGGCGGCGACAACGGCACCCGCTATGCGGACACCTCGACGCAGACCGCTGGTGCGGTTCTTGCTCATACTTCCCCTCATCGGATTCTAGCGGTCGCCCTCGGGGTACCGAGGCCGAAAACCCTTTCATGCCGACACCGCTCGCTGGAAAGACATTGGCCATCAAGCGGTTTGCCGACAATCTCGTCGGTGGACGATCTTGGGTGCGCCCAATATTAGTGGTTTGCGCCGAATTCCTGTGAGATTTCGCACATGTTACCGTTCGATCCGCTACGATCTGCGAATTTGGCTGGGCGCTAAGGGGTTTCATCACGAAAACGGGCCCGCCGCGAATGCGACGAGCCCGCTCGGGTTTTCAGGGGGTGATGCCCCTGCCGATCAGCCGAGGCTGAACGGCTGGCCCCACAGAGTGGTCCAGGTGATGACGTTGTCGGTCTCCACCTCGACGCTGACGAAGGCCCGCGCCTGCGCGTAGCCACCACAGCCGGTCAGACCGATGGTCTCATCGGCCCAGGTGACCGAGCCACTGCCGTTCTTGAACTTATTGCGCTTCTTGTGCGCCTCATTGCCGAAGTCGTCGGCCTGCTCGAGATCGAGCACGTAGAACGACTGCGACTGGCCGGGGCCGAGGGTGAGGTTTGCACCACTGGTCGCGCCGACACCACCGGTAACGGTGTCACCACTCCAGTCCGCAGTGCCCTCGACACCTCCGGTGGCACCGCCACCGGAGATGTTCACCTGGCAGCCGACGGTGTAGCCCGGGAAGATCGAGCCGCCGCCGTCACCGGATACCGAGACCTGAGCGCTACCCGAAACCCACGCATTGCGGTGCAGCGGGGTCGAGCCCATGGACGGGTTGATGTTGGCGGATTCGCCGGTCAGGCTGATGGTGACGACGGTGCCGTCGGACAGCGTCTTGGTAATCGAGCCACCCGGCAGCGGCACGAAGGTATCGGCGTTCGCGGCGCCGGTGGAGAACAGGCCAAGAGCGACAGTGGCAGCGGCGCCGACACCGGCCACCCGTGCCACGTTCTTACGGTTGATCATGCTAATAATCCCTCGAGGGTTGATTCGCTTGAGCGAGAAGAATATTCGTGGATTGACCGACGTCAGCCGATGCTGAACGGCTGCCCGTAGAGGGTGGTCTTCGAGTAGTGGTCACCGATGATCTCGACGACGGTGTAGGCACGCGCCTGGGCGTAGCCCGCGCAGCCCTGGATCTCGATCTCGGCATCCTGGTACTCGACCGAGTAGCGACCCGGCTTCAGAATGTCCTTGTAGTCGATCTGCACGAACTTGACTTCACCCGGGCCGAGGTTGAGGCCGATCGAACCGCCGAGCGAACCGCCCGAGAGGTTGATACCGCCGGACAGACCGGCCGAGATGGCGTCGCTGGCGATGCTGACCTGGCAGCCGACGATGTAGCCGGTGCTCAGCTGTGATGCGCCGTGGGTGGAGGAGTTGTTGGTACCGGGAGCACCGGAGGCGCCGTTGTTCGGGCCGACAGTGCCTTCCGGCGTAACGTTCACATCCGCGACGGCGTTGCCCGAAACCCAGACCACACGGCCGGCACCGTTGGCTGCCAACGAAGGCGAAATCAGGGCGTGCTCACCGGTTCGGGCGAGCGTCACGTCGGGGCCGTTCTTCTGGCCGTCCGGCAACGGCACGAAGGTATCGGCATTGGCAGCACCGGTCGAAAGCAGGCCCATGGCCACGGCCGCGGCAGCGCCGACGCCCGCGATCCGGGCACCGCGGCGCAGACCGTTGGTGCGGTTCTCGCTCATACTTCCCCTCATCAGGTTCTAACAGTCAACCTCGACCATCGAGGCTGGACGTTGGTCCTCTCAGGCCCAGCTCAGTTTGTGCCCCGATTGTTGCCGATGTGTAACCGGCTGTTATTTCGGCGCAACGGTCAGTGCTGGCATCGGAACCGAGCCGAGTTCCGCCGAGTCGACAAACGTACGTGCCGCACCCGGGCCCGCGAGGTCCAGCAGCGTGGGTGGCTCGTGGCGAGATTAAACCGACCAGTAACGGTCTGGCAACGTAAGTTTTCGTTAAGATCAATGTGATCTAGCTCACACCGTCTCAAATGCTCATATTGCTTGACGTGCATAAACAGGAACGAAGCGCCAGCCGAGCAACTCCAAAAGGCGGCCGCAGTCGCAACGATGCCGTCGGTAACTACGAGACAGCACCGTACTTGAAGGTCTAGCAAACCTCACCGTGAGGAATTCACGGTGGATGTAGGCGCAACCGCGAACGATGGTACGTGGCCGGACCGTAGATGGGTCAGGAGCCGTGATGGGGTGGGACCTGCGACCGGAGCCAGTCGTCCGATAACGATTCGGTCTCGTCGCCGCGCTCGTCACCGGTCGTCTCCGGAAGGACCTCACCGAAAATTTTTGCCAGACGCGCCGCATCCCTCGCCCGGCGTGTCGCCGGACGAGGGTCGTCGGAGGAGTCCGCGGCGGTAATTTATTCCGCCAATCCGGACAGCTCGCCGATCACTCGGCTGGCGAGCGGACCGAGGGTTGCCATGCCGTCGCGGACCGCGGCCCGGCTGCCCGGCAGGTTTACCACCAGTGTGCTGCCGGAGATTCCGGCCAGACCGCGCGAGAGGCCGGCATCGAGCGAACCGGCGACGCGCCCCGAGGAACGCAGCGCCTCGCTGATTCCGGGCAGTTCCCGGTCGAGCACCTGCGAGGTGGCCTCCGGGGTGACATCGCGCGGGGACATACCGGTGCCGCCGACGGAGATGACCAGGTCGACACCGCCGATCACCGCGGTGTTGAGCGCATTGCGGATCTCCACCTCATCGGCCTGCACCGATACCGAAGCGTCCACCAGGAAACCCGCCTCGGTGAGCAGCTCGGTGACCAGCGGCCCGAGCGAGTCCACACCTCCATGCGCCGTTCGATCGTCGACGACCACCACCAGAGCACGCCCCGCGACAGGAGCATCGATTTCCATGTTGGTAACCGTAGCGTCCAGATCGACGAGGTGGGCGTCGGCTCCCGGTCGTGCCGACAATCCGCCGGGCAGCACCCGCATCATCGGCCACCGTCCGCGGCCGCACCGGAGAGCGTCACGTCGACTGTCTTGGGGTTGTTACCTTGTTCATCGGTGTAGGTGACCTTCACCTTGTCTCCAGGCTGATGAGAACGGACCGCGGCGATGAGTGCGTCACCCGAGTCGATGGTGCGGCTGTCCACCTTGGTGATGATGGCATTGGCAGGAATGCCCGCCTTGGCGGCCGGACCGTCCGGCGTCGCCTCCAGCACCCGTGCCGCGGAGTCCTGCGGGCGCAGTTTGATGCCGATCTGGGCGTAGGTGGCGTGACCGGTCTTGATCAGTTCGTCGGCAACCCGGCGGGCTTGATCGACCGGGATGGCGAAGCCGAGGCCGATGGAACCGCTCTGCTGACCGGTCGCCTCGCTGCCGCCGAGGCTCGCGATGGCGGTATTGATGCCGATGAGTTTGCCGCTGGCGTCGACCAGCGCGCCACCGGAGTTGCCCGGGTTGATCGCGGCGTCGGTCTGGACCGCGTCGATGACCGGCTGCACCTGGCTGGGGGTGCCCTCACCGTTGGTCGAGACCGGACGGTTGAGTGCCGAGACGATGCCCGTGGTCACCGTGCCGGCCAGCCCGAGCGGCGAGCCGATAGCGATGACCGGCTGGCCGACCGCTAGATTCGACGAGCTACCCAGTTCGATCGGGGTCAGTCCGTCCTTGCCCTGCACCTTGATGACGGCCAGATCGGAGACCGGATCGGCGCCGACCAGTGTGGCGGGTGCGGTGGTGCCGTCGGCGAAGGCGACCTCCATTTTGGCGTTGGCGCCACCGCCGGAGGCGACATGGTTATTGGTCAGGATCAGACCGTCGGAGGACAGCACCACACCGGAGCCCTCGCCCTGTGCGCGGTTGCTGGCGACCTTGATCATCACCACACTCGGCAGCACCTTCTGTGCCACCGCCTGGGTGGAGCCGGCCGGTGCGTTGGCGACATTGCTGACATTGGGCTTCGGTGCGTCCAGCGCATTGGTCACCGTGGCGTGCCCGTTATCGGTCCGGGTGATCAGCGAGCCGACCGCGCCACCGACGCCACCGCTGACGAGTGCGAGCGCGAGCGCGCCGACGACCAGGCCGGTGCGGACCGGGCGGCGGGCGGGTTCGGGCTGCGGCTCGGCGGCGAATGCGGCGCCGGGATACGGCCCGCCGGGTGGGCGCGGCGGCGCGTAGGACGGCTGGGCGTATTCCGGGCCGGCTTCGGGCCCCGGGAACTGCTGAGTCGGGTTCTGCGACATGCGTTGCTGCCAGATCGTTGGATGTGGTGTCGGTTCCTGAGGCCCGTATCCGGACCGCGCGTAGGACTGGCCCGGCGCAACGACCGGGATCTCCTGGGTCGGATGCGGACCGGGCACGGTATCGGCGTGATCCGGCTGCGGCGTCACGCCTTCCTTGGAATCCTCGGTCATTTTTCTCCTTACGTCTCCGACCAGCTTGGCGACGACGACTGAGAGCGAACTGAGACCCCGCTTTCAGTTTTCCGAGATATCGGCGAACGGACCGGAACCGGCCTTCCCGCCTTCACTCGGCAATACCATACGGACCGAGGCGCCAACACGCATCGCGCTGCGGTATCACGGCCGGGTCTCGAAGGGCGTCAATCGGTTACGGAATCGACGGCCCCGTCGAGCATGGTCGCCGCACCTGGCAACACGATCCGGACCAAGGCGCCGCCGCGCTCGGAGGTCTCGATGGTGATCGTGCCGCCGTGCTTGGTCACCACCTGTTTGACGATCGCCAGGCCGAGCCCCGAACCAGGCATGGAACGCGATGCCGTGGTCCGATAGAAACGGTCGAACACCAGCTCGCGCTCGGCGCTCGGAATGCCGGGTCCGGCGTCGTCGACATCGAGCTCGAGCAATCCCCGACCGGTTTCCCGCATGGTGACCTTCACCTGCGCGCCCGCCGGACTCCACTTGGCGGCATTGTCGAGCACATTCAGAATCGCTCGCTCCAGGCCGGCCTCATGGCCGTATACGAACCAGGGCTGCAACTGCGCGGCGAACTCGATGGAACCGCGGCGACGCCGGGCCCGCTCCAGCGCACGCTCGGCCACCTCGCCGAGATCCACTCGTTCATAAACGGTTTCGGGTGCGTCCTCGCGAGCCAAATCGACCAGATCGCCGACCAGGGTCGACAGTTCCTCGATCTGAGCCATCACATCGGCACGCAGCTCGGCCATATCCTGCTCCGGAATCTGCGGCGCACCAGGGCGACTGGAGGCGATAAGCAATTCCATATTGGTGCGCAGCGATGTCAGCGGCGTGCGCAATTCATGTCCGGCGTCGGCGACCAATCGACGTTGCCGACCGCGCGATTCGGCGAGTGCGCGCAACATTGTGTTGAAGCTCTCTGTGAGCCTCGCGAGTTCATCGTCACCCGTCACCGGAATAGGTGTCAGATCGTCGGTGCGGGCGACCCGTTCGGTCGCCGCGGTGAGCCGTCCGATCGGGCGCAGCCCGGTGCGGCCGACCGCGGTACCCGCCGCCGCCGCCAGCACAACGCCACAACCGCCGACGACGAACAACAACCAGGCCAACCGGTCCAATACCTCGCGGGTCGGTTGCAGCCGCTGCGAGATGACCAACGTCGCACCGGAATGCGTCGGCACCGCAAGTACCCGCTGATTATTCACCGTACGTAGTGACGACGGCAACTCACCGTTCGCGACCGCGAGTTCCTGGGTGCCGACCGGTGGAATCGTTTGCTGCGGTGGCATATACGCCTTGTCTTTCGCGTATATCAGCGCAACTCCGACATCATTGGAGTACAGGCCGGCCAGCACGATCGACTGAAAACCCAAACTGTCGAAATTATTGTTGATCATGGTGTTCGCGCGCGCCTTCAGCTGAGCATCCACATCGGCATTCAGGGCGCGCGCCACCATGGCATAGGCGGCGATCGAGGTGACGGCCACCGCGATGGCGACCACCGAGGCCGCGAGCAGGGTGACCCGCCAGCGCAGGGAGACCGATCTGGTCAGGGGCATGGGCGGGCGCATATCCGGCGGTTCCGGGGGATATGCGCCGAGCGCCGCGACAACTTGTCGCTTGGGATTGGTTCTGGCCATGGGATGTCGACTCGCCTACGGGGGTGTTTCGCGCAGCACGTAGCCGACACCGCGCACGGTGTGGATGAGCCGGGCCTCGCCCTCGGCCTCGGTCTTGCGGCGCAGGTAGCCGATATAGACCTCGAGCGCATTGCCGGACGTCGGGAAGTCGTAACCCCAGACCTCTTCGAGGATGCGGCTGCGGGTCAGCACTCGGCGCGGATTCGCCATCAGCATTTCCAGCAGTGAGAACTCGGTGCGGGTGAGGCTGATCGACCGGTCGCCACGGGTCACCTCGCGGGTCACCGGATCCAGCGACAGATCGGCGAACGTCATGGTCTCGGAAACCTCGCCGGGATCGGCGGCCCGGCGGCGCAACAACGCGCGCAATCGGGCCAGCAATTCCTCGAGCGCGAATGGTTTCGGCAAATAGTCATCGGCACCGGCATCGAGTCCGGCTACCCGTTCGGAAACCGAATCCCGCGCCGTCAAAACCAGAATCGGCAGATCGTCTCCGGTGCTGCGCAAGCGTCGGCAAACTTCGAGCCCATCCATCCGGGGCATCATCACGTCGAGTACGAGGGCATCCGGTCGCTGCGTGGTTGCTTTCTCCAGCGCGTCCACACCGTCGACCGCGAGCTCTACGGAGTAGCCGTTGAAGGTCAGTGACCGGCGCAGCGATTCCCGGACGGCACGATCGTCGTCGACTACCAGAATGCGCATGCCCCCAGTTTGACCGCATCGACTGAGAGTCCACTGAGAGCGCGCTGCTCGACACGCCGTGCCCAGCATCGATGCGGCCCACTAGGGGCTGGACGAGCGACCAGCACGTTTGTGATCACGTACAGATCTCGACGGAAACCGGCAACCGTTTTGGGCACCGAAACCCGTTCTGAGTAGCCATATTCGAGTGAATTACAGAGCGACTGCCCCAGATTGCCGTTAGTCACTCTGCGCGGTATGTTCCCTGCGGTAAAAAGAAGACCTCTAGTTGGTTCTCAGCGGGTTGAATCAAAACCGAACAGCCACGCGCCATCCGGGGGCACACGTGCAAGCTCGTGAAGCGGAGGCAACGGAAGCGGATGGAAGCTGCACCGCGGTCCTGGCAATTCAGTCTGTCCAACTGGTCGGTCACTCGCAAGGTTGGCATCGTGCTGGTCCTGCCCGTGCTGCTGGCCACCGTCTTCGCCGTGCTCCGTATCAACAACGAACTGCGCACCATGTCCCAGTTGGATGCGGCGACCGAACAGGTCATCATCATTCGCCCGATCGTCAAGTTCGGAACGGCCACCGAACAACTCGCGGTCGCGGCGACCGCCTCCTGGGGTAACACCGCGGATCCGGCGACCGACGCGGCATTGACGAAATTCGATCAGGCACTCGCCGATCTCGAGGCCGGAATGCGCACGACCAAGGTGAGCACCCGGGTCACCTCCGAATTGGCCTCGGCTGTCGCCACCGGCACCACCATGCGTAATAGCCTGCGCAACGGATCGCCGATGATGGTCGGTGAGCAGGCCGATGAGATCGCGGTTCGCATCGGCAACGCCTACGCCCTCTCGCCCTCGGTCGAGGACCTCGTCATCCAGCGCTACTTCCTGCAGATCGGCGCGATCCAGAACGCTCGCCGCGTGCTCACCCAGCAGCGCATGATGGTCGGCTCCCCCGATGCCGCCCACAATCCGAGCGTGCGCGCGAAGGTGCTCACCTCCGCCGGCGCCGAGATGACCATGATCAATACCTACGGCATCATCCTGCCGGACAATGCGCCGAATATGCGGCCACTGCTGGACGCGGTCGGCATCCGCCTCGGCGCATTCAGTCAGAACGGCGGGGATCCGACATCGAATCCGGCCGTACTGGATTCACTACAGATCAGCTCGGACACCTACGAGAAGACCACCAATTCCCTGGCCGGCACCATCGATAGAGCACTGGCGCATCGGACCACCGAGGCGCAGACCGGTGCGCTGCGCGAGACCACGATCGTCATCGGCATGCTGCTGGCCGGTCTGGCGCTGGCGCTGGCCGTCGCGCGCACCCTGGTCGTCCCGGTGCGCAGGCTGCGGCGCGACGCGCTCGAGGTCGCGCATGTCAAACTGCCAGACGAGCTCGCAGTCGTGCGCAGCGGTGGCGCCACCCCAGAGATCACCCCGGTCGGCGTGCACACCACCGACGAGGTCGGCCAGCTGGCCCGCGCCGTCGACGAAATCCACGAGCAGGCGCTGAATCTCGCCGCCGATCAGGCCCGACTGCGATTGCAGATCGGGAATATGTTCGAAACCCTTTCCCGCCGTAGTCAATCCCTGGTCGAACAGCAGCTGTCGCTGATCGAGGATCTGGAACACGACGAGGACAATGCCGAACGACTACAAAGCCTGTTCCGCCTCGACCACCTCGCCACCCGCATGCGCCGCAACGGCGACAACCTGCTGGTGCTCGCCGGTACCGCACTGCGCCGCGGACAACTACATCCGGTGCCGCTATCGGACATGCTCTGGAGTGCGGTCTCCCAGGTGGAGGACTACCAGCGGGTCGAAATCGGCGCGGTGCCCGACGGCATCGTCGCCGGTGAGCCCGCGGTCGATATCGAACATCTGCTGGCCGAACTGATCGATAACGCGCTGCGCTACTCCCCGCCGACCACCCCGGTCGCGGTGATGGTGGCGCGCGCGGTCGACGGCGGCTACCTGATCGAGATCACCGACCGCGGCCTCGGCATGTCGCTGGAGGATCTGCAGCTCACCAATGACCGGCTCGCCTCCGGTGGTGAGGTCACCGTCGAAACCGCCCGCCGCATGGGCCTTTTCGTCGTCGGCCGACTCGCCAAGCGACATACCATCACGGTGAACCTGCGTCGCACCTCGACCATGGCACAGCAGCCCGGCATCACCGCAAGCGTGCACCTGCCCGGCGCACTTGTCGCGCCGCCCCTGGATGCGACCGATCCGAACCAGCGGGCCATCGAGTCGCAGACCATGGCCGCACTGCCCGCCCCCTCGCAACAGCAGCCGCCGCGCACGCTGGTGCCGGTGCCGAGCCTGCCGCAGCGTGAGCCATCCCGGTTCGGGGTCACCAGTTCCGGTCTGCCACAACGTCGTCCGACCATGCGCGTTGCCGACGCGCCTGAGGTACCAATACCCGGCGACGATCATACCGAAACCTCGGTCGACGTATTCGCGGAGAATCCGAGCGGCCGTCGCGGCGAGCACGACCGGTCCCGCAGCGCACCGTTCGGGCCGCCGACTCCGACGGATGAGCCTGCCACCGGACCGAATTCGGTCGTCGATGTGGAACCGCAGGTGCCCCTCGGCGCGGTCACCGATCTGTGGGCCGAACAACCCGACGAACCGATGAACACCGGATCGAACCCGATCGTCTCCCACGAGCCGGCCGAGCCGTACCCGACCGGCCAACAGCCGACCCTACGGCCGTCGCTGCCGACCAGAAGACCGGCCGCCGCAACCGAACCCGAGCAGACCTCGACTCGACTACAGCCGGTCTCGGCCGAAACCGCGACCAATACCTCGACCCGACTACAGCCCGTGCAGGGCGAATCGCCCACGCCGATCTATCAGCGGATGGTCTCGGAGTGGTTGGTCGAACCCGCGACGTCGCAAACCGCGCCGTCGGCATGGTCCTCCCCCGCCGATGCGGGCTGGACGGCCGCCGAACAGGCCAGTCATCCGACCGCCGAGGCCCGTACCGTCGGCGGACTGCCGATCCGCAGGCCCGGAGCGCAATTGGTGCCCGGCGGCCTCGCGCCGGTCGAGGAACCCGGCATACGCGATCCGGAGGAGATCCGGAACAACCTGACCAGGCATCTCAGTGGGGTCCGCAGCGGGCGGGCCGAAGCGCAGTACAACGACGGAGGGCTTGTATGACCAACCCGAACAGCACCACGGACGAGAACCTCAACTGGCTGGTTGCCCGCTTCACCAAGGATGTGCCCGGGGTGTCGCATGCGGTGCTGGTGACCGCGGACGGTCTGCTGCAGGCGACCAGTCCGAATCTACCCGCGGACCGCGCCGAACAGCTTTCCGCGGTGACCGCGGGTCTGGCCAGCCTGTCCACCGGAGCGGCATCGCTGTTCGACGGCGGGAAGGTGATGCAGTCGATCGTGGAGATGCAGCGCGGCTACCTGTTGGTGATGAGCGTCGGCAACGGGTCGCACCTGGCCGTGCTCGCCAACAAGTCGCACGATATCGGCCGGATCGGCTACGAAATGGCACTGCTCGTCGACCGTGTGGGCACGGTGGTCACGGCCACCGCCCGGACAGCCGTCTGATCCAACGATGTCGAGTCCATTCGGCCACGGACCGAACCGGCCGACCACCCGCGTCAGACCGTACGCCCTGACCTCCGGGCGTACCGAACCCGCGGTCGACCTACCGCTCGAAGCGGTTATCGAAACCCTGTCGTACACTGCGCATCTCGACTGGCCGGCGGGCGATCTGCGCACCGAGATCCTGCGGCTCGGCACGCACCGGCTGTCGGTCGCCGAGATCGCCGCCCACCTGGATCGACCACTCGGCATGGTCCGGGTCATGGTCGGTGACCTCGTCGTCGACGGCGCGCTGCGCGTGCATTCGACCCTGACCGACGAGGCGAGCTTCGACGAGCGCCGTTCCCTTATGGAGAGGACTTTGCGTGGACTCCGTGCCCTATAGGCAAGGCGGAAATTACGGGCAGCCCGGCAACTCCGGATCCGGCACCGCCGGACCCGCCGATGCCGATACTCGCGTCGCCTCGACCAAGATCGTGGTCGCGGGCGGCTTCGGCGCGGGTAAGACGACTTTCGTCGGCGCGGTATCGGAGATCGTCCCACTACGCACCGAGGCCATGGTGACCCGCTTCTCCGACGGTATCGATGATCTCGCCGATACCCCGGATAAGGAAACAACCACGGTCGCCATGGATTTCGGCCGCATCATCCTGCCGGGCAACCTGGTGCTGTACCTGTTCGGTACGCCCGGCCAGCGCCGCTTCTGGTTCATGTGGGACGACCTGATCCGCGGCGCCATCGGCGCGGTGGTGCTCATCGACACCCGGCGACTGGAAGATAGCTTCGCCGCGGTCGACTTCTTCGAGGCGCGCAACCTGCCGTTCCTGATCGCGGTCAACCGGTTCCCGGATGCGCCGCGCTTCCCGATCGCCGAACTGCGCGAGGCGCTTTCGGTGCGCGAGGGGGTGCCCATCGTGGATATCGACGCGCGCAATGCCATGGAGGTCCGCCAAGCGCTGGCGGCCGTCACCGAATACGCGATCGCCCAACTGAAGGCGCTCGAATTGGAAGGAACCGCCCGACATGCATGACGTCCGGTTGTTCGCTGCGGCGGACAACGGCGCTGCGGTGGACCAGTTCTCGATGGGGTACTGGGTCGCCGCACTTTCCTTCGGTGTTTCGGTGCTCGGCGCCGTGGTCGGCCTGGCATGCATACTGCACGCGGCGCGTTCGTCCCGGTTTCGGTTGGTGTGGGTGACCTCGGCCGCGGTGGCGCTCGGCGGGGTCGGGGCCTGGCTGTCGACCTCGGTCGCGCTGCTCGGCCTCGATATTTCGGGTACCGCTGCGCGCTTCGATGGCGGCAAGATGATCGCGGCCATGGTGACGTCGTTCGTGGCGGTATTCGTCGCGCTGATCGTCATCGGCCGTCGGCTGCAACTGGCCCGGCTTATTCCGGGCGGCCTGGTCATGGGGTTCGGCATCGGCCTCACCCTGTATCTGGGACTCGGGTCCATCCGCATCCAGGGTTCGGTCGATATCTCCCCGTGGCTCGCGGCGGTCGCGCTGGTGATCGCGCTGATCACCGGTGTGGGCACGTTGTGGTCATTCCAGGCGCTGCATGGCCTGCTCGCGCGAGCGGCCACGGTACTGCTGTTCGCCGCCGGTGTGGCGGGCATGTACTACGCCGGGGTCGCGGCCCTCGATCCGAACATCGATACCACCGCGAAGGCACCGGACGGACTCACCCTGTTCGAGTTCGTCTTTCCCATGTTCGTTATCGGATCGCTCGCGCTGACGGTTCCGATCAGTGCGGTGCTGATCGCACCGGACCGGCGCGAGACGGCGGCGGCGCTCGAGGCCAAGCGCCGGGCCGAGCTGCGTTCGGATCGGTCCGAGCTCCAGTCGGTGCGCTGAACCGGCTGGAGCTCGCTGGTCAGGCCTCGGGTGCGGGCATCTCTCCGACGGCCTTACTCGGATCGATGATGCCGATCGCCTCGCCCTGCGGACCGGCGATTACGGCCGAGCGTCCGGCGGGTGAATCCGCTATCGCCTGTAGCACCCGGCCACCCAATTCCGTGGTCTTCGCCACCCCCGCGTCCACGTCGTCGTGCTGGAACCACACCAGCCAGTACGAGGGCATACCGTCGGCGGGCTTACCGGACTCGTCGGCGATGCCACCGACGCCCTCGGTTCTGGTCGGCGGTGTGAACACCACGTACCCGGCGTCGCCGAAGTCGAATTCGGTGTAGCTGAAGCCGAATACGTCGCTGTAGAACTTCTTGGCCGGATGAATAGGCACCTCCACGGACCCAGTCGACCACCGGGCACCGACGGTTTTGGCGGGTTCGGCGATGCCGCCGATTTCGGCCGCCGACACCCCCTACAGTTACTGATATGCGTTTGGGGCTGGACTACGCAGCGGGCCGTCCCGGCGGCGCGGCCGTCCGAGCGGCCGGTTTCGATTTCGTCGTGCGCTACCTCTCCGAGGGCGGTCCGACCCTACCCGGCAAGCAATTGACCCCCGCCGAGGCCGATGACCTGCGGGCCAACGGCATCTCCATCGTGTCGAACTGGGAGACGACCGCGGCCAGGATGCTGGACGGCTACGGCGCCGGAATCATCGATGCCCGTGCGGGTTTGGCGCAGGTGCTGCGCTGTGGCGGGCGCTCGGACCGGCCGATTTACTTCTCCGCGGATTTCGATTCGGCGCCGCAGGACCAGATGGCGATCAATGGCTATCTCGAAGGCGCGGCCACCGTGCTCGGCGCCGCGAATGTGGGTATCTACGGCGGTTTCTGGTCGATCAGCCGGGCACTGGACGCGGGCGTCGCGGCCTGGTCGTGGCAGACCGATGCCTGGTCGGGCACCAATGTGGAGACCAGGCGCAATATCCATCAAACATTGCGGCAGGTGGTTGTCGGCGGCGTGCTCTGCGATGTAAATGAGTCCGAGACAATAGATTTCGGCCAGTGGGACTTCGTACAGGAGGAACCGGATGTGACGCCGGAACAAGAGGCAGTGCTGCGCGATATCCAGATCCAGCTGCGCGGTCCGGAGTTGTCCGGTTGGCCGCAGCTCGGCACCGATACCCAGGGCCGCCATCGCACCCTGGTCGATGGTGTGGCGGCGGCGCTGCAGCGGATCAAGGAGCTGGAGGACGAATCGGCCGATTTGCGTACGCAAGTCGGCGAATTGCGCACGGAGATCAGCGAACTCGAAGCGACCACCGCGGATCTGGTCGAGGAGGTCAAGCGGTTGGCAGGGCCGCATTGGCCGTGGCCGCTCTCACTGATCGAGGGGCCGGCCGATTTCGTGGGTGAGCAACTGGCCCGGCTGGAGTCCCTATTGTCGGACTTGCCAGGTTTGCCCGGTAACCGGGAAGTGGGGAAATCGGCTTAGATGCCGGAAGTTTGGCGATGAGCGGGTTCTCGGAGATTCGGTGAACCGGGGTTCCGAGAACCCGCCCTCCTGGATGAGGGTACCGGCGCGAGAGCACGAAATCATCACTGCGCCAGGACTTTTACGGACACGAAAAACCAACTCACAGTACGTAATTGATCAATGAGCTACCGCATCGCAATCACAGAAATAGAAAATCGCCACGTGACATGCATCACATGGATAGCTCTCCGATTGCCACGCTGTCGAGCGGTTCCGATCCGAGACCGGCATCGAGCCGTTCTGGTCGATCGACCATCGACCCTGCGCGTTCAGTCCCACCCAGCAGCGCGCGAGTTACCGTCAGCTTGCACATACCGGTTCGTACGAAGGAGTTCGCATGACCGTAAACGTGGTGCTCGACAAGGCTCGAACGCAAGACGGGCCGCTCGTGAGACGAGCTTCGTAGTGCTTACGCAGGCATCAAAGTCGCTCTAGATCAACGAGTCCGCGTTTCACCGCCTGCACCAGCCGGCGCGGCACTTTGTGTACGACCCCACCGACACTGACCGGCACCAGGGCCGGTGGGGTCGCCTTCCACTGCGAGCGGCGGCTGCGGGTATTCGACCGCGACATCCTGCGCTTGGGCACCGCCATGTCAGCCCTCCCCTCGTACGGGCCGGGACGAGGCCCGCTTGCCGTATTTGCGCTCGAACTTCTCCACCCGGCCCTGGGTATCCAGCACGCGGTGCGCGCCGGTCCAGAACGGGTGCGAATCGGAGGTGACGTCCACGACCAGCAGCGGGTAGGTATTGCCGTCCTCCCACTCGACGGTGCGGGCGCTGCTGGCGGTGGATCGGGTCAGGAACCGCTTTCCGGTGCTCGAATCCTCGAACACCACCGGGTGGTAGTCCGGATGGCTTGTGACGCTTTTTCGGCCAGTCTTCATTTCGCTTCTCCTCTCGGGCTTTTCGCCTGGCCGTCGATCGGCAGGCCGGTAGGTTCGCAGGGGTCGGCATGCCATTCGCCGAAGGGGTCCTCCCATTGCGCGACCCGCTCGGGTGCGCGTTCCACCAGGCGCAGTTCGTCGTCCTCGACCAGCGCCCAGTGCAGGGCCCGCCGAATCTCGGCCGGGTCCGCGTCGTGGGCCAGGATGACCAGGGAAATGTCGCGGTCGCCGAACTGCTCGTCCCAGCGCAGTGCGGCCATGGCCCGGCGCGTAGGGTCGGCCTGTTCCAACTCGCTCGGACTCATGGCGGCCAGCCACGATCCGGCGCCTCCTACGCGCAATCCACCGCCCGCCGATTCCAGCCACACCACCTCGTTCGGCTGGGTGGCCAGCCATATCCGGCCACGCGCGGTCACGACTCCGTCGAAGAGCACGTCGAGGGCCTCGTGCAGGCGGGCCGGATGGAATGGGCGGCTCGCGGCGAATTCGACAAGGACGACACCGCATTCGGCGCCGAGCGGCGGCTGGCCGCGCAGCAGCGGCGCGTGGGCATCGAAGACGCGGCCGCGCCGCGACTGGGCCGGGATGCGCGCGAGCAATGCCTCGATATCGGCTGAGTCGAGCAGATCGATATCGTCGATCCAGGCCACCGGCGCTTCGGGCACGAGCCGGGAAAGCACCGCGGCGAGGCGAGCCCGATCGATCGGGTCGCCGGTATCGCCGTGTGCCACAACGGCATCCGCGAATTCGACCTGACCGACCGCAACCTGGGCCACGGTCCGGTCGTCCTCGGCGGTCGCGAGTCCGCGCTCGGCAAGGGTGTCCTCGCTGGTGGCATCGGCCAACCAGATTCGCGCGTCCACACAGGTGAGGACGGCCTCGACCCGCACATCTCGACCGGCGGGGCCGTTGACGCGACCGACCACACCGGTGACGTCGATATTCTCGATCGCCTGGCATACCGCTTCCGCCTCGAAGGCCGAATCCAGTTCCAGCACAATGCGATCCACCGATTGACGGGCAGCGAGCACGCACAGCAGCGGCAGCAGATCGATGCGCAGGGTGCATGAGACGCAGCCGTGCGCCAATTCGAGCACGGTCGCGGTCTCCTGCTCGCCGATGCGCACCGTGCGATGCACGATGCCTTCACCGAGTTCACTGAGGTCGTGGCGGATGGTGACGGTGCCCGGTGTCTCGCACAGTGCGGCGGCCAACCGTGCCACACCCGCGGCGGCGGCTCCGGAGCATCCGGCGAGCACCACGACGGGCGTTCTCCGGTCGGACTGCCTCCCGGGTGGGAGTAGGTCGGGTTCCACGCGGCACCCCTTTCGGTATCCAATTCGGCATGTGCGGTGGCCTCGGTGAGTACACGTGCCGATCCGCCATATCGGAAATGATTTTCATTTGCTGTCAAGCAACGGTACATTGTCGATCGGCTGTTGTCGAAAATGATTGTCAAATACTGGAAGGAGTCCGCATGCCGGCCCACTGCCACGTCACCGGGCGCAAACCGGGATTCGGCAAGTCCGTATCGCACTCGCACAAGCGGACGAGCCGGCGCTGGAATCCCAATATCCAGCGCAAGACCTACTACCTGCCCAGCGAGGACCGGCGCATCACGCTGAACGTCTCCGCCAAGGGCATCAAGACCATCGACCGGGATGGGATCGAGGCCGTGGTGGCTCGCATCCGAGCCCGCGGCGACAAGATCTGACGGGAGCACCATGGCCTCGAAATCGACCGAGATCCGGCCGATCATCAAGCTGAAATCCACTGCGGGAACCGGATATACGTACGTCACACGGAAGAACCGGCGCAACGATCCGGACCGGATGGTGTTGCGCAAATACGATCCGGTAGTGCGCAAGCACGTCGAGTTCCGCGAGGAGCGCTGATGGCCAAGAAGTCGAAGATCGCCCGCAATGAGCAGCGCAAACAGATCGTCGCCCGCCATGCGGCGCGGCGCGCGGAGCTCGCGGAGTTGATCCGCAAGCCGAGCACCCTCGAGGAAGACCGCGCCGCGGCACAGTCCGCGCTACAGCGCCTGCCCCGCGATGCCAGTCCGGTACGATTGCGCAATCGGGACGTCGCGGACGGACGACCGCGCGGTCATCTCCGGAAGTTCGGACTTTCCCGGGTACGTGTGCGCGAGATGGCCCATCGGGGTGAACTCCCCGGTGTGCATAAATCGAGCTGGTAGACCACCACTGATCTCGAGAAGGAAACCCGTCACATGGCAGTCAAGCGAGCACCCTCTAAGAAGGTTCGCGCCGAGCAGGCCCGTCGCCCGAAGAAGAACCCGCTGATCGCGGCGGGCGTCGAGACGGTCGATTACAAGGACGTCAACCTGCTGCGCACCTTCATCTCCGACCGCGGCAAGATCCGCAGCCGCCGGGTCACCGGACTCACCCCGCAGCAGCAGCGCCAGGTCGCCGTCGCGGTGAAGAATGCCCGCGAGATGGCACTTTTGCCGTTCACAAGCCGATAGACACCGACGCGGAAGGGCCCCGAAGCTGACGCAGCCTCGGGGCCCTTCGTCGTCAACTCGTCACGGTGGGTGTTACGGGATGGTCAGCACCTGGCCGGGGTTGATGGCATCCGGGTTGCCGATACCGCTGGCGTCGGCAATCTCCTGATAGCGGTTGCCGTCGCCATAGAAGCGCTCGGCGATCGCCCACAGGGTGTCGCCCGGCTCGACCGTGTAGGTCTGTACGGCCGGCGGCGGGGGCGGAACCTCTTCGGCGACGGGCTCGGCAACCGGCTCGGCAACCGGCTGGGGCTCCGGCTCCGGGGCGGGCAGCGGGTTGTCGGTCTGGGTGTCCGAGGCCCACAGCGCGCTGCCGTCCTTGCCGTACAGCACCACATTGCGGTCGGCCTGTACGGTCAGCCGGTCCGCTTCCCGGCCATTGGTTTCGGTGGCCCAGGCGGCACCCTCGCCCTTGTAGAGCACGAAGTTGCCGTCCTCCTGCAGCACGGCCCGCTCGACACCTTGATCGTGAGTCAGGGTGGACCACACGACATTTCCATCCGGTTCCGACAACACCAGATTGCCGTCGGGCTGCAGGGTAAGGGTGTACGCACCGCCGACCAGAGTCTGGCCGAGCCCGAGTTCTTCACCAACGCGCAGCGTGTCGCCCACGTTCTTCCTTTCGAAGGTTTACTGTGCCAAGCATTTCGACTCGATGCGTGCCGCTCGGCGCGCATCGGCCCCCGAATCTACTGGGCGAGCGGGCGGTGCGGAGGTATTACGCGCAGGCTTAGCAGAATGTTCACTGTGTGGGCTTCATCGCTCTATCATCTTGTCGCACAATCCAACCGACAATTTTCTTGATTTGCTGGTACGGCTCGACTCGAGGCGTCGGCGCGTCGTTTAGGGTGGTCGGTATGTATCGGATGTCGCGAGTTCGGCCCGCCGCAGTCGCCGTCGCATTGTTCGTCGGCCTCGCCGTCACCGCATGCGGTGGCTCCGATAACGGTGGGACACAACAGAAGACGACCACCAGTGCGGCGAAGAGTACGCCGACCGAGGGTACACCCGCCGACGCGGGCCGGATGTTCGTCGCCGATCCGACGATCGTTGGCGCACATCCGATTCCGTTCACGTCCTGGTCACGGGTGGCCGATGATCGGATCGCCGTCAACTTCGAGATCGGATCCCCGGAGTGCTACGGCGTTGATGCCGGCGTGACCGAGACCGATTCAACGGTCACCGTGGAACTGCGCTCCGGTACAAGGGCCGATGCCGTCGGCCGAATGTGCACTATGATAGCGGTTTTCGGCACCCTCGAAGTGCCGCTGAAGGCACCCGTCGGAACTCGACAGGTGCTCAGCGCGGTCTAGACCGGAGCGGGCGGGAGCCGGTAGTCTCCGCCCGCTTCAGGGGTAACTCAGTGGGCGAAGTGGCGAGAGCCCGTCAGGTAGAGGGTGACGCCAGCTTCGCGGGCGAGGTCGATAGTGTCCTGGTCGCGGACCGAACCGCCGGGCTGCACGATAGCCCGGATACCGGCCTGGATGAGCTGCTGCGGACCGTCGGAGAACGGGAAGAACGCATCCGATGCGGCGACCGACCCCTTGGCCCGGTCACCGGCGCGCTGCACCGCGAGACCGACCGCATCGACCCGGTTGACCTGGCCCATGCCGACACCGACCGAGGCTCCGTCGTGGGCCAGCAGGATCGCATTGGACTTCACGGCACGGCAGGCCCGCCAAGCGAATTCGAGATCGGCGAGGGTTTCGGCATCGGCTGCCTCGCCCGCCACCAGGGTCCAGTTCTCCGGGTTGTCGCCGGGGGCGTCGAGGATATCGCGGCTCTGCAGCAGTGCGCCGCCGCTGATGGGGCGCAGCTCAGCACCGGCGCGCCGCGGCGGCTCGGCGACCAGGATGCGCACATTCTTCTTGCGCTGCAAAACCTCGACGGCGCCGTCGGCATAGGACGGTGCGACGATCACCTCGGTGAAGATCTCGGCGACCTGTTCGGCCATCTCCACGGTGATCTCACCGTTGGCCGCGATCACACCGCCGTAGGCGCTCACCGGATCGCATGCGTGTGCCTTGCGGTGGGCCTCGGCGAGATCCGAGCCGATCGCGATGCCGCAGGGGTTGGCGTGCTTGATGATCGCGACCGCGGGCGCGGCATGGTCGTAGGCGGCGCGCCAGGCGGCATCGGCATCGGTGTAGTTGTTGTACGACATTTCCTTGCCGTGCAACTGCTTTGCCTGCGCCAGGCCCCGGCTGCCGTCGTTCTGGGTGTACAGCGCGGCGGCCTGATGCGGGTTCTCGCCGTAGCGCAGCACCGAGGTGCGCTCCCAGGAGCCACCGATCCAGCTCGGGAACTGCTGTGCCGCAGTCTCATTCGGCTCGGTGGCGGGGGCGAGCACGCTCGTCATCCAACTCGCGACCGCGACGTCATAGCTTGCGGTGTGCTGAAAAGCCTTGGCCGCCAACGCGGTCCGCTCCGACAGGGTGAAGCCGCCCGCCTGCACCGCGGCGAGTACGTCATCGTAGTCGCCGCTGTCGACGACCACCGCGACCGACGGATGGTTCTTGGCGGCCGCACGCACCATGGACGGACCGCCGATATCGATCTGCTCGACGCATTCGTCATTGCTCGCGCCGCTGGCCACGGTCTGGGTGAACGGGTACAGATTCACTACCACGAGCTGGAATGCCTCGACACCGAGTTCGACCAGCTGATCGACATGTTCTGCCTTGCGGGTATCGGCGAGGATGCCCGCGTGCACCCGCGGGTGCAGAGTCTTGACCCGGCCGTCCAGGGTCTCCGGGAATCCGGTCAGATCCTCGACCTTGGTCACCGGAATGCCCGCATCGGCGATCTTGCCCGCGGTCGATCCGGTGGAGACCAATTCGACGCCAGCGGCGTTCAGCCCAGTCGCGAGCTCGATGAGCCCGGTCTTGTCGTAGACGCTGATCAGCGCCCTGTGAATCCCCTTGCGCTCAGCTGGGTCGATTTGCCGTTCGCTCCGCTCACTCACCGAAGTACCCGCTCATCTGGAATTACTGCCTTTCGTCCGTCGGAGACAATGCCTCTGGTTGCGACGGCGGCGACAACCTCCGCCAGCAACCGTCGCTCGACAACCTTGATGCGCTCGTGCAGCGTGGCCTCATCGTCATCATCGAGCACCGGTACCGCCTCCTGAGCCAGGATCGGCCCGGTATCGATGCCGGAATCGACCAGGTGCACGGTCGAACCGGTGACCTTCACCCCATAGGCGAGTGCGTCGCGAACCCCGTGCGCGCCCGGGAATGCGGGCAGCAGCGCAGGGTGGGTATTGATGATCCGGCCGCCATAGCGGGCCAGGAAGACCGGGCCGAGGATCTTCATGAATCCGGCCGAGACCACCAGGTCGGGTTCGTAGGCGGCGACCGCATCGGTCAGCGCGACATCCCAGGCGGCGCGATCGGGGAAGTCCCGCACTGCCATCCGGAAGGCCGGAATCCCCGCGACGGCCGCGTGTTCGGTGGCCTGGCAGACGCGATCGACCCCGACGGCGACGACGGTCGCCGGATACTCCGGAGCGGCGGCGGCCTCGATGAGGGCGCGCAGCAGAGAACCGGTGCCGGAGGCCAGCACGACGACGGTTGCCGGGGTCGCGCTCGGCACCCACGGGGCATTCGAAGACGGCTGGGGGGCGGCAGTCGGCGGGGTGGGTGAGCTCAGCGGTCCACTCCTGCGGTTCGGTCGAATGGCGGAGGCGGTATTACACCGCCGGGTAGAGCCTAACGACCGTCCACCCGGTCACTTTCCGGCAGGTCCGCCTCGACCACTTCGGCATCGACGATGTCGGGCACGGTATTGCTGCCCGCGGCGCCCGAGGTGGCGAGGGCGATGTGCTCCTCGACCAGTTCGCCCTCGAGTTCCACCTCGAAGTCGGGATCGACGTAGTCCTCGTATTCGTCGTCCTCGTATTCATCGTCGTAGTCGTCGTAATCGACGTAGTGATCGTCCTCGTAATGATCGTCGTAGTGGTCACTGTCGTCGTAGAACTCGTCGTAATCGTCGTTGTACGCGGGCACGGGTGCGCCGATGGGAACGACGAACCAGCGCGCGAACATCAGACCCACGTATCCGGCTACGGCCAACCACCCGAAGGTCACCGCCGCGAAGATCGGGTTGAGCCCCAGGTAGCCGAAGGTCCCGAGGTCACCGCCCGCGACCACGCCGAGTAGCACCAAACCCACGGTGGCGAGCGCAGCCGAGCTCAAAGTCGCCCACGGTGCGGCGGCACGATCGTGCGAGGTCCGTCCGATATCGAGCCCGCCGAGCACACCCACCGTGGCCGGAATCAACAGCAGCAGCGGCCACCAGCCTTCGGCCGGGCCGGTCGGCACCACCGCCATGAGCGGAACGCCCGGAATCGGGCCGCCGACAACGGAAAACACGCTGATCGACGCATCCCCGAAGTGTGCGCCGGAGCCGAGGAGCACACCGACCGTCGCGACCACCACATTCGGCAGATACGCCAGAGAGAGCAGGATCAGCCCGAGCACCCCGGCCGCATTGCCTGCGCTGTGAAAGGTGTCACCGATGCGCGACCAGTGCGCGAAGAAGGACACGATGACGACCGCGGCGGCGCAGGCCAGCAGGCGCACCACCGTCCGGCCGGCACCGAAGATGCCCGCGACCGCCCAGTCCGGCAGCCGCGCCGCGGTGAACAGCCGACGCCGGTTCCGGCTGGCGATGCCACCGGCCGCACCGACCAGGTGTACGGCGCCGACCCAGCCGAAGGCGGCGAGCGTATTCGGCGGCTGCAACGCGACCACACCGGAGGCGTCCTCAGCGACCGCCAGACAGACGGCCGTGACCAGCAGCGGTCCGGCCAGCGCCGCACCGACGAGCCAACCGAGATCCGCGCGCGAACTGTCCGGTTCGACCGCGCGAGCACAATCCCGGGCCGTCAGCCAGACCAGCAGGCCGGTGGGCAGCAGCGGTAGGAGTTCGAGTGAAGTTTTGCCGATCACCATCGGAACCTGGTGTGCCGCAAGCCAACCCGCGGCGATCGCGCCCGAAGTACCGGCCAGGTTGCTGCCCGAGGACAGCAGGGCGGCGAGCATGAGAACGACGACGGCGACGAGCGCGTAGGTCGTCGGCCGGGCGGCAACCAGGAGCAGCACGCGGGCGCGCTCAGGGGTCAGCGATAGAAATCCGGCCTCGTCGAAAACGTCCGCGGCTGTGCGCGGCGTCGATCGGTCGCTCCGCGCCGAACGTTCCGGCGCGCCGCGGGACTCGGCGGTCCGGCGAACAAGAGAGGATCTCGAGGAGCTCATGGAAATTCAGCGTGGCAGCTCCCCCGGCGCGAGCGGGTCAGGCGCGCCGACCCGGTCTGGGATGCGCCGGGAGAGCCGACGAATTACTTGTTCTCGTCCGGACGGAATGCGTGAGTGGCGTCCGAGGACGGGTCCGAACCGGTTTCACCGCCGAACGGCTGGTTCTGGCCCTGTTGGCCCTGTTGACCCTGTTGGCCCTGTTGACCCTGCTGGCCTTGTTGACCCTGCTGGCCCTGACCGAAACCCGGTGTGCCGTACTGCTGTCCGGACTGCGGGGTCCCGAAGTGCTGGGTGGCACTCTCATCCGGGCGCGGCTGCGCGGCAGGCGAGGAACCGTAGGGCGAACCCTGTTGTGCCGCACCGTATCCGGGCTGCTGCCCATAGGAGGGCGGCTGCTGTCCATAGGACGGCTGCTGCCCCTGACCGTAGGTCGGCTGGCTCGGCTGGCTCTGACCGTAGGGCTGCTGCGGCTGGTACTGACCACCCTGGCCGAATTGCCCCGGCTGGCTCTGGCCGAACTGGCCCGGCTGGCCCTGACCGTACTGCCCCGGCTGACCGAAGGCCGAGGGCTGGCCCTGGCCGAACGCACCCTGCTGGCCGTAACCACCGGAGCCGAAACCGCTCGGCGGGGCCTGCGGGGTGGCGGGCTTCGGCGCGGGCGGGGTCAGGATGCCGGCTTCGAACAGCACCGCGACGACCGCGACCGCCGTCTGCACGAGCGCCAGGAATAGCAGCACGTACGCGCCCCACTTCAGCTCGAGCTTCAAGGTGTCGGGCGTGGCGAAGGACAGGAACAGCGTGCCGAAGAAACCGGCGGCCGATGCCGCGGCCGCGGCGCCGGTCCAATTCTGCTTGGGCAGCAACGAAAGTCCGGCGAGCAGTCCGCCGAGTAGCAGGATCGCCAGCAGTCCCGCCGCGCCGAAATACTGGAAGAGGCTGAACGTGTCACCATCCACGCCCCGCTGCGGCTTTTCACCGAAGAACGGGAGGAAACCGAGCAGGAAGTTGATCACACCGAGCACGGCGACGCCGACCACCAGGAAGAACGGCAGGCCCTTTGCGGTGGACTCGGCGCCGATACCAGCCGACTGGCCGGAGCTGGAAGATGCGGGTGGCGTCGCGGGTGCGTTGTACCCGGAGCCCCCGGTCGGGTATGACATGGTCGTCGTCTCCTAGGTCGAGTCGTACGTAGTCTGAACGGCTGGATCTCCTCCTGACGCTACTGCACTCGCTGGCCCAGGTCACCCGTGACCAACTGGCCGGGCGACCGAAAAACGGCGTCTACGCTGGTCCTGTGTGGATCGGCACCGACCGATAACAATTCTGCGCTACCACCTCCGATGGGAACGCACTTCCCTCCGTGCGCCTCAGCATTCCAAAACGGACACAGGTCTGTTTCAGTGTGGTGTCGTGGCAGGGCGGGCGTGCCAAGCTGTCAGGCGATGCTCACGTACCCGCAAGCCGTTGTGATCGGCGCACTGCAAGGCATAACCGAACTGTTCCCGATTTCCAGCCTAGGTCATTCTGTTTTGGTGCCCGCATGGCTGGGTGGGTCCTGGAGCGATCTGGTCACCCAGGGCGATTCCGATTCCGGCACACCGTATCTCGCGTTCGTGGTCGGGTTGCATGTGGCGACGGCGATCGCGCTGCTGGTGTTCTACTGGCGCGACTGGGTCGAGCTCGTGGTCGGCTTCCTCACCACATTGCGTACTCGCCGGATCGAAACTTCGACACAGCGCCTGGCTTGGCTGGTGGTCCTGGCGACCGTGCCGGTCGGTGTTCTCGGTTTGCTGCTGGAACATCCGCTGCGCACCTTGTTCGCGAAACCCCTTGCGGCAGGCCTATTTCTGACATTGAACGGAATCGTGCTCGCCACCGGTGAGGTGATGCGTCGCCGCAGCCAGCCGACGCTGTCCGACTACGGCCGGCGCTTCGCCGAGGCCGAGGCGCGGGCCAAGGCCATCGAAGAGGGATATTTCGTCGCGACGGTGGAGGAGCCGACCGGCCTCGGCGACCTATCGGTCAAAGACGCGTTGATCATCGGTGTCTCGCAGGCAGGCGCACTGTTCGCGGGCATCAGCCGCTCCGGCATGACGATGGTCGGCGGCCTGCTGCGCGGTTTGGATCATGAGGACGCGGCGAAATTCGCCTTCCTACTTGCCACTCCGATCATTCTGGCCGCGGGCGTGCTAAAGCTGCCAACGCTGGCCGGGCCGCAAGGCGAGGGCATCCTCGGTCAGGTGCTGGTCGGATCGATCGTCGCGGGCGGCGCGGCGTATCTAGCGGTCCGCTTCCTGGAGCGGTACTTCAAATCGAATTCGCTGTTGCCGTTCGCGATATACAGCCTCGTTTTCGGGATCGCTTCGGTAGTCCACTTCTACTGAATACGACGAAGGCCGCCATCCAATTGGGATGGCGGCCTTCGTGTGAGTCAGCGAATCAGGCGGTGACGCTTGCCTTCTCCAGAATCTCGCGCGCCAGCGCGGCGGTCTCGGACGGCGTCTTGCCGACCTTCACACCGGCGGCCTCGAGCGCATCTTTCTTCGCCTGGGCGGTACCGGCCGAACCGGACACGATGGCGCCCGCGTGGCCCATGGTCTTACCCTCGGGCGCGGTGAAGCCCGCGACGTAGCCGACGACCGGCTTGGTGACATTGGCCTTGATGTAGGCCGCGGCCCGCTCCTCGGCGTCGCCGCCGATCTCACCGATCATCACGATCAGCTTGGTCTCCGGGTCCTTCTCGAACGCCTCGATGGCGTCGATGTGGGTGGTGCCGATGACCGGGTCGCCGCCGATGCCGATGGCGGTGGAGAAGCCGAAATCACGCAGCTCGTACATCATCTGGTAGGTCAGGGTGCCGGACTTCGACACCAGGCCGACCGGGCCCTTGCCGGTGATGTTGGCCGGGGTGATGCCGACCAGCGATTCGCCGGGGGTGATGATGCCGGGGCAGTTCGGGCCGATGATCCGGGTCTTGTTGCCCTTCTCCACGTTGTAGGCCCACGCGTAGGCGGTGTCCTGCACCGGAATGCCCTCGGTGATGACCACGAGCAGCGGGATCTCCGCGTCGATGGCCTCGATGATGGCGTCCTTGGCGAACTTCGGCGGCACGAAGGCGATGGAGACATCGGCGCCGGTCTCCTTGATGGCCTCGGCGACGCTGCCGAACACCGGCAGCTCGACCGCGTTGCCGTCCTTGTCGGTGTGCGCGACGGTGGTGCCCGCCTTGCGCGCGTTGACGCCGCCCACGACCTGGGTGCCGGCCTTGAGCATCAGCGCGGTGTGCTTGGTGCCCTCACCGCCGGTGATGCCCTGGACGATGACCTTGGAATCCTTGTTGAGGAAGATAGACATTTCCGGTTTCCTTACTTGGCCGCTGCCAGTTCGGCGGCCTTGTCGGCGCCTTCGTCCATTGTCTGCGCAAGTGTGATCAGCGGATGCGCGGCATCGACGAGAATCTTGCGACCCTCGTCCACCTTGTTGCCGTCGAGACGGACGACCAGCGGCTTGTTCGCCTCGGCGCCAAGGATTTCCAGCGCCTTCACGATGCCGTTGGCGACCGCGTCACAGGCGGTGATTCCACCGAAAACATTGACGAACACGCTCTTGACCTGGGCGTCACCCAGGATGACATCGAGGCCGGCGGCCATGACCTCGGCCGAGGCGCCACCACCGATGTCGAGGAAGTTGGCGGGCTTGACGCCGCCGTGGTTCTCACCCGCGTAGGCGACCACGTCGAGGGTGGACATGACCAGACCCGCACCGTTGCCGATGATGCCGACCTCGCCGTCGAGCTTGACGTAGTTGAGGTCGTTCTCCTTGGCCTTGAGTTCCAGCGGATCGGTCGCGTCCTTGTCCGCGAAGGCCTCGTGGTCCGCGTGGCGGAATTCGGCGTTCTCGTCCAGGGTCACCTTGCCGTCGAGCGCGAGGATCTCGTTGTCTGGGGTGCGGACCAGCGGGTTGACCTCCACCAGGGTGGCGTCCTCGCCGATGAACACCTCCCAGAGCTTCTGGATGGTCACGGCCGCGGCGTCGAGCACGTCGGCGGGCAGGTGGCCCTGCTCGGCGATCGAGCGGGCGAAAGCGAGGTCGACACCCTTGACGGCGTCGACGGGCACCTTGGCGAGGCGCTCGGGCTTGGTCGCGGCGACCTCTTCGATCTCCATGCCGCCTTCGACCGAGCACATGGCCAGGTAGGTGCGGTTGGAGCGGTCCAGCAGGAAGGAGATGTAGTACTCCTCCGCGATGTCCTTGGCTTCGGCGACAAGGATCTTCTTGGTGATGTGGCCCTTGATATCCAGGCCGATGATGTTCTGCGCGTGCGTGAACGCGTCGTCCGCGGTGGCGGCGAACTTGACTCCACCCGCCTTGCCGCGGCCACCGGCCTTCACCTGGGCCTTGATCATCACCGGCTTGCCGATTTCGGCCGCGATGGCGCGGGCGTCCTCGGCCGTGTCCGTGACGCGGCCCTCGGACGAAGGCACTCCGTGCTTAACGAAGAGCTCCTTCGCCTGATATTCGAAGAGATCCATGTACTCACCGTCTCGTCTGCGTTGTGATGACAACGTCTTTGTTGGCGGCCCGACGTCGGAAGCGGGTCGGGTCGGACTTTAACCAGTCACATGGAGGGCCAAACGGCCACATTCATCCTAAGTGGCGCAGGTCACGGGCTGTTGCCCAGGGCGGGAAAATGCCTGGCCAAGGCTACTCGCCAGTAGGTTGCTGACGGCGCGCCAGGTAGAGCCGCCGAACCGGTTGACCGAGGGCCTTCTACTACGGTTCGTCGTCGCTCAGTCTCACCCGCGTGCCCCGATCGCAGTGAGTTATTCCGGTGCGTTACCGTGATCAATCTCACATGTTTGGATTGATCGCACGTAGCGCTTGCGGACCTCGCAATCGTTTCGTTACCGTCATTGCGGTCGATGTCACAACACGGTCACGACTAGGAGGACGGCAAGCTTGACGCAGCACAGCGCTCCGCAGACGGAGAGCCGTTCCTTAACGCCTCTGATCAGGCAATTCGACACCGTGATCTCTCGCTCGATGATGTGGCACCACCGATGAACCATCGCTCGACCTTCGCAACCGAAAATCGCGCTCGCTCCGGCCATCCTTACCGGCCCGATGAGGACGAGTCGTTCGGTGAACATTCCAGTGCTGCGGTAAATCCTTTCGGGACTTCGTCGCGGCGTGCCGGTGGGCATCGGTACGCTGCGGGTGGACATGAGGACAGCTCGTTGAGTGCGAACGATTCTTGGGCACAGCCCGATTCGGCCTGGGGCCAGTCGCGGGATGCTTCGTGGGCACAGCCGCAGGCCGATTCATCGCCGCAAGTTGATTCCTGGGGACAGTCACAGGCTTGGGCGCAAGGCAATTCCTGGTCCGATGGCAGTGCATGGTCGTCCGACGATGCTTGGACTCCCGAGAGCGACGAGACCTGGAACGCCGACTCCGAGGCGTCATGGACGCCGGAGGCAGACGAGTCCTGGGACGCCGAGGAGTCCTGGGACGGCGACGGATCGTGGGATGGCAGCGACGCTTCCTGGGAGCCCGAGGATCCGGAAGGGCTGGCACGGCCCACTGTGATTCCGGGCCGCCGCGCGAACCGCGGTAATGGTGGCGCGCATCGGATGCCCGCGCCCCCCGCCTCGCTCAAGGGCCGCGCCGCGGTCGTCGCCGTTGCCGCTGGTGCGGTGGTTGCCGCCGGACAGGCCGCCTTCGCCGCGCCCGAACAGCCTTCGCAGGCCGTCGATTACGAGGCCGCCGGACAGATTCACGAAATCGCGGCGCAGTCGGTCAGTGTGGCCGATCCGAATACCTTGCCGGATTCGCCTCAGGTGCTGAATGTTTCGGCCCCGACGAATCTCGGTCAGTTCGGTGACATGCTGCAAAAGGGGCAGAAGTTCGCCGACGATATGGCGGCGCAGGAGGCCTCGAAACTCCGCCCACTGTTCACCAAATTCGCCGCGGGCAATTTCACCTCCGGGTTCGGTGCCCGCTGGGGCGTACAGCATCTCGGCGTCGATATCGCGGGCCCGATCGGCACTCCGATCTACGCCGTCGCCGACGCCACCGTGATCGAAGCGGGTCCGGCATCCGGTTTCGGCATGTGGGTGCGACTGCTGCACGACGACGGAACCGTCACCATCTACGGCCACATCGACACCGCGACGGTGTCGGCGGGTCAGCGCGTGCTGGCCGGTGATCAGATCGCCACCATCGGCAACCGCGGTTTCTCCACCGGCCCGCACTGCCATTTCGAGGTGTGGTTGAACGGGGTCGACAAGGTCGATCCGCTGCCCTGGTTGGCCACGCGGGGTATCAGCTTGGGTCCGCAGCGCGACTGAGTCCCTTCACCGCGAGTCCCTTCACCGCAAGTTGGACAGCGAGGTTCACTGCTGCTGGCTATGGCGCGGCGGCGATCGCCAGTCCGATCAAGCTCACGACCTTGACCACTTCCAAGCCCACATACCAGTAGTGAGCATGGGAGCGCGGCAACTCCGCGCCCGCGAGCACGCGGTTCGAGCGGCGAGTGAGCAGTGGACGGACCGCGAGGAGCTGGATAGCGAGGATCGCGGCGGCGACACCCAGCCAGACCCGAACAGCACCGCTTGGCGCGACCACCAGGGTCGCCACGATCAACAGCGCGGCGAGGACGGTCTCGACGATATTCAGCGCACGGAATACCAGCCGTCCGATGCCGAGGCCGAGCGGCACGGTGATCCCCGGCGCCCGGAACTTCAGCGGCGCTTCCAGGAACGAGATGGCCAGCACCATGCCGAGCCACAGCATCGGAAGCATCCACAGCAGGTATTGCGCGACGGTTTCCATGTCGCGCACGCTACCGACACCACCGGCGATAGGTCAGGGTCGAAGGCCCCTGATCAGAGCTTGACCAGGGTTCGGCTGTATTGCGGGATGAGCCGGATCTTGCCCGCGGTACCGAAGTCGATGGTGACGGTCGCCAGGGGCCCGAAGCCTTCGGCGGCTACCACGCGGCCGAGGCCGTACTTGTCATCGCTGACTCGATCGCCAACAGCCAGTACGAGATTGGCATTGTTGCGGCTGGCACCGCCGGGTGCGGGACGGCGTGGTCCGCGATCGTTGACGCCCGGCCGCTGATTCCAGCCGTCACGGGTCCAGTCGTGCTCCAGGCCGTCGTCCTCACCGCGGCGGCGGATGCCGCGGGTGAGCGGCGACCCCTTCGGCTCCAACCGCTTCCAGTCGACGAGGTGGGCCGGAATCTCTTGCAGAAATCGGGATTCCGGATTCGAGACCGGCTGCCCCCAACCGGAGCGCACCATCGCGCGGGTGACGTAGAGCCGTTGCCGCGCCCGGGTGATGCCGACGTAGGCGAGGCGGCGTTCCTCGGCCAGTTCGGTGGGATCGCCGAGTGCACGCATATGCGGGAACTGCCCGTCCTCCCAGCCGGTCACGAATACCACCGGGAATTCCAGACCCTTGGCGGTGTGCAACGTCATCATGGTGACCACACCGGAGCCCTCCTCGGGCAGCTGGTCACTATCGGCCACCAGCGAGACGCGCTCCAGGAAGGCGGCCAGTGAGCCCGGATCTGGTTCGCCCTCGGCCGCCTCCGGCACCAGCCCCTCTTCCCGGGCGGCCTCGGCATTGTTGTATGCCTCGGAGCTGAATTCCCGCGCGACGCTCACCAATTCGTTCAGGTTGTCCAGCCGGGCGCCGTCCTGCGGATCGTCGGAGCCCTCCAACTCGGCCCGGTAGCCGGTGCGGTCGAGTACCGCTTCGACCATATTGCCGAGGTCGGGGAAGTCCTGATCCGTCTGGGCACCGGCCTCCCGCACCTCTTCGAGTAGATCGAGGAATCCGGCGATAGCGCGCTGCGCTCGCGTATTGAGCAGCGCCACTTTGCCATCGGCCGCAGCGCGCAGTGCCTCGGCGAAACCGATGCCGCGCTGTTCGGCGTGCACCGCGACACAGGCCTCGGCCCGGTCGCCGATGCCGCGGCGCGGGGTGTTGAGGATGCGGCGCAGGCTCACCGTGTCATCCGGATTGTCGAGCACGCGCAGGTACGCGACGATGTCGCGCACCTCCTTGCGCTCGTAGAAGCGCACGCCGCCGACCACCTTGTAGGGCAGGCCCATGCGAATGAAGATTTCTTCCAGCGCGCGGGAGTTGTTGTTGGTGCGGTAGAAGACCGCGACATCGCTGTAGTTGGCATCGCCGGCATCCACCAGCCGGTCGATCTCCCGCGCCACGAACGAGGCCTCGTCGTGCTCGTTGTCAGCGACGTAGCCGGTGATCAGATCGCCCTCACCGGAATCGGTCCACAGCCGCTTGTCCCTGCGCTTCTCATTGCGCGATATCACCGCGTTGGCGGCGGACAGGATGTTCTGGGTGGAGCGGTAATTCTGTTCCAGCAGAATGGTTTCCGCATCCGGGAAATCGCGTTCGAATTCCTCGATATTGCGGATGGTCGCGCCACGGAAGGCGTAGATGGACTGGTCCGCATCACCGACCACGCACAGTTCGCTCGGCGCGACCGCGTCTTCGGCCTGCTCCTGCGCATGATGCCCGACCAACTCGCGGACCAGGATGTACTGGGCATGGTTGGTGTCCTGGTACTCATCGACCAGCACATGCCGGAACCGGCGGCGGTAGTACTCGGCGACCTGCGGATGGTTCTGCAGCAGCGCCACCGTTTCACCGATCAGATCGTCGAAGTCCATGGCGTTCGCCGAACGCAACCGACGCTGATATTCGGTGTACACGCGAGCGACGAGCCCGGGCAGTTCGGTTTCGTCGGTTTCGGCATCGGCGGTGGCCCGCTCCGGACCGATGAGCTCGTTCTTCAAATTCGAGATGGCGGTGGCCAGCAGCCGCGCCGAATATTTCTTGACGTCGATATCGAAGTCACGGCTGATCATGGTGAGCAACCGCCGGGAATCGTCGGCGTCGTAGATGGAGAAATTCGAATTCAGACCGGGCAGCAGCGCGGCCTGCATGCGCAGGATGCGCACGCAGCTGGAGTGGAAGGTCGAGACCCACATGTTGTTCGCACGCGGACCGACCAGCCCGCTCACCCGCTCACGCATTTCGGCGGCGGCCTTATTGGTGAAGGTGATGGCCAGGACCTGGCCCGGAGTCACCCCGCGGGCGGCGAGCAAGTAGGCGATGCGGCGGGTGAGCACAGCGGTCTTGCCCGACCCCGCGCCCGCGACGATCAGCAGCGGCGCACCGGTGTGCACGACGGCGGCGCGCTGGGGCGGGTTGAGGCCGTCGAGCAGTCGCTCGGCCTCCTCGGCGCGACGTTGCTCACGTTCGGCGCGGCGCTTTTCTTGTTCGACACGGTGCTTGTCGTCCACGACATGCCGCGAGGCATCATCTATGGCCGGGTGCGGGACCCCCGCCGCGGTAGGCACGGCAGAGTCGCCCATCTCCTCGGCGTGAACAGCGTCGACCTGCGATTTCTGGGCTGAATCCGGATGCCGAGTCCGCCCGGCCTGCGTCTTGGGAGCCACCGTGATGTCCATCGTCCATCCACGCTACCGGCGGGCACCGACAGAGATGAAGTCCCGGTCGACATCGGTGTCCATTCGGCGAACTGCAGATGAACCGCCCCGGGTCGACACGGGCGTCACAACGTGCAAGCCTTCTCAGGAGATTTACAAAATGAAGTGTTTTGCATTGCCTCGGCCCCATGGCAGACTGGCCCATATGACCTGCGCGACCGCCGCGAAGCATCCGATTCGGCTTACAGCCGGATATCGTGATCGCGGACTTTGTACCTGAGCGCGCTGCCTGGGGGGAGGATTGCAATACCTACCAGGTTTGTTCTGCACGGTGAAAGAACCGATCGGTAACGAGCTCGGCTCACCAGCCGATCCATGTTCTGACACGAGGAGATGAATGATGAGCACCCCCGCCACGACGACCGGGTCCGATTCGGCTCTGCCCCACACCGAGGCCGAGATCGACAAGCTCCGCAAGGAGATCGACCAGCTCGACGCGGAAATCCTGGCCGCCATCAAGCGCCGCACCGAGATCTCGCGGATCATCGGTCGCACGCGCATGGCCTCCGGCGGTCCCCGCCTCGTACACAGTCGTGAGATGAAGGTGCTCGAGCGCTTCAGCGAACTCGGCCAGGAGGGCCACACCCTCGCCATGCTGTTGCTGCGCCTCGGTCGCGGCCGACTCGGCCACTGACCGTCTACGGCCGCCACTAGCGGCCCAATCGAACTACGCGACGTTCGCAAGATCGCCGCCTTCCACAAGGCCGCCCCGGGTGTATTTCACCCCGGGGCGGTCGTTTCATGTCCGCGGGTCAGGTAAGGGCGATGTACTTGGTGGACAGGTACTCCTCGATGCCCTCGCTACCGCCTTCGCGGCCGAAGCCGGAGGCCTTGACGCCGCCGAAAGGTGCTGCGGGATCGGAGATTACGCCGCGGTTGATGCCGACCATGCCGGATTCGATGCCCTCGGCAATGCGCAAGGCGCGGTCGAGATCGCGGGTATAGACGTAGCTGACCAGGCCGAATTCGGTGTTGTTTGCGGCGGCGAGGCCCTCTTCCTCGGTTTCGAAGCCGACAACGGGTGCGACCGGGCCGAAGACCTCCTCACGCAGGATCCGAGCATTCGCGGGTACCTCGCTGAGGATGGTCGCGGGATAGAACCAGCCGGGGCCGCCGGGTGCCTTGCCACCGAGGCGGACCTGCGCGCCGACCGCCACCGCGTCGTCGACCAGTTCGCTGACGGTATTGAGCTGCTCCTCGTTGATCAGCGGACCGAGCGTGGTGTTCGGGTCGGTACCCGGCCCGAGGGTCACCGTATTCGACATCGCCTCGACGAGTTTGGTGGTGAACTCCGCCAGCACACCGTTCTGTACGTGGAAGCGGTTGGCCGCCGTGCACGCCTCGCCGCCATTGCGCAGTTTGGCCAGCATCGCGCCCTGTACGGCGGCGTCGATATCGGCATCGTCGAAGACCACGAACGGTGCGTTGCCGCCGAGCTCCATCGAGGTGCGCAACAGGCCGTTCGCCGACTTCTCCACAAGCTTCTTGCCGACTTCGGTGGATCCGGTGAAGGTGAGCTTGCGCAGGCGCGGATCGTCGAGCAGCGGCTGGGTGACGGCGCCGGACCGGCTGGAGGTGATCACCGAGAGCACCCCGTCCGGCAGCCCCGCATCGCTGCACAGCTTCGCCAGCGCCAACATAGTCAACGGTGTGGCCGATGCGGGCTTGACAATCATCGTGCAGCCAGCGGCCAGCGCGGGTCCGATCTTGCGGGTGCCCATGGCGAGCGGGAAGTTCCACGGCGTGATGGCCAGACACGGCCCGACCGGCTGCTTGTACACCATGATCCGCCCGGTGCCGGACGGCGCATGCAGATAGCGTCCGTGCACCCGGACCGCCTCCTCGCTGAACCAGCGGAAGAATTCGGCCCCGTAGCGCACCTCGTTGCGGCTCTCCGGCAGCGCCTTGCCCATTTCCAGGGTCATCAGCAGCGCGAATTCCTCGGCGCGCGCGGTCAGCTGTTCGAAGACTCGCCGCAGGATCTCGCCGCGTTCCCGCGACGGAGTCGCCGCCCATTCGGCCTGCACCGCGACGGCCGCGTCGAGCGCGCGCACGGCATCTTCCGGCGTGGCGTCGGCGACCTCGGTCAGCACCTGCCCGTCGGCCGGATTGTGCACCGGGAAGGTGCCGCCCCCGGTGGCATCGACGGGACCGCCGATCCACAGCTGCGTCGGCACGGATTGGAGTACTTCGCGTTCGGACACCATGTTCCCCAGCCTAAGCCGCGTGCTCGCACAGCACCCTCGACTCATCGATCCGAAATCACCGAGCTTCGAGCGGGCCGCATACGCTCGCCACCGCCCCGTTCGAGCGACCCGCGAATCATCGACACGGGTAGCCATCAGGACAACATGGGCGAAAGTATGCGGTCCTTGCCTGCGCGCCCGAACGAGTGCTTGTAACCTCGCGGACGTGAGCAGCGACATCACCGCATCGGCGGCCTGGCGGAAACTGCACGAGCACCACAGTGCCGTCGCCGGACGACATCTGCGTGAATTCTTCGCCGAGGATCCCGACCGCGGCCGCGAGCTGATCGTGCAGGTCGCAGACCTGCACATCGACTACAGCAAGCATCGCGTCAGCCGGGAAACCCTGCATCTGCTGGTCGAATTGGCGCACGAGGCGGGGGTGACCGAGCGGCGTAATGCGATGTACCACGGCGACCACATCAACACCTCGGAGGACCGCGCGGTCGAACATATCGCGCTGCGCCTGCCCGAGGGCGAGTCGGTCATCGTGGACGGCGCGGACGCGGGCGCCGAGGTGCATGAGGTGCTGCGGCGGATGGGTGAATTCACCGACACCGTGCGCTCGGGTTCCTGGCGCGGCGCGACCGGCGAGCGCATCAAGACCGTGGTGAACATCGGCATCGGCGGTTCGGACCTCGGCCCGGATATGGTGCACCGCGCGCTGCGGCACTATGCCGATGCCGGGATCGGCGCCCGATTCGTCTCGAATGTCGATCCCGCCGATCTGCTCGCGAAACTCGACGGACTCGATCCGGCCACCACGCTGTTCATCGTTGCCTCCAAGACGTTTTCGACGCTGGAGACGCTGACCAATGCCACCGCCGCCCGGCGTTGGCTGGTCGCCGCGCTCGGCGAGGACGCCGTCGCCAAGCATTTCGTGGCCGTCTCGACGAATGCCGAGCGGGTTGCCGAATTCGGCATCGACACCGCGAATATGTTCGGCTTCTGGGACTGGGTCGGCGGCCGCTATTCGGTGGATTCGGCCATCGGCCTTTCGGTCATGGCGACCATCGGCAAGGAGCGCTTCGCCGAATTCCTGGCCGGAATGCACGCCGTCGACCGACATTTCGCGACCGAGCCGCTGGACCGCAACGGTCCGGTGCTGCTCGGTTTGCTCGGCATCTGGTATTCGAACTTCTTCGGGGCGGAATCGCGTGCGGTGTTGCCGTATTCGAATGATCTGGCGCGCTTCCCGGCCTATCTACAGCAGCTGACCATGGAATCCAACGGCAAATCGGTGCGCGCCGACGGCACCCCGGTCACCACCTCGACCGGCGAAATCTTCTGGGGCGAACCGGGAACCAACGGCCAGCACGCCTTCTACCAGCTGCTACACCAGGGCACCCGGCTGATTCCGGCCGATTTCATCGGATTCGCCCGTCCCACCGATGATCTGCCCACCCGCGACGGCACCGGCAGCATGCACGACATTTTGATGAGCAATCTGTTCGCGCAGACCAAGGTGCTCGCCTTCGGCAAAACCGCCGAGGAGATCGCGGCCGAGGGCACCGATCCGAAGGTGGTGCCGCACAAGGTGATGCCGGGCAATCGGCCGAGCACGACGATTCTCGCGCCGCAGCTGACACCGTCGGTCCTCGGCCAGTTGATCGCGCTCTACGAACACCAGGTATTCGTAGAGGGCACCATTTGGGGCATCGACAGCTTCGACCAGTGGGGCGTGGAACTCGGCAAGCAGCAGGCGCTCGCGCTGGCCCCCTTGCTGACTTCTCCGGACGAGCCGCAGCCGCAAGGGGACTCCTCCACCGACGCCCTGATCGGCTGGTACCGCGACAACCGCTGAGCCGCACGTACACCGGTAGTGGCCACTGCGAGGGAGATTCGCCGGGGCTCGTGCGCGCTTAGGCGGCGTAGTAGCGGCCACCGCGCTGGCGCAGCACGAGGTCGGCTCGGAGCCTGGTATCGGCGATCAGGTCGGCATTGGGCAGATCGCTGTTGTGCACCTTGGTTTGCGCGGCCTGAGCGGTGCGACCGCCGCGAATGTGGCGGCGCAGCAGGCGTTGTTCGAGCACGTCGCGGGTCACGTCCAGATACCAGACCTCGTCGAGGAATTCGCGCACGCCCGACCAGGCACCGTCGGACAGCAGCAGATAGTTGCCCTCGGTAATGGCGATCTCCTGCCGATCGAAGACGACACCCGCCGGAGTCGGTTCCTCGATGGCGCGGTCGAAGGTCGGCCACGGCACCGGCTCGCCGAGTGGGGTATCGCGCAGGCGGCGCAGGGTTTCCAGGAAGGCGGCGACGTCGAAGGTGTGCGGTTCGCCCTTGCGCTCCAGATTCGCCGTCGCGCGCAGTACTGCGTTGGGCAGATGGAAGCCGTCCATCGGTGCGATTTCGGCGATTCGGGCACCGGCTCGGTGGTTCAGATCCTCGCGAATGGCCTTGGACAGCGTGGATTTACCCGCACCCGGCGGACCCGCGATACCGAGCACGTACCGTCGGGCGCAACCCGCCGCCCGGATCCGCAGGTGCTCGACGAGCGAGCGCAACGGCATTTCGACGGAAGTCCGTGTCATCGAAATCACAGTACTCAGCCTGAGTCGGTCCGCCGCGAATTTGGGCGCGTGGCTATGTAAGTCGGCTATCGAAGTCGGTGCCGGACTTCGGCGGAGAGGTCGGCGGCGGCGTCCCGAAGTGCCTCGATGAAGACCTGTCCGGCCGAGTCCACGCCGCGATGGACGACGGATGTCGTGCGAGCCGCGGCGGGATGGTCGATTCGGACCAGTGCGATACCTGGCGGCAGCACCGGGACCGCGATCCCGGGCACCACCGTGCTGCCCATACCGGCCGCGACCAGACCGATTTTGGCGAACCAGTCGCGGGCGACGAAGGCGATCTCCGGTTCCCAAGTGGCGTCGCGCCATGCGCCGAGCAGGGTGCCGCTCACCTCGGTGCTGCCCGCGATCCAGCGCTCACCGCGCAGTTGTGCGGGCGTGACGCTGGTGCGGTCCGCGAGTGGATGGTCCGGTGCGACCGCGATGAGCAGTGGGTCGTCCAGGAGTGGCTCGATCTCGGTGTCCGCGGGGATATTGCGCGTCTCGGTCACCACCGCCAGATCCAGTCGACCGCGCGCGACGGCGGATACCAATCGCGGACTGGTTCCTTCGCGCAGCGGTACTCGCGCGAGTCGAGACGCGGTAGCGGCAATGGACCGGGGCACCAACGCGGCCATGGCGGTCGAGAATGCGCCGACCCGGAGCGTGGCGGGCGTGCGCGCGGTGAGTTCGTCGAGTTCCTGCCGCGCGGAGCCGAGTCCGCCGAGCACCGTTTCGGCATGGCGCAGCAGGATCCGTCCAGCGTCGGTGGCCCGCACGCCGCGCGCGTGCCGCTCGAACAAGGCCCGGCCGGCCGCCTGCTCCATGAGGGCGATTTGCCGGGAGACCGCCGATTGCGTGTAGCCCAGATTCTCCGCGGCGGTCGAGAACGACCCGCTCCGTGCCGCCTCCTGGACCACCCGCAATCCGACGATCGTGAACTCACCCATGCTGTTTACTCATACCAAATATGCGAGACTCTCGCTTGTCGCATATCTCGGCCGTACCTAGCGTCGTGTGTATGAGTAAGCGAAGCGAGCGAATTATCAACACAGCTGCCAGTGCGGTCATACCGGAACCGAGCGCCCGCGAGGTGCGGGCATGAGCGCAGCGGCGAACAAGAAACTGATCGAGCACATCTTCGACCAGATGGCCCAGGGCAATACCCGAGCGATGAGTGCGGCAATGGCCGAGGACTTCCGCTGGATCTTTCCGGGGAACTGGTCCTGGTCGGGCATCTGGGAGCCGAAAACGGTTGTGTTGAACGAACTTCTGCGACCCCTGATGGCCCAGTTCACCGAGTACCGCAGCGCGGCCGACTTCGTGATCGCCGAAGACGACAGGGTCGTCGCCCAGGTTCGCGGGCACGGCATCACTGCCGGAGGTGAGCCGTACGAGCAGACATACTGTTTCATCTTCCGGATCGCGAACGGTCGACTCACCGAGGTGATCGAGCATTGCGATACCGCGCTGGTCGAGCGGGTGCTCCAGCGTGTCGGTGGCTAGTTCGGGCGGGTGCCGCGGTAGAAGGTGACGCGACCGAGGCGACGATGGCGCTGCGAGGCGACCACGGCACACTCGAAGCCGACGGCGCGCAGGAGTTGGGGGATGCCGTCGCCGAGGTGGTCCTGGGTGTGGTGGGTGTGCAGCAGCATCCGGGCCATCAGGCCGTCGTCCGGGGTCACCTCGCCGCCGATATCGACGATGTGCAGGCTGCCGCCGGGGCGCAGGACGCGCAGCGCCTCGGCCAGTGCGGCGGTTTTGATGTCGGCGTCGAGGTGGTGCAGCATCATCGACGACAGCACCCGGTCGAATTCCTCGTCCGGATAGGGCAGTTCCTGCGCGTAGGCGCGTTCGAAGCGGATTCCGTTCAGCCCATGCGCCTTTCGTTCGGCGCGGGCGAGTGCGAGCGGGTCCGGATCGGAGCCGATCACCGCTGCGGCAGGTTGGGTACGTTTGACTCTCAGCGTGAGATTGCCAGTGCCACAACCGATTTCCAATACACGATGCTCGGGTGTGAGTTCAGCCTGCGCGACCAGGGTTTCGTGGAGTTTGTACATGCCGAGCAGGCGGGTGAGTAGATCGTAGGTGGGCAGCAGTGCGTCACGGCCCGCCGCGGGCAGGTAGTCGTGCCGGTTTCCCATGGCTTTGATTACGGAATGTGGATGATCTTTGGTCATAATTCTCATGGTGCCCGCAGATCCAGACGTATAATTGGATGATTGTTTGCATAATTTGGACTATTTTCGGTGTCATGATCGAGGCTACCCGGATGGTCCGTCACCGCCATGGTGTTCCGGTGTACGACTACCGGAGCGATCAGGTCACGCCGCCGGTGTCACTGCTGCGGTTCGATCGCCATGCCGAACGCGGCCACCGCCCGCATATTCACAACTTTCCGGTGTTGCTGTATGTCCGGTCCGCCGGCGTGGTGTACGTCATCGCGGCAGGTCAGGTGATCGAGGCGGCGCCGCCGCATCGGTTCGAAAGTGCGGTCGGTGTGTTCTTCGATCCCGCGGCGCTCGGCGATGCCGGGCGGGCGCCCTGGCCCGCGTGGCGGGCGCATCCGTTGTTGTTCCCGTTCTTGCACGAGCATTCGGGTGGGGTGCTGGAGTTGGCGCTCCCGGTGGAACGAAGACCCTTGTGGGACAGCGCGATTGCCGCTATCGAAGCCGAGCTGGCACAGCGGCAGGAGGGATATCGGCAGGCGGCGTCGGCACATCTGACGCTACTGCTCATCGACCTCGCGCGGCTGGCCGCCGATGTGGTGGGTGATCTGCGGCGCAGCGGTGAGCCGTTGCTCGCCGAGGTCTTCGACGTGATAGACCAGCGGCACACCGCACCGCTGTCGCTGCGCGACGTGGCGGATGCGGTCGGCATGACGCCGGGGCATCTGACCACTGTGGTGCGCCGCCGCACCGGACGCACGGTGCAGGCGTGGATTACCGAGCGGCGAATGACCGAGGCGCGCCGTCTCTTGGCCGAGACGGACCTGCCGGTGGGCGAGATTGCCCGACGGGTCGGGATTCCGGACGCGGGCTATTTCACCCGCTTGTTCCGGCGCAACAACGACCTCTCACCGCGACAGTGGCGCGCCCAGCCCGCGTCCCTCGCGCGCTGATTGCGGGGGGCCGCAGCGGGCCGGGGCGAGCGCAGGCACCTGTAGTGGGCTGACGCGAGCGGCGGGCACGTGCAGCAGGCTGACCCGAGCGCCCGCAGCGCGCCGACCCGGCACCGGCAGCAGCCTGACCTGAGCACTCACAGCCGGCCGCCCCCGGCACTCACAGCGGGCTAACGAGGCGCGTGTAGCCCGTAGCGCGCTGCAGCACCGTCGCCGGTGCCCATACGGATGACCGGGAGCGGCCGAGGTCAGGTGAGGGCGCGGGCGATGATGTCGGTGGTGTTCACGCCGGTGGGGAGGGTGCCGAAGGCGATGCCCCAGTCGTCGCCGAGACGGGTGGCGCAGAAGGCGTCGGCAACCGCTGGATGGCCGTGGCGGACCAGTTGCGCGCCCTGTAGGACCAGGGCCATGAGTTCGACGACGCGACGGGCGCGGTATTCGATCTCGTCGAGGTCGGACAACTCCTTGCCGAGGCGGGCGATGGCATCGTCGAGGCGGGGGTCGGCGCCTGCGGCGAGGGAGACTTCGTTGAAGAAGGCCTCCACGGTTTCGGGCTGACGGCCCATGGCGCGCAAGGCATCCAGCGCCGCGACATTGCCGGAGCCTTCCCAGATGGACATGAGCGGGGCCTCGCGGTAGAGCCGGGGCATACCGGATTCCTCGGCATAACCATTGCCGCCGAAACATTCCAGGGCCTCGGCCGCATGCGCGGGGGCACGCTTGCATACCCAGTACTTGGTGACCGCCAATGCGATTCGGCGCAGAGCAGCCTCGGCGGGATCTGTGCCCGCGCGGTCGGTCGCCCCGGCCAGGCGCATCATGACCGTGGTTGCGGCATCGGATTCGATCACCAGGTCGGCGAGCACATTCCGCATCGCGGGTTGGTCGATCAGCTTGGCCCCGAACGCTTCTCGGTGCCGCGCGTGGTGGGCGGCGTAGACGGCGCCGACGCGCAGGCCGGTGGCGGAGCCGATGACGCAGTCCAGGCGGGTCATATTGACCATTTCGATGATGGTCTTGACACCCGCCCCTTCCGCGCCGACCAGCCAGCCGGTGGCGTTGTCGTATTCGATCTCCGACGAGGCGTTCGACTTGTTGCCGAGCTTGTCCTTGAGGCGTTGAATCCGGATGGGGTTGCGGGTGTCGTCCGGGAGGACGCGTGGCAGCAGGAAGCAGGACAAGCCGCCGGGTGCCTGGGCCAGGGTGAGGAACATATCCGACATGGGCGCCGAGGTGAACCACTTGTGGCCGACGATGCGGTAGCTGCCATCGGGTTGCGGTGTGGCGGTGGTGGTATTGGCGCGGACGTCGGAGCCGCCCTGCTTCTCCGTCATCGACATGCCCGCGATCAGACCCGCCTTGGTCGACGGTTCACGCAGGCCGAAATCGTAAGTGCGGGAACCGAGTAGCGGTTCGTACTTGGCCGCGAGTTCCGGATTGTGGCGCAGCGCGGGCACGACGGCATAGGTCATCGAGATCGGACACATATGCCCGGCGTCGGCAACACCCCAGGTGTAGAACTTGGCCGCGCGAGCGGCATGCGTGCCCGGCCGGTCGTCGAGCCAGGGCGAGCCGTGGAGTCCATGCGCGACAGCGACTTTCATCAGCTCATGCCAGTACGGATGGAATTCGACCTCGTCGATGCGATTGCCGTAGCGGTCATGCGTGTGCAGGACGGGCGGGTATTCGTTGGCGAGGCGGCCCCACTCTTGCGCTTCGAATCCGCCTGCGAGCGTGCCGAGTTCGCGCACTTCCGGTTCGGCCCAGCCCGCGCCTTCGCGGTGCAGCCCCTCGAGCAGGGCCGGGTTCTGCGCGACATCGAAGGGCACGATATCGGGAACCTGGTTGAAGACTTCATGCGTCGACATCGGACACTCCTGAGTCGGATTCATCGCGCACACCGAGTGCGCGTAACGCGAAACTGATGAGTTCGGGCACAACGGATTCGCTGTGCGGTGCGTCGGCCAGCGGGCCGACCAGGACCTCACCGATCGCGCCGACGAGCGCGGCCGCGCTGGTCTTGGCATCCTGCGCGGGCAGTTCACCACGCGAAACACCTTCCGCGACAGCGGATTCGAAAGCTTCGGCGAAGGCGCGACGGAAACGCAGACGCTCGGTGTCGACCACGGTATCGACGGGTTCGACGAGCAGGACGTAGGCGAGCTTCGGATTCTTCAGCGCCCGGCCCGCGAAGGTCTCCACCGCCGCGGTGACCCGCTCCACGGCAGTTCCGGCGGCGCTTGCGGAGACCACCGCTGCCACCTCGTGTGCGACCACCTTCCGGAATACCGCGCTCACCAGGTCTGCCTTGCCGCTGAAGTTCTTGTAGACCGTCCCGGTGGCCACGCCGGCCTCGGCGGCGACGGCTGCCATGGACAGTCCGGCATAGCCCGCGCGAGACAGCACCTTGGTCGCAGCCTGCACGATCAGGCCCGCCTGGGCATCGAGGCGGGCCTGCACAGCAGGGGTTCTGCGGTAGGCCATACAAGAAGTGAACCACAAATTCATTTCTTTACACAAGGGTACTTCTGACGGCGTATGGTCGTGCTCGTGACTGTGCGAATCGAACGCAATGGGCCCGTGACCACTGTGATCCTGCACCGCCCCGAGGCACGCAATGCCGTCGACGGTCCGACCGCCGCCGCCCTGGTCGACGCATTCCGCGAATTCGACACCGATCCGGATGCGGCGGTCGCTGTGCTGTGGGGCGAGGGCGGCACCTTCTGCGCCGGCGCGGACCTGAAGGCGCTCGGCACCGAGCGCTCCAATCGGGTCACCGAGGACGGTGACGGCCCGATGGGGCCAACCCGAATGCGGCTGTCCAAACCGGTGATCGCCGCAGTCTCGGGATATGCGGTCGCGGGTGGACTGGAGCTGGCTCTGTGGTGCGATATGCGAGTTGCCGAGCAGGACAGCACGTTCGGCGTGTTCTGTCGCCGCTGGGGTGTGCCGCTGATCGACGGCGGCACGATTCGGTTGCCGCGCATTGTCGGCACCGGACGTGCGATGGATATGGTGCTCACCGGTCGCGCCGTCGCCGCCACTGAGGCATTGCAGATCGGGCTGATCAATCGGGTGGCGCCGAATGGCGAATCCCGCAGCGCCGCCGAACAACTCGCCGCCGAACTGGCCGCACTGCCGCAAACCTGTCTGCGCTCGGACCGCCTGTCGCTGCTGGAGCAGGACGGTATGGACGAGGAGGCTGCGCTGCTCAATGAATACCGACACGGTCTGAAGGCTCTGGCCGACGGAGCGCTGGACGGAGCGCAACGGTTCGCCGCCGGTGCGGGCCGTCACGGTACGCGTACCTGACAATGGTGCCTGCCCGACGCTCGAGCGTCGTCGACGAGATCTTCCTGCGCACGCATCGCGGGCTGGGCACCCCGATCGCGCTCCAGGGTCTGTGGCGCACCGCCGATCGCGTCGATCCGGAGTTACTGCGGCAGGTACACGCGGCACTGCGGGTCGGACCGTTGGGGCGCAGGGTGATTCGTCCTCGGGTGCCGGGTGCACGTCGTAGTTGGCGAGCGAACATTCGGGCGCATCCGCTCGAGTTCACCGACGGCACGATCGCCGCTGCCGACCTGCTCGATTGGGCCGACGAGCAGGGCGCGGACCTCGATCCCGAATACGGTCCGGGCTGGCGGTTGTCGACCGCAGCCCTGGACGACGGCGGATCGATTGTGTCGCTGACCTGCTCACACGCGCTCGCTGACGGGAGAGCCCTTGTGCTGGCGGTCGATGATGCGCTGGGCGGCTCGGGCTCGACCACATCGCCGGTGCGGGCAATGCGTCCCCCGGATGCCTGGTCACGTATGAATTCGGTGGAATCGACGGTCAGCGAATCGTCCACGGAATCTTCTGCGCCGGAATCAAAACGCTCCGGCGAGAACGACCAGGCGACACCGCCCACACCAGAATCGAACCACCCCCACGAGAACGAACGGTTGACCGGCACCACGCACGACACGGCCAGATCTGTCCCAACAACCGGCAACACGCCGACGGATAGCGATCCGGCCACCGACGAGTCGGCTTATCCGGAGCTGCCCGACCGATCGAATGCGGGCGATTCGATGATGCTGTCGAGAGCCTCGTCGACACCCACCGCGCGGGGAGCAGACCGATCCGATGTAGGCGTGAATGCCTGGCTGGGCCGGGCAGCCCGAGATCCAGTATCGGATTGGTCCGACGCTTGGCGACAGTGGTCGATTGTTGTGCGCGGCACGTTCCGCGCGCTTCGTCACGGGATCCCCGAACGTCCCGCCCGGACGGCATCGACTCGCGAAACTGGGTTGTCGACCCGTGAACGCAGGTCGATCGCCGGACGCGCAAGTGTGGATAGCGCGTCGACCTTCGGCTTCGTACTGCACTGTCCCGCTACGGACTGGGAGTCGGCAGCTGCGGCGCAGGGCGGTACTGCCAACAGTCTCTTCATCACGCTGATCGCGAAGATGTTGTGGGCCAGTGGATTTTCCGGTGCGACGATCGATGCCAGCCTTCCGGTCGACACCCGCGACGAGCCGCGCGTCGACAATGACCTCGCGATGACCGAGATCACCATCGAGCGCGGCGATACTCCGGCCACCATTCGCGAGAAGGCGCGAATCGCCTACGAGCGGCGCATGTCCAGCCCCGGCGGGATGCCGGAGGAACTGCTGCAGGTGATTCCGGACCGCTGGGCCTACGCCTTGTCCAAGGGTGCCGGTGAACGAGACATCCTGTGCTCCAATATCGGAACACTCCCCGACTCCCTGCGCACCCTCGGCCCACACCGCTGCATCGGCGTCGCCGCCCGCGCCATCCACCCAGGCCTCACCGCGGACCGCCTCCCCCGCACCCGACTATCCGGCTATCTCTGCCGCATCGCGGACACCTACACCCTCGCCATCGTCAGCCTCGACCCCGCCCATATCGACACCCCCGAAACCCTGCACACCCTGGCACACGAAACCGCAACCGCCCTCGGCCTCCCGATCACCCGCTGGTGACCGCCGACCCCGTAGTGCCGATCGGTGCGCGCAGGTCCGCAAGCCGGGCTGGCGGTGAGGGCTCCTTACTCCAATCCGAGCCCGCTGCCGAGGCCGACCTGGTCTCCTGATGCGGCGGGCGACGGCGGGTAGTCATCCAGGGTCATCGAGTTGTAGAGGCGTGCGCTCTTGGTGGTGAGGCGGACGAAGGCGCGGCTGGGTCCCGCGGGCAGGGCGGAAATCAGGCGGGCACCTTGGACCAGTCCTGACACGCCGAGTCGGGAGGTGGGGATCAGGGTCTTCGCCGCGTTCAGCGCGACCGCATGGCTGCCGCGCACGTGCTCGGCCATCGCGCGTTCGTAGGCGGGAAAGGCGCGCTCGTGGTCGCCGCCCGCCCGCGCCAGTTCCCCGGCGAGGATGTACGCGCCGACGACGGCCAGGCTGGTGCTGCCGCCTACGGCCGGGCCGGGGCAGTAGCCCGCGTCGCCGACGAGTGTCACCCGCCCCCGCGACCAGGTGTCCATGCGGAGCTGGGTGATCGAGTCGAAGTAGAACGCCGGGGTGCGGTCGAGCTCGTCCAGCCAGCGGTCCACCTCGGCGTGCATGCCATCGAACGCCTTGCGCAGCAAGTCCTTCTGCCGGGGCACGTCACGGTGGTGGTAGTCGAGCTCGCCGCGGAACAGGAACAACGCCCGCGCGTCGCCGAGGTGCCGCGCGGCGTACATGCCGGCAGTACGGCCGACGCCGACGTGGATGCGGAGCTCGCCGTCGACACCGAAGCCGTTGGGCAGGGTCACCACCGCGAGGTAGGCCCCGGTGAAGGTGCTGAAGCGGGACTCGTCGCCGAAGACGAGGCGACGCACGTTGGAGTGCAGCCCGTCGGCGCCGACGACGAGGTCGAAGTGGCGCGGTGCGGCGTTCTCGAATCGCACCTCGCCCTCGGGTGAGATCGCGGTGATCGAGTCGCCGAAGACATACTCGACGTCCTCGCTCGCGGCGTCGTAGTAGATCTCGCTCAACTCGTCACGCATTATCTCGACGTGTCGGTCGGAGGTGGCGCCGAAGATCTTGGACAGGTCCACCCCGACGGGACGCCGTGCGCCCTCCCGGTAGAGGTTCATTCGCTTCGTGCCGGTGGCCCGCTCCTCGACGCGTGGGAGCACGCCCATCTTCTCCGAGATGTCCATCGCGGGCCGGAATAGGTCGACCGCGTGGCCGCCGGTCTTGCGTAGAGCCGGCGCGCGCTCGACAACGGTGACCGAGAAGCCGTGCCTGGTGAGCCAGTACGCCAACACCGGACCGGCGACGCTGGCACCGGAAATGAGAATCCGCATGAGCAAATCTCCTTACTTAACGATAAGTAAGCGTAGCACCGTAACTTACCTATCGTTAAGTAAGATAGGCTCGCGGCATGCCTCGTCCTTCCGACACCAAGCAGCGGATCCAAGAGGTCGCCCGCGAGCTCTTCGCGCAGCAGGGTGTGCATCGGACCGGCCTGCAGGAGATCGCCGACCGGCTGGGCATCACCAAACCGGCGCTCTACTACCACTTCTCCTCACGCGAGGAACTGGTCCGCAGTATCGTGCAGCCGATCATCGACGAGGAAGAGGCGTTCCTGGAGGGGCAGGAGGCGCTGAGCGAGGTCGAACCCCGCGCACTACTCGAGGGCTACTTCGACTTTCACTACCGCCACCGCAAAGACATCGTGCTCATGCTCGCCGAGCTGACCACCCTCGCCGACCTGGGCCTGATCGACCTGGTGCTGGCCTGGCGCGGCCGGCTGGTGAAGCTGTTGTGCGGCCCCGAACCCACACTGGAGCAGGCCACCCGGGCCGTGATCGCCTTCGGCGGCCTCCAGGACTGCACGATCCAGTTCGCCGACGTGCCGAAGGACGAACTCCGTCGGGCAGCCGTGGACGGCGCCTGCGCCACGCTGGGCATCGAGGTGCGGCCCGAAGCCTGACGATGCCCGGCCTCGAGGGTGATCCATGTCACTGGATAGTGCTGTCAGGAGTTCGGGGGCTGTCTCGTTCAGGAAGCACGCGAACCAGACAGGAGCGAACCATGAAGCACCGCATCGTCGTCCTCGGGGCCGGATACGCCGGAGCCTTCTCCGCCGGGTACCTGGCCCGCCAACTCCACCGCGACGACTTCGAGATCACCGTGGTCAACGCCGAACCCGATTTCGTCGAGCGGCTGCGCCTGCATCAGCTCGCCGCCGGACGGGATCTGCGGCACCGGCCGCTGGCGGAGGTCTTCGCGGGCACCGGCATCCGGTTGCGACTGGCGCGGGTAACCAACGTCGACGTCGAGCACCGGACTGTCACAGTCGCCGACGAGAAGGGGATCGACCGGCTCGAATACGACACCCTCCTCTACGCGCTCGGCAGCACCGCCGCCGACCACGGCGTTGCGGGCGTCGACGAGCACGCCTTCCCCGTGGCCGCGCGGCCGTCCGCGCTGCGCCTGCACGCACGCCTGGATGAGCTGGGCGAGGACGGAAACGTGCTGGTAGTCGGGGGCAACCTGACCGCGATCGAGGCCGCCACCGAGATCGCCGAATCCCGTCCAGGACTTCGGGTCAGCCTCGCCACCAGCGGCGAACTAGGCGGCTGGCTGGGCACGAAGGCCCGCCGTCACCTGCTGCGTGCCTTCGACCGGTTCGGGATCACGGTCCATGAGCACACCACCATCGAGTGCGTCGAGGAGGCGGCGGCGCTCGCCGCCGACGGCACCGCTTTCGCCTCCGACGCGACCGTGTGGGCCGCCGGTTTCGCCATCCACCCGATTGCCGCCGCCAGCGGCCTCGCGGTGGCACCCAACGGCCAGATCACGGTCGACCGTCAGATGCGGTCGGTCTCGCACCCGGATGTCTACGTTGCCGGTGACAGCGCCTTCGTCATCGGCGACAACGGTCGGCCGCTGCCGATGTCCTGCGCTTCCGCGGGGTACACCGGCACGCAGGCGACGGCCGCGATCGTCGGGGACCGGACCGGACGCAAGATCAAGGCGACCGCGCTGACATACTTCGGCAACCACATCAGCCTCGGACGCGAGGACGGGATCTTCCAGCTGGTCGACGGTGGCGGTCGGTCGAAGTCCGGGGCCCTGTGCGGACGGTCGGCGGCGCACGTCAAGGCGGCAATCGTGGCAGCCAGCGGCTGGGCCATCAGCCACCCGACCTTCGGAAGGCCGACTCACAAGTACCGCTTGGCCACCACCCGACAGCAATCGGCCGACGTGGTCGCCGCATAAAGTCGCGCTCATGGACACTGCCACCGTGGCGCGTTTCGAGGCCAGCCGGAATCGGCTGGCCTCGCTCGCCTACCGTCTGCTCGGCTCGGCCGCCGACGCCGAGGACACGGTGCAGGACGCGTTCCTGCGGTGGCAGGCCGCCGACCGGGAGTACGTCGAGGTGCCCGAGGCATGGCTGACCAAGATCGTCACCAACCTGGCGCTCGACCGGCTCCGTTCGGCGAAGGTGCGGCGCGAACGCGCGGTCGGCGCCTGGATGCCCGAACCGCTCCTCGACGGCGACCCGATGCTCGGCCCGGCCGATACCGTCGAGCAGCGCGAATCGGTGACCCTGGCGGTGCTGACGCTCATGGAGCGTCTGTCACCGGTGGAACGGGCTGTTTACGTGCTGCGCGAGGCCTTTGCGTACAGCCACGCCGAGATAGCCGAGATTCTCGGCATCACCGAGTCCGGGAGTCAGCAACACGCCCACCGAGCCCGGCGTCGAATCGCCGCCGCCGGCAACGGCACTGACATCGACCATGCCTCCGCGCGTCGAATTGTCGAGGCATTCGTCGATGCCGCCTCCTCGGGCCGGACCGAACGGCTGGTCGCGCTGCTGACCGACGATGCGACCGGTATTTCCGACAGCGCCGGGCTGGGGCTGGCCGGGAAGCTGATCCGGTACGCGACCCCGGAACGGATCGCCAGCGCCGTGCGGGCCGGTTTCAAACCGTCTGCGGCCAAGCGGCGACTCGCCGGTGGCTCGCCCTCGATCCATGCCGTCGTGGTCAACGGCTGCCCGGCCATGCTCGCCACGCTCGACGACCGGGTCGCGGGCGTCGTGGTCCTGGAGATCCGTGACGACAAGATCGCAGGTGTGCGCGGCATCGCCGCCCCGGACCGTCTCGGTCGCCTCACCGCGGAATGGCAGCGGCGCGAGCATGCTGCACCACTGATCGAATCGTGGTAACTGGCCGTCCGACAGTCGATCTCGGTTCGACTGTCAATTCTCGTCGAACTATTCGGCGAGCACCACGGCTTGGCCGTGGGTGGCGGTGAGCAGGGTGACGTGGTCCTCGCGCCAGTTCGCGGAGGTGACCAATCGAGGCCAGGGCTGTGTGGCGTTTGCCTCGGTTGTCGAGTCCGTACATCTGCCGGTCGAGCCATATGCCGAGTACGGGCGTCGGCATGCCGAATCGACTGAGTGCGTGCCGATTTCAGTGGACAGGTTGGGTCAACGGACGGGGACCGAGGCCATATCGGTTCGATCGAGTACTTCCTGTGGTACCTCGATGCCCGGCTCTAGATCGTCCGAGGGGATCGGGGCGTCCCAGACCTGACGCAAGGGCAGCACGCCTGCCCAGACGCCGCCGGTTTCGATATCGGCGGCGTCGTCCTTGGGGCCACCGGTTCGGACCTTCACCGATGCCTCGGTCAGGTCGAGGGCGAGGACCATGGTGGCGGCCATTTCCTTTTTGTTCGGCTGCCGTACGCGATCCCACGCACCTGGTGCGGAGTGTTCGACGATGACCCGCAGCGCGCGCATGCGCTCATCGGGGTCGGTGAGTTCGACGGCGCGGCCGCGCACCACTGCCGAGCGGAAGTTGGCGGAGAAGTGCATGGCCGAGCGGGCGTAGACGATGCCATCGACCAGGGTGACGGCGATGGAGATATCGCCGGTCAGCGCCGCACGCAGGTTTCCGGCACCGGTCGAGCCGTGCAGGTACAGCGTGTCGCCGTCGCGGCCGTAGACGGTCGGGAGCACCACCGGACTGCCGTCGAGCAGCACGCCGAGGTGGCACACGAGTCCGGCGTCGAGGACCGCATCCAATTCGGCTCGGTCGGTCCGGCCACGCTCCTTGGAACGTGTCAGGGTGGTACGTGAGGTAGGCGAAAGCGGCGGCCGAGAGTTCGTCATACCTCTAGCCTGGAGGCAAAAGTGGCATTCTGAAATAGCCAATTCATGGAAATTCGAAGAGTCCAATTCGGGAGGTGCGCGATGCTGGATGAACTTCCGCTCGTCCTCGACCGCGATGCTGAGCAGCCATTATCGGTTCAGGTCGCGGAAGGCCTGCGCGCCGCGGCGAGCAACGGACTCCTTCGTGCCGACGATCGACTCCCCTCGTCGCGAGCGCTGGCCCAGCGCCTCGGCGTGAGTCGCACGGTGGTCGCCGCGGCCTACGACCAACTGCACGCCGAGGGCTGGATCGCGGGCCGCCGCGGCTCGGGCACCTACCTGACGACCTCCCCTGCCGAACCGCCCGCACGACCGAGTACACACAGCACCGCCGAGCACGCGCCGGATCTGCTCGATCTCGGCCCCGGCGCGCCCTGCATCGAGGCCCTCGACCAGGCAGCCTGGCGACGTGCCTGGCGCGCGGCCGCAGACGAACCGCCCATCATCCGCAAGGACCGCGGCGGCGAACCGGAATACCGCGCGGCAGTCGCCGAACACCTGCTGCGCCACCGCGGGCTCGGTGCGGGCAGCAAGTCCGTGGTGCTCGCTACGGCCGGAACCAGTTCGGCCGTTGGCGAACTCGCGGCCGCCTTGCTCCGCCCCGGCGACGCCATTGCCATGGAAGACCCGGGCTACCAGCGGGCCGCAGGCGCGTTCGTAGCGGCCGGTGTCCGGGTACTACCGGTGCCGATCGATGCCGACGGCCTGCGCGTCGACCGACTGCCGCACGGCATCAAGGCGGTGTATTGCACTCCTGCACATCAATTTCCACTCGGCACCCGTATGCAAGCGGCACGTCGCGTGCAACTCGTCGAATTCGCCAGGCGCGCGGGCTTACTCATCATCGAGGACGACTACGACGGCGAATTACGCTACGACACTGCCCCTTTGCCGCTGCTGGCCGCGATGGCTCCGGACGTCGTCATCCATCTCGGCACAACGAGCAAGATCCTCTCGCCGACGTTGGGCATCGGCTGGCTCGTAGCGGCCCCGGATATCACCGAAGCCGTTGTCGCGCACCGTGAACGAACCGGCACCAGCCCGAGTCCGGCGGGCCAGCGCGTACTCGCCGAATTCGCCCGCCACGGCGATCTCGCCCGCCACCTGCGCCGACTACGCCGCGCGGTCCCCCCACGTCGAGCCCTGGTCGTGGACGAGCTGCGCCGCCGTGGACTCGAAGTACTCGGCGACGACGCGGGTTCACACGTGGTGGTGCCACTGGATTCAGGCGAAGCCGAACAGCTTGCCGTGGCAGCGGGCCGAACGCGCGGTGTGGCGATGGATGGACTGTCCCGTCATCACCTTGTGGCACAACAACATCCACTCGCAGCAGCAGTTGGTCCGCACACCTTCGGCATCGCGCTGGGCTACACAGCACTGAACTGGGCTGAGCTGCGTACCGCGATTCCGATTGCCGGAGACTGCCTTACACAGCCCTAGCACCTTGCCCCGCGGGGGCATACCCGGCCATCCGGTCTGCCCGTCCTCGGCACGAACCCCAGCAGTCACCGCCGGGTGTCTCCACCCCGAACCCGGGACCGTTCACCGTACGAGCCGTCCGCCGCAGGGTTGCGCGACGGCCTGATTGCGTTCGCGACCGTGCGAGCCGAGTCGACGGCCGCACTCGAGCAGGCACGGCGCGAAGCCGCCGAACGCCTGGCCGCACTGGACGACGCCCGCGGCCAAGCCCTGCGCCCTGCTGGCGCCGCGCACCGATTCGCGCGCCGCGCACCGTATCTCCCGCGAACTCGTGCGTGGCGTGCGAAAAGGTGCGCGGCGCCGAGACGATCGCCGCCATGGACGGCGCGGTGCTGGTGTACGGCGCGGAGGGTTGGCCCCGCGCACCGATTCGCGCGCCGCGCACGGTATCTCCCGCGAACTCGTGCGTGGCGCGCGAAAAGGTGCGCGGCGCCGAGACGATCGCCGCCACCGACGGCGCGGTGCTGGTGTACGGCGCGGAGGGTTGGGACCATGCCAGCTGGGCGATCTGCGCGTGGTTACGTTTCCCCATGGTCGTCGGGCCATCCGTCTGCGGCGACCGCGAGAACCTTGCCGTCTGATGTGTGGAGTTTCGGTGCGCTGTCCGTCGGGGCCAGTTCGAGCTTTCGCGGCGTGTCATTGTGGAATACCGCGAGGAGATCCCTAACCGAGGGCGCTATCTCGCCACGCCACGGTCGAAGTTCGAACACGGCGATCACATCCCCGACCGCGAGGCCGGACCGTTCGCCATGTTCAGCAGGACGGCCCAGTACTCCTCGCGGACCGCGTCCCACAAATCGCCGTGCTGGGGCAGCAACTCCCGGGCGTCGACCAGATCGGGATCCGCGTCGAAGATGATTGTTCCGGGCTGCACACCCGGCAGCGGCGTTCGCGACGGCATGCGATACGCGGTGAACGCCTCGCCGGTGAGCTGAACACGCAGTATGCGGGCAGCACGGTTGACCAGTTGCCACACCGCAACCTTCCCCGCCGGTATCTGCGTGGTACGCAACAGATTCGGGTTCATCGCCACCTCACACCCGATGTCGCTGCGCCACTGGGCCGTTCGGGAGGAGCCCACATCAGGAGGGCTTCGAGGTAGCGCTCGAGCACCTCGGTCGGCACATCGCAGTAGACCGTGGGCTGTGGCCCTTGAAACTTGGCTCGCTTCGGAAGATCTCGGCTCGGCATGTACCGACCTCCGTGCATCGATGGTTGTTTGGGTGCGCCCGGCTCTGAAACCCCTGACGGGGGAACGCGATTCGTCTCGCGGGGCACCCGATTAGCACACCACCAACCCGGCGTAATGACATTGTCATTACGACAATCCCGCGAAACTTGGGTCAAACCCCACGACAGATGCCATTCTGGCTGGCGATTACTGCCATTTCGAGAGTGCCGAGGAGCTGACGTGACCACAGATCCACCCCGAGCCTCACTTCCACGCCGCCAGTTGGGGCGCTTCATCCGCAGGCAACGCGAGGAGAACACCTCGCTTACGCAGGCGGAAGTGGCGAGTCAGATGCAGTGGAGCCACAGCAAGTATTCACGCCTCGAACGCGGCGAACCCGGCAAGGTTCTGGACCGCGATCTGACCGCACTCGGCGAGGTCCTAGAAATCACCGAGGACAAAGTCGCCGCGATGATCGATCTGGCGCATCAGGTCGCCGAGAAGACTTGGTACAACACCTTCAATGACTTGATCCGCCAGAACCTTGACGTGTACATGCGGCTGGAAACAGACGCACACGCGATGGAGATCTTTCGGCCCGACCTGGTGCCAGGCCTGTTTCAGACGGCTGACTATGCCCGTGCACTCAATCGGATCTACTTCCCCAAGGACTCCGAAGAGGAGCAGGATCGTCGAATCGAGCTGAAGTTGCAGCGCCAGAAGATCATTACGCGCAAGAAGTCCCCGGTCAGTGTCGACTTGGTACTGCATGAGTCGGCGGTGCACTCGATGGTCGGCAACGAAGCGGTCATGGCGGCCCAGCTACGGCATCTCGCCGATCTCAGCACCAGGCCGAACATCTCGATCCGCATACTTCCGTTCAAGGCAGGATTCCCACTCGGGATGGCGGTAGGTCCGTTCGTAATTTTGGACTTCAAGCCGGATGTAAAGGGCGTAGCCGATCCGACTGTGATTTATGTCGAGAACTTCACCGGTGATGCGTACCTTGAAGGAGAGTCGGACGTCGACAAGTACCGTAAGGCGTTCGCGATGATCCAGCACGCTGCGCTGGACGTGGTGGCCAGCAGGGCCCTGCTGCGGCAGGTGGCAAGAAGGGATTCGTGAAAGTGGACATCAACCGCCTGGCGGGGGCTAAGTGGTTCAAGAGCACCCGCAGTGCCGGGAACTCGGAGTGCGTCGAGGTCGCATTCCTCGATGAAGGCACGGTCGGGCTTCGGGATTCGAAGAACCCAGCTGGCCCCGTACTTGTCTTCACACCCGGTGAATGGGACGCCTTCACAGCAGGCGTCTCCGACGGCGAGTTCGACCCCGCGTAGTCCCGCGAGAACTAGAGCATCAGGCCCGGTCCGCAGCATTCGGATCGGGCCTTTTTCGTGCCCGCAGAACCCGTCGCTCGCGAGCCGATCGGGGATATGTACCTTGAGAAGGAAGTGGACCTAACGGCGTACCGTGAGGCATCTGCAACGATCCAGCACGCCGCGTTGGACGCTGTGGCAAGTAGAAGTATGTTGCGGCAGCTAGCGAAGGAGTTTTCGGGTGATCGTTTATTTGTCCGATGCGCGCTGGTTCAAGAGCACTCGTAGCGCGGGAGGCCAAGAGTGCGTCGAGGTCGCATTCCTCGACGGCGGCCAGGTCGGTGTCCGCGACTCCAAGAATCCGACCGGCCCGGCGCTAGTCTTCAGCCCTTCCGAGTGGGATGCGTTCACCGCTGGCGTGCACGATGGCGAATTCAACCGGTGAGTGCCGACCTGTCTGGAGCGCTCTGGTTCAAGAGCACCTATAGCGCGGGAGGAAGCGACTGCGTCGAAGTCGCGCATCTCGACGGCGGGTTGGTCGGAGTCCGCGACTCCAAGAACCCCGCTGGCCCCGCACTCGTCTTCACCCCCGGCGAATGGGATGCCTTCACCGCAGGCGTTTCCGACGGCGAGTTCGACCGCGCATAGTCGCGCGAGAACTAGAGCATCAGGCCCGGTCCGCAGCATTCGGATCGGGCCTTTTTCGTGCCCGCAGAACCAGCCGTTCCGGAGCCGATCGGGCCCGGGTCGATTCCCGAAGGACCGTGACCGCGCCGACGCGGTCGTAGCATGGTCCCCATGACCGAACAGGACATCCTGGCGCGTATCAAGAATCTGGTCGATCGTGAGCACGAGTTGCGGTCCAAGGCGACGGCCGGTGCTGTCGATCCGGTAAAGGAGCGGCAGCAACTCGCCGAACTCGAGGTAATGCTCGATCAAGCCTGGGATCTGCTGCGCCAGCGCCGGGCGCGCATCGACGCCGGTGCCACGCCCGAGGAGGCGCAGGAGAACCCGGCCCGTCAGGTCGAGGGTTATCTGCAGTGACCGCGGATTCCGCCGCCGAATACGACGTCATCGTGATCGGTGGTGGGCCGGCGGGCGAGAACGCCGCCGCCTACGCCATCGCGGACAGCGAGCGCACGGCCGTGATCGTAGAGCGGGAACTGATCGGCGGTGAATGTTCGTATTGGGCGTGCATGCCGAGCAAGGCGCTGCTGCGACCGGCCCATGTGCTCTCCGGGGCCAAGGCCATGGCCGGAATCACCGCGAGCGGGCTCGATGTCGACGCGGTGTTGAAGCGGCGCGATGCCTTCACGCACAAGCACGACGACAGCTCGCAGGTCGACTGGGCCACCGATAATCGCATCGAGGTGGTCCGCGGAACGGGACGGCTCGCGGGCGAGCGACTGGTCGAGGTCGACGGCCGCCGGCTGCGCGCCCGCCACGCGGTGGTGCTGGCCACCGGCACCAAGGCCGCGGTTCCCGATGTGCCCGGATTGCGCGATGCGCTGCCATGGATTTCCCGAGATGTGACCAATCTGCACGAGGTTCCGCGCCGCGTGGTGATCATCGGCGGCGGTGTGGTCGCGTGTGAGGCGGCCACCTGGCTCGCCGCGCTGGGCGCGAGTGAGATCACGATGCTGGTTCGCGGCAATGCGTTGCTGGGCAATGCCGAACCGTTCGCGGGGGAACGTGTGGCCGCGGCGCTGTCCGATGCCGGTGTGCGGGTTCGATTCGGCACCCAACCCACACGGGTGACGCGCGCCGACGCGAAGGACTCCGGCGAGGGCTGGATTCACGGCGGTGTGGTGACCGTCGAGATCGGCGATAGCGAGATCGAGGCCGACGAGATCGTGGTCGCTGCCGGACGCGGACCGGCGACGGCGGAACTCGGTGTGGGCTCGGTCGGGCTCGCGGACGGCTATGTCGAGGTGGACGACCGATTGACGGTGCGCGGTGTCGACGGTGACTGGCTGTATGCGGTCGGCGATGTGAATCACCGTGCCGCGCTTACGCATATGGGTAAATACCAGGCCAGAGTGTGTGGTGATGTCATTGCCGCGCGGGCCGAGGGGCGTCCGCTTGCGGATGGGCGATATGCGGCGACCGCCGATCACGGGCAGGTGCCGCAGGTGGTATTCACCGCACCGGAAGTCGCGTCCGTCGGACAGACCGAGGCGGCGGCGCGTAAAGCGGGCTATGCGGTCGAAACCGTGGAACTCGATATCGCGGTCGCCGGATCGTCGCTGGCACGTGACGATTACGCGGGACGCGCGAAAATCGTCATCGATACCGCGACCGACACGCTGCTCGGGGCCACTTTCGTCGGACCGGAGGTGGGCGAGCTGATCCACGCGGCGACCGTTGCCGTGGTCGGCAAGGTCCCGTTGGCGACGCTGTGGCATGCAGTGCCGGCCTATCCGACGGTGAGCGAGCTCTGGTTGCGTCTGTTGGAGGCCCGCCGCTCGTAGTTACCATCGGAAAGATGTCCGAAATCACGACCGCCGACGGAGTTGTCCGCGGTTACCGCGGCCGTCATGTACTGCGCTGGCGCTCCCTGCCCTATGCCGCGCCACCGGTCGGCGACCTGCGATTTCGAGCGCCGCAGCCGGTGGCGCCGTGGGCTGGTGTGCGCGAGGCCACCGCATTCGGGTTCGCCGCGATGCAGCATCGCTCCGGTGCCAGGATCGGTCCGCGCCGGTATCAACCGACCAGCGAAGACGCCCTGACACTCAATGTCGTCGCACCGATCGAACCATCCTCGACACCCCGGCCGGTGCTGGTCTTCATCCACGGCGGCGGATATCTGATCGGCACCTCGGCGCTCGGTCTGTATTCCGGTGCCCGACTGGCGGTCGGCGGCGATGTGATCGTGGTGTCGCTGAACTACCGGCTCGGCGCCTTCGGCTACGTCGATTTCGGTGAATTCAGCACGCCCGAACGACCTTTCGACAGCAACCTGGGCCTGCGCGATCAGGTCGCGGCGCTGGAGTGGGTGCAGCGCAATATCGCCGCATTCGGCGGAGATCCCGGCAATGTCACCATTTTCGGCGAATCCGCCGGTGCTCATGCGGTGCTCGCGCTGCTGGCCACGCCCGCGGCCAAGGGACTGTTCCATCGCGGCATCGCACAGAGTCCGCCCGCCGATTGGGGTATGAGTGCCGAGGACGGTCGCGCGTTCGCCCGGCGATGTATAGACGCCCTCGGCGCTACACCCGATACCGCCGCGAAGACGCTGATCACGGTCGGTGCCAACGACATTCGGCGCGCGGTCGACAAGACCAGCGATAAAGTGCTGCGGGAGCGCCCGGGACTGTTCCCGATCGCGCCCGTCGTGGACGGCGAATATCTGCGGCAGTCCCCGATCGATGCGATTACCAGCGGTGCCGCACACCAGGTTCCGCTCATCATCGGCACCAACCGCGACGAGGGCACATTGTTCGCGAAGTTCGCCGATGAACTGCCGACCACCCCGGATCGCCTACATGCCCTGCTCACCCGAGACGGCGGCGCGGAACTCGAATCCCAGGTCATCGCGGCCTATCCCGGCTATCCGGATGCGAAGGTCGCCGTTCGTGCCGGTGGTGATTACGTGTTCTGGCGGCCATCGGTCACCGTCGCGGCGGGGCACAGTCGCTACGCACCCACCTATTCCTACCGTTACGACTTCGCCCCGCGCGCACTGCGTCTCGCGGGGGTCGGCGCGACCCATGCCACGGAGCTGATCCCGGTCTTCGGTGCGGCCAATTCGCCGATCGGCCGGACCTTCACCGCGGCGGGCGGGCGCCGTGGGATGCTGTCGGTCACCCGGCAGTTCCAGGACAATTGGCTCGCATTCGCGCGAACCGGGAGACCACTCCCCTCGTGGCCCGCCTATAGCGAGGACCGGCGCACCACGCTGATCATCGACGAGATCACCCGGTTGGAGAACGATCCGGACCAGGCCAAACGTATTGCCTGGCAGGGAATCCGGGTCCCGACTTTGATCTGACCTACTTCAGCAGGCGTGACATGCGGCGGTCGGCGAGTACCTTCCCGCCGGTCTGGCAGGTCGGGCAGTACTGGAACGAGCGCTCGGCGTAGGAGACCTCGCGGACGGTGTCGCCACAGACCGGGCACGGCAGTCCGGTGCGGGCGTGTACCCGCATGCCGGAACGTTTTTCGCCCTTCAGGCGAGCGGCGTCCTGGCCGACAGAGCGCTGTACCGCATCGGCCAGCACCGAGCGCATGGCGTCGTACAGCACCGAAATGGTCTCAGCCGACATGGTTTTGGTATTGGCGAAGGGTGAGATCCTGGCGGTGTGCAGGATCTCGTCGGAGTAGGCATTCCCGATTCCGGCCAGCAGCGACTGGTCGACGATCGCGGTCTTGACGCGCTGTGATGCGCCGTGCAGGATCTCGGCGAATTGCTCCTCGGTCACCTCGAGTGCATCCGGACCGAGGCGCCCGATGCCGGGCACGAGTTTCGGATCGTCGACGATGTACGCCGCGAGCCGTTTCTTGGTGCCCGCCTCGGTCAGGTCGAATGCGGGCGTCATGCCTTCGGGGGTGAAGAAGTGCACCCGCAGCGCGAGCGGGCTCTTGCCGCCCGGTTTGGGTGGTGTCTGGCTGGGCTCATCGATCCACCGCAACCACCCGCCGCGCGACAGATGGGTGATCAACCAGAGCCCGTCGCACTCCATCCCCAGAAATTTCCCCCACCGCCCCGCCCCGGTCACATCTCGACCGGACAGCGCCGTAACCGGCGGATCGAACGTCTTGACCGCACTCAAGGCCGCCACATCGACACGCCCCACCACGGCGCCGACCGCGTGCTCCCGCAGGAACTGCGCCAACGCCTCCACTTCCGGTAGCTCAGGCACGACCCTCAGGCTACCCGGCCCCACTGACATCGGCGCAGTTCAGGATCAAGATCAGGTGGATATGGCGGCGCGGGCGTCTGGGGCGATGCCACGCCATCTGATCTTGATCGCCGGGCACTCGACGCCGGGCGGCGAGCAGTCCGGCACGCCTGGGCCGGCACACCCGGGGCGACGCGCGTGGGCCGACGCGCGACAGCAGGCGGTCCGCAGCAGGGCAGCTCGCCCGGGCAGGAGTGGAGGCGCTTATGCCGCGTCCAGATAGCTTGTGAGGTATCGAGATCCGTTGAGCGCAGTCACATGGCGGTGCCGCGGGTCGCATCGTGCGGCGTTTCGACTGCGCTCGGCGAGCTGGCCGGACCTGACAGCGCGGCAACCTATCTGGGCGAGGCGGGCTAGGCGGCGGGGGCGAAGTCGGTGCGGTGGTTTTCGGCCCAGGTACGGAAGGAGCGGGGCTGGGGGATGCCGCGCTACTGAATGCCCTGCAACAAGACGGCCGCGCGACCTTGGCCCAACTCGCCACGGCCACCGGCTGGTCGCAAGCCACCGTCACCCGACGGCTCGCGGAACTACGAGCAGCAGAAGCGATCTTCTTCGATGTCGAACTCGACGACGCTCGCTTCGGCGCGACCACCCAAGCGCTGCTGTGGATGTCGGTGGCACCAGCACAGCTCGACCACGTCGCGACCGCGCTCGCCGAGCACGACGAACTGGCTTTCGCCGCCACCACCACCGGCCCGACAAACCTTGTCGCCCAAGCCATGTGCTCGGATCCCACGGCCCTGCACCGCTACCTCACCCAGCGCCTCGGCGCTTTCGAGGCTATCCATACATTGGAAACCACACCCGTCCTCGCCACCGTGAAGGCGGTCGCGCTTCAGGAGCCCGGACGCAGAAGATAAACGTCCATAATCCAACCCTTTTCGGCGCGCAGTCGAGTGCGCCGCTCGACGATCTCCTGCTCGACCGCACGCAGCGGCCCCTCGATCAACGTCTCATCGGGCATTCCCAGATAAGCGCCCCACCAGATGTGCACGTCGTCGCCGGGCACCGCCGAGAACGAACAGTCACCATCCAGCATCACCAAGGTCGAACCGCTGAGCCCATCCTCGCGCAACCGACGCCCGGTGGTGATGTGCACCGGCTCGCCGATGCGATGCAGCACCATCCGATGCCGAGCGGCCAAGGCCTGCACACTGGTGACGCCCGGGATCACCTCGTAATCGAAGCTCTGGGCAGCACGAGCCAGCACCCGTTCGATCATCCGCAGCGTGCTGTCGTAGAGCGACGGATCACCCCAGACGAGAATGCCGCCGACCCCGTCGACCTGCGCGAACGCATCCTCCAGCAGCGCCGAACGGCGATCGTGCCAGTCCTCGACAACGCCCCGGTAATCGGCGGGATCCCGGTCGCGCGGCGGATCGGCGATCTCCACGATGCGGTACGGGTGATCGAGGTGTTCGGTGAGAATCGACGTGCGCACATCGACCAGTTCCTGCTTCTCGGCACCCTTGCCGATCACGAAAAACACCTCGACCTGCCGCATTGCCTTGATCGCCTGGACCGTCACCTGGTCCGGATCCCCGGCACCGATGCCGATCACGTAGAGCTTGCGCATGGCTCGAGCTTGCCAGGCACGACATGGGTAAGCTCGCCAGGCGTGGCCAACAATGCTGATACCCAGTACGAAGACCTGCTGCGACTGGTCCTGGAGTCCGGTACCGCGAAGGCGGATCGCACCGGCACCGGCACCCGCAGCATCTTCGGCCATCAGCTGCGCTACGACCTCGGCGCGGGCTTTCCGCTGATCACCACCAAAAAGGTGCACCTGAAGTCGATCGTCTACGAATTGCTATGGTTCCTGCGCGGCGATTCGAATGTCGCCTGGCTGCACGAACACGGTGTCACCATCTGGGACGAATGGGCGGATCGGCACGGCGAACTCGGACCGGTCTACGGCGTGCAGTGGCGATCATGGCCCACCCCCAACGGCACCCATATCGACCAGATCGCCGAAGTACTGCACACCCTGCGCACCAATCCGGATTCCCGACGCATCATCGTCTCGGCCTGGAATGTGGCCGACCTCGACAAGATGGCGCTGGCACCGTGCCACGCGTTCTTCCAGTTCTATGTGGCCGACGGCAAGCTGTCGTGCCAGCTATACCAGCGCAGTGCGGATCTGTTCCTCGGCGTGCCGTTCAATATCGCCAGTTATGCCCTGCTCACGCACATGATCGCGCAGCAGACCGAGTTGGAACCCGGTGATTTCATCTGGACCGGCGGCGACTGCCATATCTACGACAACCATGTCGCGCAGGTCACCGAGCAGTTGAGCAGGCAGCCCTACCCGTTCCCGATGCTGAACCTGCGGCCCGCGCCGACGCTGTTCGATTACGCCTACGAAGATGTGGAAGTGGTTGGCTATCAACACCATCCAGCGATCAAGGCGCGGGTTGCGGTATGAACGCGGCATCGCGTAGTGATTCGTTGCGGCGTGCTGGTCGGGCGACGGGCGGCCATGTGCGCACCATCGGTCTGATCTGGGCACAGACTCCCGATGGAGTCATCGGCTTCGAGAACACCATCCCCTGGCGCGTGCCCGAGGATATGGCGAATTTCAAGGCCGTCACCATGGGTCATCCGGTCATCATGGGCCGTCGCACCTGGGATTCTCTGCCGCCCAGATTCCGCCCGCTCGATGGCCGCCGCAATATCGTGGTCACCCGGCAGCCCGACTGGTCGGGTGCGGGTGCCGAACGCGCCGCATCGCTGTCGGACGCACTCGCCGCGACCGCACCGCAGGACGTCTGGATCATCGGTGGTGGCGAAATCTACCGAGCTGCCATGGAATTCGCGACCGACCTGCTGGTCACCGAGGTGGACACCGCCGTCGACGGCGATGCCTACGCACCCGCCATCGGCTCCGAATGGCACGCCGAGGACACCGGGCCGTGGGACGAGTCGAAGTCGGGCCTGCGCTTCCGGATTCGTCGCTACATCCGTAAGTAAGCCAGCCAGTCGGCAAACCTTCAGCATCAGGCATTCGGGATCGCGCAACCTCCTTCGAGCACCGACCAGCGGCGAACACGCCGCATACCGTCGCGGCGACCAAACCGGACACAAGTCGCCCGCCGGTCGGGCATACTCCTGGATATCAGCCCGTGTCACCAGCCCTGATCTGGCTGATTGCATCTGCGGAAGGTGGTCCATGGACAAAAAATCGCTGACTGCGGTCGCGCGCCAACAGCTCAAGTTGGCCAGCACCGCCACGAGCGGGCGCAGTTCGCAAACCATCTACGGCGGTCATGCCAATGCGCTGCGACAGACCGTGGTCGGTCTGTCGGCGGGCCAGAGCCTGGCCGAACACGACAATGCGGGAGAGTCCACTCTGCTGGTACTCAGCGGCACACTGACCTTGATCAGCGGTGCCAACGAATGGAAGGGATCGGCCGGAGACCTGCTGGTCATCCCCAAGGCGCGGCACAGCGTCAAGGCCGTCGACGACGTCGCATTCCTGCTGACAGTTGCCAAGTCGTAGCCGATGTAACGCACCGCTCGGCCGGTTTGTCGCTGCCGCCCTTTAGGGTGGAGCGCATGGGTGAGCCGCAGCCGATCCTCGAACCGCTCACGCCGGCCGCGATCTTCCTCGTCGCCACGATCGACGAGGGTGGCGAGGCGGCGGTGCGTGACCTGCTCGCCGATCTCTCCGGAATACGTCGTTCGGTCGGTTTTCGGCTGCCCGGCGCCGGGCTCACCTGCGTCGCATCAATCGGCTCCGAGGCGTGGGATCGCCTTTTCACGGGCCCACGACCCGCCGAACTGCATGTGCTGCCCGAATTCGTCGGCACGCACCACAGCGCGCCGACCACGCCGGGCGATCTGCTGTTCCACATCAAATCCGAATTCCAGGACGCCTGCTTCGAATTGGCGATGACGATCAACGACCGGCTCGCCGGCGCGGTCACCATCGTCGATCAGACCGTCGGATTCCGGTATTTCGAGCAGCGCGATCTGCTCGGCTTCGTGGACGGCACGGAGAACCCGGAGGGCTCCACGGCCTTCAGCGCGGCGTTCGTCGGCGATGCGGATCCGGAGTTCACCGGCGGCAGTTATGTCATCGTGCAGAAGTATCTGCACACCATGGCGCAGTGGCGGGCGCTCTCGGTCGAGGAGCAGGAGCGGGTGATCGGGCGCACCAAACTCGACGATTTCGAGCTCTCCGATGCGGATAAGCCCGCGAATTCGCATGTCGCGGTGAACACCGTCACCGATGACGAAGGCAACGAACGAAAGATCCTGCGCGCCAATATGCCCTTCGGCAGCATCAAGGACGGCGAATTCGGCACCTATTACGTCGCCTACGCGGCCACGCCGAGCGTCACCGAAACCATGCTGTCCCGGATGTTCATCGGGACGGAGGAGGCCGCCTATGACCGGATCCTGGACTTCTCCATCGCGGTGACCGGCACGCTGTTCTTCGCACCGCCACTCGACTTCTTCGACGACCTCCCCGACGCACCGGGGGTGGCGGCGACAGCGCTCGAGGAATCTTTATCGCCGAATAGTGTTGGCAGTAACGGTTCTCTGGGTATCGGCACGTTGAAAAGGAGCATGCAATCATGAACAACCTCCATCGCGAACTCGCGCCGATCACCGCCGAGGCATGGACCGCCATCGAGCAAGAGGCGACGCGCACCTTCAAGCGTCATATCGCCGGTCGCCGGGTGGTCGATCTGTCCGGACCGCACGGCACCGACTACTCCGCGGTCGGCCTCGGCCGCACCACCGTCATCACCGCACCGGATGAGGGTGTGCAGGCCCGGCAACGGGTGGTCGCGCCGCTGGTCGAGTTGCGGGTGCCGTTCACGTTGTCGCGCGAGGAACTCGACGATGTCGAGCGCGGCGCGCAGGACACCGATCTGGATGCGGTCAAGGAAGCCGCGCGCAAGATCGCCTTCGCCGAGGACCGGGCCATCTTCGAGGGCTATCAGGCCGCGAATATCACCGGCATTCGGGCGAGTTCGTCCAATTCCCCGATCACACTGCCCAGCGACCCACGGCTGGTGCCGGAGTCCGTCGCGCAGGCACTGAGCGCGCTGCGGCTGGCGGGCGTCGACGGCCCGTATTCCGTGCTGTTGAGCGCGGACCTGTACACGGCGGTCAGCGAGACCTCCGATCACGGCCACCCGATCCGCACCCATATCGAACGCCTCATCCCGGAAGGCGAGATCATCTGGGCCCCGGCCATCGACGGCGCGTTCGTACTGACCACGCGCGGCGGCGACTTCGATCTGCAGCTCGGCCAAGATCTGTCCATCGGCTACCTGACCCACGATGCGCAATCGGTGCAGCTGTATTTCCAGCAGAGTCTGCAGTTCCTCGTCTACACCGGCGAGGCGGCAGTCGCGCTGGCGTCCTGATAGTCGACCCGCCCGCATCGGGAAGCCGGCAGTAAACCGACCGACTAGGTTGGGGTGCGGTATGCAGGAGGTCGAGATGACGATGGTGCGTGCGGGTGTGGTGCCGACCCGGCGAGCAATGCTGTACGGGATGGTCGGAATCGCGGTCACCGTGCTGGTCTGCGGTGCGATCGTGGAGGGATTCGGGGTCAACCGGATCTTCACCGGGCTGCTGGCCGGTGCGGTGGCCGGAATCGCATTGCTTGTCGCGCTGTTCGGACGCGATGTCGTCGTACTCACCGACGGGGCGATCTACCAGCGCACCCCGTGGCGGGAATCCAGTATCGACTGGGAGCGGGTGGTGGCCGGACGGTTCGCACTCGACGAGCGGGCCCGCTGGTCACTCGCACTGGATCTGATCGGTGGCGACGAGCGGCACGGCGAACTCGTGCTGCTGTCCATCCCGCCGGTGCGGCGGCCGGTCGCCGGGGCGTACGACATGCGCAAACGCGAGCAGGTCAACGAGATTCGGGCCATGTTGCGGCGCAAGCGCGTGCCGGTCACGGTGCTGCCGGAAATTGCCGGTGCGCTGCAACAACATTGGCAGATCGCGCCGCCCACCCGCTGATAGCCGGGGCGCGCGATGACCGAGACAGGGTGCGCTCAGGTCGTATACCTTGGCAGATGTGTCGATGATGAAGGGCGCCAATGTCGCGGTGCCGATGTCTTCAGTCCGCGTCGAGCTGGGGTGGCAGTCAGGTCCAGGGGTTCCGGATGCGGATGCCTCCGCGCTGCTGCTCGTCTCCGGGAAAGTGCGGGCGGATAACGACTTCGTCTTCTATAACCAGCCGAATCATCCGTCCGGTGCGGTCCGGCACGAAGGGAAGCGGCCGGGACCGACGGTTATCGACACGTTGTCGGTGAATCTGGCGCAAGTCGAAGCGCAGGTCGACACGATTGTTATTGCGGCATCCGCGGACGGTGGCACATTCGGGCAATTCCATGGGCTGTATGTGCGGGTGCTCGATGCGGTGAGTGGCGCGGAGGCGGCGCGGTTCGACAGCACGGGGGCCAGTACCGAGACCGCATTCGTGCTCGGGGAGTTGTATCGACGGCAGGGGGCGTGGAAGTTCCGGGCGGTCGGTCAAGGGTATGCGACCGGGTTGGCCGGGCTGGCTACCGATTTCGGGATTTCGGTTGATGATCCGGGGCCGGGGCACACGCCCGCAGCGCAGCCGCAGCAGAACGCGCAACCGGCTTACCCACCGCCGCCCGCGCAGCCGTATACGCCACAGCAGTTCGGCGCACCGCCGCCACAGCAGCACACGCCGCCGCCCACGCCACCACAGTTCGGGGCACCGCCCGCACCGCAGCAGCACACGCCGCAGTTCGGGGCACCGCCCGAGCCGCAGCAGTTCGGCGCACCGTCCGCACCGCAGCAACAGACGCCACCGCAGTTCGGGGCACCTCCGCCGTATCCGCCTGCGGCACCGCCCGGATATCCGCCGAATCCGGCGCAGCCGTATCCGCCGAGCCCGACGTCGCAGAACCCTTATCCACCGGACCGAACGCCGCAGCCCTATGCGCCGCCGAATCAACCACCGCAGCCCTATGCGCCGCCGACCGGGTCCAGCCAATTCGCCGCAGCTGCTGCGGCTCCCGGCGCGCCGGTCAACCTCAGCAAGGTTTCGCTGACGAAGGAAGCGCCCACGGTTTCGCTGACCAAGCACGGCGCCACCTCGGGAACCATGCGGGTCAACCTGAATTGGACCACCGCGCAGACCGGGGGCGGTGGCCTGTTCGGCCGCAAGCGCGCCAATGCGCTCGATCTCGATCTGTGCTGCTTCTTCGAACTGGCCGACGGGCGGATCGGATCCGTTCGCGCCCTGGACCGTTCGTTCGGCGCGCTGGATCGCCCGCCGTTCATCCGGCTCGACCAAGATGACCGCACCGGTAGCAGCACAACCGGTGAGAATCTCGATATCAATCTCGACTACACCGCGCAGTTCCGCCGGATTCTGGTCTTCGCCTCGATCTACGAGGGTGCGAACAACTTCCAGGGCGTGCAGTCCACCGCCACGCTGTATCCGGTGAACTCGCCGCCGATCGAAATGATCATCAGCGGCTGCCAGGACAATTCGCGCGACGTGATCCTCGCGCATATCGAGAATGTCAACGGCGAGTTCATCGTTCGTCGCGACGGCACCTTCGTCCGGCCGCCCTCAGGGCATCCCGGTGGCGGAATCCGCGAAATCGCACGCATGTACAACTGGGGCTTCGAGTTCAAAGCCACACGCGGCAAAGGCTAGATGCTTGATTTCAAGGGGTGGGTGATCCGCGGAGCCGGCCACCCGCACCAGATCTGCTGCGTCGAGGATCGACTCCACCGCATCATCGGCGACCGGCCCTGGTCACCCACTGCACTACCCGCGGGCAGGCGGCCTCAGGTCGGATGGACGGTCCGGGTGGCAATGGCGTGCAGCTTGTCGGGATTGGCGACATTGTGGATCGCGGTGATCCGGCCAGTGGCGTCGACATCGAGGGTAACGGTGGCGATGACGCGCCCACCGCCGCTGAACACGACGCCGAGCCCGCCGTTGATCTCGACCATCTCTGCGGTCATGTCGGCTGGCTCGACACCCTGGTAGGTGCGCGTGCCCATGGACGCGAACCAGGATGCGACCGTGTCCGCGCCGCTGACGGGGAGCAGCGCCTGGCGCACCTTGCCGCCGCCGTCGGTCCACAACGTCACGTCCGGCGCGAGCAACTGCATCAAGGTGTTGATGTCACCGCCCATCGCGGCGGCGAAGAACCGCTCACTGACCTCGCGTTGGCGGTCGCGGTCGGCCTGGAACCGCGGCCGCCGCGCCTGCACATGGCTCCGGGCTCGCTGCGCGGCCTGGCGCACCGTTGCTTCGGAACGCTCTACGGCGTCGGCGATTTCGACATAGCTGAACCCGAACGCCTCCTTCAAGACGAATACGGCCCGTTCGAGCGGGGTCAACGTCTCCAGCACCACCAGCAGGGCCATCGAAACCGATTCGGCGGCGGTCGCGTCGTCGACGGTACCGGTGAGGATCGGTTCGGGAAGCCAAGGGCCGACGTAGGTCTCGCGGCGGCTGGTGGCCGACCGCAGCCGATCCATCGCCAGGTTCGACACGATTCGTACCAGGTAGGCCTTCGGGTCGCTCACCTGGGAACGATCGGCAGCGGACCATTTGATCCAGGCGTCCTGCACCGCATCCTCGGCGTCGGCTGCGGTGCCGAGGATGCGGTACGCGACGGAGAACAGCAGGTTGCGATGCTCGGTGAACACCGCAACCGTGGCGGATGCGGCGGTCACCGGGTGTACCGCCCGCCCTGCGGCCACACCGCACCGGAAGTGGGGAACTCGAGAATCCGACCGAAGGTCGGCCAGGGCGCTGCACTCACCGTCTCCTTGTACCAGACGGCGCGCCGGCCGGTCAGCCGCAGCCTGCGGGGGCTGTTGTCCGGCTTGGTGAACTGGACCACCGCGTCGTGGCGGCCCAGGCTCACCGGGGTGTGGTAGTAGCCGAACCGGAACGGTTTGGGCTGCTTGCCTTTCAGCTCCCGCACGATCGATACCGCCGCGTGCACGCCGGTCGGCATACCGCTCTGGCAGGTGCCGTGCATCACGCCGTAGCCCTGTCCGATCGCGGCCGCGTCGCCGATGGCGTAGACGTTCGGATGCGACACCGACCGCAGCGCGGCGTCGGTGACGATCCGGCCGTGCTCGTCGACGGCCAGCCCCGCCGCAGCCGCCATCGGGGAAACCCGCACTCCGCTCGTCCACAGCACGGCGTCGACCGCAATGCTCTCTCCGCCGACGAGTTCCACGGTGTCCGGCAACACCTTGACGATCTCCACACCGCAGCGCACCTGTACCCCCAGTCGCGCCAGAGCGTCGTTCACATAGGCCTTGGCCTGCGCGCCCAGCGTCGATCCTGGCTCGTGGCGACCCAGCAATACAACGTCCAGGTCCGGGTATCGCTCGGCGAGCTCGGCGGCGGTCTCGACGCCGGTCAACCCGCTGCCGCAGACCGCCACGGTCCCGGCGCCGAGCCCGGCCAGTCGCTGCGCCAGCAACTCGGCGTCGTGCACGCTGTTCAGTGTGTAGGCGTTGTCGTCGACGCCAGGTACCGCGGTCGTGTCGGCGACCCCGCCCAACCCGTAGACCAGCGTGTCGTATTCGAGCACCCGCTCGTCGTCGATGCGGACGGTGCGTGCGGCCGCGTCGATGCCGGTGACCCAGCCACCTACGAACTCCACGCCGGTGCCCTCGAGCAATGCCGGAATATCGAACTCGGCCAGGTTCTGTCCGGACGCCGTCTGGTGCAACCGCAGCCGCTCGGTGAAGCGTGCGGTCGCATTGACGAGGACGATCTGCACATCGTCGCGTCGCTTGGTGCGTGCCGCCAAGCTCGTGGCCGCCGACATGCCCGCGTAGCCCGCGCCCAGAATCACCATCTTGTGCATTTGCCTATCCCTTCTCGCAATCACTGTCGACCACAAGACGAGACAGCCCCGGCGCACCGTAAAGCGAGGTGATGCAGGTCACAATCAACACTTGGCACCTGCCATGGCCGGCCGCCCATCAACCCCGCCGTTCCAGCAGGGCACGGGTCCGCGGCGTGCGGGCCACCGCAACGCTGTATCCGGTGGATTCTCCGCCGATCGAGATGAGTGTCGACGGTTGCACTAGTGATTCGCGGCGCATGGTGCTGGCGCTCATCGAGAACATCAATGGTGAGCTGGTGGTGCGCCGTATTCCTGCCGTCGTCCGACCGATCCGTCGATCTTCCTCAACCAGGGCGTCGATCTGGCGTACGGCTGGGGTGCAGAATGGGTGGCCGTCGACGAAAAGTCCTGACGCGCAGGCGATTCAGAATGTCAGACGCTGGAGGAGGGCGGTCGCGTCGGTGTGCAGGCCGTCCAGATCACCGCGCCAGCCGAGCATACGCATAATCGCGTCCGGAATGGCGCGTTCGGCGTGGGCGGGTGCGCTGCCCTCATCCGAGCGGATATTGATCACCGTCTCTACGAGCCGGAACGGCAGGCCCTCCGCCCCCGGCACCCCCGCATCGGCAGCGACCATCGCGGCCAAAATTTCGTAGTGCCCGCGTAATTCGTCGCGGCGTAATCGGAAGGCGGCGAAGCGTTCGGTGCGCAGTTCCGGAAGTAGATACAGCGCACCGAGATTCCGCCGCGATGCGCACAGCTGGCGCACGTCGAACCAGGCCAGCGCGTATAGCCGGATGTGTGCCGGCTCCGGCACCTCGCGGAGGCGTTCGGCGAGATCCAAGGGGCCTGCGATGGTTTCGGCGAGCAGAGCGTCGAGGATGTCGTCCTTGGACGCGAAGTGGTGGTAGAGCGACGCCTGGCGGATACCGACCGCATCCGCTACCGCACGCGTCGAGGTATTGGCATAGCCATTGGTGGTGAACAGTTCTCCGGCGGCGTCGAGGATCTCGGCGCGTGGCGTCCGACCGCGCCGGGGGCGCTGGTCGAGTCGGGGACGGCCGGGACCGAGATTTGCCACGACGTCATTCTGACACCGCGTTCGATGCGGTCGACCGCCGCCACAGCGATCGACCGGTCTGATGTTCGCAGCACGATTGCACACGTGTGAGGTTTCTGTCATTCGATAGAAATCCAGGCAACGCAGAAGTTACCGGCGATCGCGGAAGCGATACACCAGGGACACCGAAAGCGCGATCGCGAACGCAAAACTGTCATGCGATAGGTATTGGCCGCTCGCGAAGGAAACCCCATGGCCACCAAAGTCGATTCTCCCGCCCCCGTCCTCCCACAGCCCGACAGCCAGGACAATGCCGACCTGGCCGGCTTCGGCTATCAGCCGGTGCTGCACCGCAAACTCGGCCGCTATGCCTCATTCGCGGCCGGATTCTCCTTCGTCTCCATCCTCACCACGATCTTCCAGTTCTTCGGTTTCGGCTATTCGTTCGGTGCGGCCGCGTTCTTCTGGACCTGGCCGATCGTGTTCGTCGGACAGTTCCTGGTCGCGCTGAATTTCGCCGAACTGGCCGCGCGCTACCCGATTTCGGGCTGTATCTACCAGTGGTCGCGTCGGCTCGGCGGCGAGGTCATCGGCTGGTTCGCCGGGTGGATGATGGTCATCGCGCAGATTGTGACTGCCGCCGCGGCGGCGATCGCGCTGCAGGTAGTGCTGCCATCGATCTGGAGCGGATTCCAGATCGTCGGCGAGGACACCGCGCTCACCTCGACCTCCGGCGCCACCAATGCGGTACTGCTCGGCAGCATCCTGCTGGTGCTCACCACGGTGATCAATGTGATCGGTATCGACCTGATGGCGCGCATCAATTCGATCGGCGTCACCGTGGAGATCATCGGCGTGCTGGCCATCATCGCGCTGTTCTTCACCCACACCGAGCGCGGGCCGGGCGTGGTGCTGCAAACCGATCAGGCCGCGCCCGGATCGTATTGGGCCGCGTTCCTCGTCTCCGGCCTGATGGCGGCCTATGTAATGGTCGGATTCGATTCCGCCGGAGAGCTTTCCGAGGAAACGAAGAATCCGCGCCGGGTCGCGCCGCGCACCATTCTGACCGCGCTGGCTGTCTCCGCACTCGGCGGTGGACTGCTGCTGCTCGGTGCGCTGATGGCGGCACCGAGTCTGGACGACGGTTCATTGGGCACCGAGGGCCTGGCCTATGTGCTCACCTCGAAGCTGGACAGCCCGGCGGGTAAGGTGCTGCTCGGGTGTGTCGCGGTGGCGATTACAGTGTGCACCTTGGCAATTCAGACGGCTGGCTCGCGACTGATGTTCTCGATGGCGCGCGACGGCAAGCTGCCCTTCGCCCGTCGGCTGGCCGTGGTGCATCCACGCTTCGGCACACCGGTGCTGCCCGCGGTGATCATCGGCGTACTCGGTATCGGTCTGCTGGTGCTCAATCTCGGCAATGCGGCGATCTTCGCGACCTTGGCCAGTGTCTGCATCGTGACGCTCTATCTGGCATATCTGCTGGTCACCGTACCGCTGCTGATACGGCGGATCAGGGGCTGGGACAGCGGTGACGCCGGGTTGTTCAGCTTGGGGCGCTTCGGAATCCCGATCAACGCGCTAGCCGTCGTCTGGGGCATCGCGATGGCGGTGAACCTGGCCTGGCCGCGTGCCGAGGTCTATACGCCGAATGGTGGCAGCTGGTGGATGCTTTGGGCCGCACCGCTTTTCGTGGTGATCGTGGTCGCCGTCGGTGTTGTCGTGCATCGAATCGTCAATGCGAAGCCGAGCACTGAAAGCCTCGAACCCGCGGTCCAACCCGCCTGATGAGGTGTGCGGTGGTGGTCTCGACACCACCACCGCACACCGACCCGCCGAGTGGCGCACCTGCTGACCGCGCGCCCCACCACCGGCCAACACTCGCAACGCACCGCATCTGACACCGGTTCGAGCACGTGGACATCCCCGCCGACAAACCATGAACGACGACAGCTGTCGATCAGCAAGCGAAGCGTCCAGAACAGTGTGGAAGCCAGTCCTTCGAGACCCACCACAGGCGACCACCGATCAGGCACACCCCCGCCACCCTCGGCATCCAAAGCACCGGCACCCAGACACCTACGATCTTAGGAACCACCGATGACCAGCACCGCCTCCGCTCTCGGGGCTCGCGCGCACGCGAGATCCCAAGCAGCCACCGCGACCATCGCCGGACCGGAGTTACCCGATGACGTCGCGGCGGCGAGAATAACCTTCGCTCAACGCATTCCGGCCGGTGGTTACGCGAATGTCGTACTCGGTCGCGGGACCAGACTGCGTTTGCGCGATCCCGCCGGAGCCGCATGCCCGCACGTGTTGTTGCTGCGTGCCGACGCACCGTGGGAGCGGCTCAATGTGGCCGATACCGTGAAAGTGCCGTGGCAGGCATATCTGGGTATCGGACATCCACTGCTGTCGGATCAGGGCCGGGTGCTGGCCACCATTGTCGCCGACACGTCCGGCCAGCACGACGCCCTGTGCGGCCCGACGCCCGAAGGCCGTGCACTGCTGCGACTCGCGGGCGCAAAACAGGGTCTCGAGGCACGGGATATTGCGCCGACCGTGTCCTTCTTCCGCGGCGTCCGCGTCGAATCCGATGGTGCGCTGAGCGCCACCGGCAGCGCCGCGGCGGGTTCCTCGGTCGACCTGCTCATCCATCTGCCGGTGATCCTGCTCGTCACTGACACCACACACCCGCTCGATGATCGGCCCGCATCAGATCTCGACATCGTCGCCTGGGCCGCACCGGACGAGCTTGCCGTGCAGCACAATTCCGACCCGGAATATCTGCGAGCCGTCGAAAACACCGAACAGGCCTGGACGGCCGCGACTGTGGAGGTAGGGGCATGATCTCGGCACCGACCCGCACCATTGTGCTCGACGAAACCGTGCCGGCATGCGCGCCGTGGTCGACCGTGGTCGGCGCGGGCGAACAACTCGAAATCATCGACCTGCACGGCAATCAGGCGGTGGACTGTCTGCTGTATTCGGCTGCCGACCACACCGACCGCTACAGCGCGCAGGCCACCATTACCGCACAACGCAATATCTTCCTCGGCACCGGAAGCGTGCTGCGCACTGATACCGGCACCGCGCTCATGACCGTGCTAGCCGACGAGGTCGGCAACCATGACACCATCGCGGGCGCCTGCTCCCAGGAGTCCAATACGCTGCGCTACGGCCATCACACCCGCCACCAGCACGCCTGTGTGGAGAACTTCCTCACCGAGGCGCTGAAATGGGGCCTGGGCAAACGTGATCTGGTGTCGAATATCAACTGGTTCATGAATGTCCCGGTCGAGGCCGACGGCACCCTCGGCATTGTCGACGGATTATCTGCTCCGGGAAAGAAAGTCACGTTGCGCGCCGAGGTCGACACGTTGGTGCTGGTGTCGAATTGCCCGCAGATCAATAACCCCTGCAACGGATTCGATCCGACTCCCGTTCGGATGGTGGTGACCCGATGACCGTTGCCGACCTAGCGGTTGAACATGGCGAAGTCGTGGGCCCCGGCGTGGGTGTGATAAACGCGGCCGACACTGCGCGTGCCGCATGTCCAGAGCAGGCAGCGCAGGTGATTCGGCCGGGAATGCTTACCACGGTGCAGGATTGGCCGGGCCGTATCGGATATTGGCACGTCGGAGTTCCGCCTTCGGGCCCGATGGACGATCTGTCGTTCCGGCTCGGCAACCGCGTGCTCGGCAATCCCGAGGGCGCTGCGGGCCTCGAATGCACACTCGACGGTCCCGCGCTGAAATTTTCCGCGCCGACATGGGTGTGCGTCACCGGCGCACCGACCGATGTCACCGTGAACGGGATCGGTGTCCAGCAGTGGCGAACGGTGCTGGTTCCGGCGGACGCAACGCTGGACATCGGTTCGGTGCGTGGACCGGGCATGCGCTGCTACGTGCTGATCGCGGGGGGTATTCAGCTGCCCAAATATCTGGGCAGCGCAGCCACATTCACGCTCGGCAGATTCGGCGGCAGCGCGGGGAATGCGTTGCGTGCCGGTGAAATGCTCCCGCTCGGCGCACATCGGGGCCGAGTGGCGGCCGCGGTGCCGATGGAGGAGCAGCCGGTCCTGACGCGGCGGTGGGAATTGGCTGTCACCGAAGGCCCGCACGGCGCGCCGGAGTTCTTCACCCGCAAAGACTTCGACACGATTATCGGCACCGACTACGCAGTGCATTTCAATTCCGATCGCACCGGAGTGCGACTGATCGGCCCGAAACCCGAATGGGCCAGAACCGATGGCGGCGAGGCGGGACTACACCCCTCCAATATCCACGATACTCCGTATTCGGTTGGAGCACTGGACTTTACCGGCGATACACCCATCCTACTCGGCCCCGACGGCCCCAGCCTCGGTGGCTTCGTCTGCCCGGTGACGGTGGTCGCGGCCGACCGGTGGAAGCTCGGCCAACTCGCCCCCGGCGACATCGTGCGCTTCGTCCCGATCCGCAGCGACCGCGCCGCCTCCGTTCGCGAACTCGGCACAGCCAGACGCGCCGCCTGGCCCACCGTGCTCTCCCCCGGCGGCGACGGCGATGACGGTGTACTGCGTCGCGCCGATGTCGACGACGAGACCGGGGTGACCTACCGCCGTCAGGGAGATGACGGCGTCCTCGTCGAATACGGCGCCATGACGCTGGATCTCGGTCTGCGCGCCCGTGTACACGCGTTGCATCAGCATCTACTCGGGGCCGGTGTGCGCGGCGTGACGGAACTGACGCCCGGTGTCCGTTCGCTGCAGGTCCGAGTCGATCCGACGGTGATGCCGGTCCCCGTCCTGCTCGATCTGCTGACCGAAGCCGAACAGCACATCCCCGCCGCCGATCAGCTCGTAGTGCCGAGCCGCACCGTGCACCTGCCGCTGTCCTGGGACGATCCAGCCACGCGGGAGGCGATCACCCGCTATATGCACGGGGTGCGCGCGGACGCACCCTGGTGCCCGTGGAATATCGAATTCATCCGGCGCATGAACGGTTTGGCTTCGGTACAGGAGGTCTACGAGACCGTCTTCGGGGCCGAATACCTGGTCCTCGGTCTCGGCGACGTCTACCTCGGCGCACCGGTCGCGACCCCGACCGATCCACGCCACCGGCTGGTCACCACGAAGTACAACCCGGCCCGCACCTGGACCCCCGAAAATGCCGTCGGTATCGGCGGCGCGTACCTGTGCATCTACGGAATGGAAGGTCCCGGCGGTTACCAATTCGTCGGCCGCACAACCCAAGTCTGGAATCACCGCCACCCCGGTGATGCGAGCGACGAATCGCCTTGGCTGCTGCGCTATTTCGACCGGATCCGCTGGCATCCGGTCGAAGCCGATGAACTCCTGGACCTGCGCGCCGATTTCGCGGCGGGCAAGGTACAGGTGCAGGTCGAGGACGGCGCGTTCGCACTCGCCGACTATCGGAAGTTCCTGTCCGACAATGCCGAATCCATCGACCGCTTCCGCGCGATACAGGCCGAAGCCTTTGCCGCCGAACGCGACTCCTGGCTGCAGGCGGGTGAACTCACCGCCTGATCGCGCATTACCAGCCGAACAGCTCCGCCATATCGATGGACTCGTCATCCCAGAGGTCCTCGATATGGCGTCGTTCCACCTCGGGCAAATCCGGCGACCAGCCGCAGCGTCGCCAGAACTCTTCCCGATATTGCTGAGTAATCCGTCTCGGCTCGCTCATGGCGCTCACCTCTGCATTGCCACCGTCCTGCTGCCTTTGATTGTGAGCCTGCTCCGGCCGCGACATGCCGGAACAGGCCCAGGTTTTCAGCGCAGGTCGCGGAAGAACTCGCGGATGTCGTTCAGCAGCAGCACGGGCTCCTCCAGGGCCGCGAAATGTCCGCCGCGATCCACATCGACCCAGCGGGTCATTGTGTGCTGGGTCTCGCAATAGCGCCGAATTCCGACGTCCTGAGCGAAAACGATTGCCGCAGTGGGCACTCCGGAATTCGATTTGCTCGTACCCCAGCCGGCGCGCTGCGCGTAGCCGACGAATGCGGCCGAACCCGCAGTGCCGTTGAGCCAGTACAGCATCACATTGGTCAGCAGCCGGTCGCGGTCGATGATCTTGTCCGGGTCCACGTTTCGCGGATAGGTCCATTCCCGGAATTTGTCCATGATCCAGGAGAGCTGACCGATCGGCGAATCGACCAGTCCGTAGGCCACGGTCTGCGGTCGGGTGGATTGAATCGCGATATAGCCGATCTCCTCCCGCAGGAATGCCTGGATGCGGTCGATCCGGTCGCGCTCGAGATCGGTCAAGCTGGCCAACTCGTCCTGGGAAAGCTGATGGGTCGCAATCGGATCCGGGCCGCCATTGGTGTGGACGCCAATCACATTTTTCGGCGCGCTCCGGGCCACCTCCGGACTCACCGCAGCGCCGATATCGCCGCCCTGTGTGCCATAGCGCTCGTAGCCGAGTCGGCGCATGAGTTCGGCCCAGGTGTCGCCGATCTTCGCGCTGGTCCAGCCCACTTCGCTGACGGGTCCGGAGAAGCCGAATCCGGGCAGCGATGGAATGACCAGATGGAAGGCATCGCGGGGATCGCCGCCGTGGGCACGCGGGTCGGTGAGCGGTCCGATCACGTCGAGGAATTCGACGACCGAACCTGGCCAGCCGTGTGTCATCAGCAGGGGCAGGGCATCGGACTCGGGTGAGCGGACGTGCAGGAAGTGGATGCGCTGTCCGTCGATTTCGGTGGTGAATTGCGGATAGGCGTTGAGCTGGGCCTCGGCGGCGCGCCAGTCGTAGCCGGTGCGCCAGTAGTCGACCAGTTCGCGCAGCCAGGTAGTCGGCACGCCGGTATCCCAGCCGTCGCCGGGCAGCGGTGCGGGCCAGCGCGCATTGTCGAGACGATTGCGCAGGTCATCGAGCTGCTGCTGCGGGATTTCGATGCGGAACGGAGTAATCTCTGTGCTCATGAAAACCACGCTATGACCCGCTTAGGACAGACTCTGCCCTAGCTTTGGGGCAGACTTTTCGTCATGTTGGAAACCTCCGCGCGCCTGCTGCGATTGCTGTCGCTACTGCAGACGCCTCGGGACTGGACCGGTACCGAACTCGCCGAACGCCTCGAGGTCGATGTGCGCACAGTGCGCCGCGATATCGACAAGTTGCGCAACCTCGGCTATCCGGTCGACGCAACCGCCGGTGTCGCGGGGTACCGCCTCGGGGCGGGTGCGAAACTGCCGCCGCTGCTGCTCGACGATGATGAGGCGGTGGCCGTTGCCGTCGGGCTGCGAACCGCGGCGGGTGGCACCATCGCGGGCATCGAGGACAGTTCGTTGCGCGCGCTCACCAAACTGGAGCAGGTGCTGCCGTCGAGGCTGCGGCATAGGGTCAGTCTGCTCCAATCGGTCACTGTCACAGTGCCTTCCGCCGGCCCGACCGTCGATCCCGATGTGCTGACCGCGGTCGCCGGTGCCATCCGCGACAATCACCGCCTGCGCTTCGACTACCGAACACACGGCGGGACAACATCATTGCGTACCGTCGAACCGCATCGTTTGGCGCACACCGGTCGGCACTGGTATCTCATCGCCTGGGATATCGAACGCGCGGACTGGCGCACCTATCGCGTCGACCGCCTACAACCCCGCGTTCCCACCGGCCCCCGCTTCACCCCGCGCGAGCCACCCGAGACCGACCTGGCGCACTACATAACCAGCGGCACAACAACTTCCCCCTATCGCTATGCCGCCCGCGTGACACTGTATGTGCCGGCCAAGGTCGCAGCCGAACGCATTGCCCCGACCGTCGGCGTCATCGAGGCCATCGACGATCGAAGCTGCCTCCTACGCACGGGTTCCAACTCCCTGGACGAACTCGCCGTCTACATAGCGACTTTCGGCTTCGCCTGCCGAATCCACGAACCTCCCGAGCTGATCGCCCACGTACGCGAACTCACCAATCGTCTCGCCGCGGCGATCGACTAGCGATCACACCGGAACGGCGGCGACGGCCTCGATCTCGACAACCGCGCCTGGCACGGCGAGCGCGGCCACCTTGGCGACGGTGATGGCGGGCGGATTCGGCCGTCGACGCCACACCTCGCCGAATGCCGCGAATCCGTCCTGCAGCGGCTGGCCGTCGACGATCAGGATCGTCCACTTCACGACTTGTTCGATGCTGCGCCCGCGGCTTCGAGGCATGTCACCAGATTCGCCAATGCCTGCCGGGCTTCCGCGAGGTCCGGGCCCGCCAACCGGCCGTTCGCATCGATACCGTTCTGTCCGCCCACGTAGATGGTGTCCGTGGCCGCCGAAACCCGCACCACCTGGGTAAACGCCGGATTGTTCGGCAAGGTCTCGGGGTTTATATGCGTCGTGGTCGTCATGTCGCGCAACATAACAACCGAGGCCGACATTTAGTCGGCCTCGCGCGCAGTGGCCTCCGGGTTCACCTGATCACGGATGGCGCGCAGGCTGGTAACGAAGGCATCGAGTTGGTCGGGCGGCAGCAGACCGGTGAACCAGCGCTCGATGACCTCGAGGTAGTCGGGGAGTACGCGCGCCAAGCGGGTCGCACCGGCGGCGGTGAGCACGGCGTAGGAACTGCGGCGGTCCACCGAGTCGAGTTCGCGGCGCGCGAGGCCGTTGCGCTGCAGGCGGTCGACCAGTCGGGTGACGCCGCTGGTGGACAGGTTGGTCTGGGCGGCGAGGTCGGTCATCCGCAGGCGACGGTCCGGTGAGCGGCTCAAGCGCATGAGTGCGTTGACATCGAGGCCGGACAGACCGTGTTTCTTCCAGGTCGGTTCCAACTTGCGGGTCAGGCCGTCGTACGCCTCGTAGAGCAGGCCCATGGTGGTGAGCCTGGGGTCGTCGAAGAGTTCTGCGTCCACGGTGGCGAGCTTAGCCGAGATAGTTGCGATGGGGATAGTTGACATGCGGAACATATGCGCTAGATTGTTGTCATCGCAATATTCCTCACCGCAACTAAATGGAGATTCCGATGACTACCTCTTCGCGCTGGGTCGCTGGCTTCCGTTCTACGCTGGTCGACCCCGCCGAGCGGATTCGTTTGGCCGAGCCGCGCGGCTTCGCCGATGAGACAGTGCGTCAGGTGCTGCACCTGGTCGGGGCCGGCGAGCAGCTGCGGGTGCGGCTGACGAACCGCTATGGTTCGACACCGGTGACCATCGGTGCGGCACGGATCGCGGTGCGCAAGTCCGGGGCCGAGATCGTCGCGGAGAGCGATACCGAGCTGCGCTTCGACGGCGAGGCTTCAGTTTCCATTCCAGCTGGAGCCGATATCGTCAGTGACCCAGTCGATTTCGCGACGACTGCCGGTACCGATCTGGTGCTGAGTATCTACTTGCCGAAAGAGACCGGCCTGGCACCCTTTTCGCACCTGCCGATGGAATCCGGTTTCGTGGCCGCCGGCGATCAGGTCACCGCACTCGCGCTATCCGGAGCCGTGGAGACGACCTCACGCTTCTATGTGACCGGTGTCGACGTGCTCACCCCGACAGATGGGCCGATCATCGTCGCGTTCGGCGACTCCTGGTTCGAAGGCGTCGGGTCCACACCCGGCGCGAACCATCGTTCCGTCGACGTCCTCAACGAACGTCTCACCAGCGGTTGGGTTCTCAATCAGGGCATCGGCGGGACCCGTTTGCTGACCGACCAGATCGGCGAACATGGTCTGGCCCGTTTCGACCGCGACGTGCTCGGGGTTCCCGGAGTCACCCATGTTGTCCTGAACTTCGGTATCAACGATCTGATCCTCGACAACCGCACGTCATCGGCCGATGCACTCATCGCCGGTTTCCGGCAATTGGCCGGGCGCGCGCATGCGGCCGGACTCGCGGTGTACGCCAACACCATCGGCCCCTTCGCCGGTGTCATCTATCCGGACCTCAATGTCGAAGAGGGCCGAGTAGTACGCCGCGCGGTCAACGAATGGCTGCGCACCACCCGCGTTTTCGATGCCGTGTTCGACGTCGCCGCCGCCGTCGAAGACCCGAATGACCCCGACTTCATCCACCCCGACCTGGACAGCGGCGACGGCCTGCACCTGAACGACGCAGGTCACCACATCATGGGAACAACCATATCCATCCCCGGCCTCACCAACTAGCGCCGCCCAATGACGCCGCGCACATTTTCTCGCGCCGCGCACGAATTCGCCGGGCGAAAACGTGCGCGGCGCGCGAATCGATGCGCGGCAACAGCTCTGGCGGTAGTCACCGGGGCTCAGGGGGACAGACCGCGGAGGACGATTTCGATGCCGAGGTGGAATTCGGTGTTGGGGTCGATATTTTGGGCGTCGGTGGCGGTTTGGACGAGGAGTGGATAGTCGCTTGGGGGGAGGCGGGTCATGGCGTCGGTGCCTGCGCCGGAGAGTGGGCCGTAGTGCTCGTTCTGGAGGTGGCCGAGTAGGAAGGCGATGAGAGTGCGTTGGGCCAGGACTCGGCCGGTGCCGGTGAAGCCCGCATCGGTGAGGATGGTCAGCATCGCCTCGATCCAGCGCAGGCTGTTGGGGGCGGACTGGCGGTGGCGCACAACCAGCGGGACTGTTGCCGGATGGGCGGATACCGTCGTGCGCATGCGGTCGAGTAGGGCCGCGACGCGGTCGCGCCAGTCCGGGGCGGTCGGTGGCGCGAGGTCGATATCGGCCAGGAGATGGTCTACGACCAGCAGCTCGAGTTCGTCGCGGTCGGCGACATAGCGGTAGAGGCCCATGGTGGCGATGCGGAGTTCCTTCGCGACCGCGCGCATGGTGAGGCCGGACAGGCCATCGCGGTCGAGCACCGCGACGGCGGCGGCCGCGATGGCGGGGCTGGTCAGCGAGCGAGGGCGGGGCACGGGTTGACAGCGTACAAGGTACGCGCATACTGGCTGTAGGCGTACCTTGTACACCTACGAGAAGGAGTCCCCATGCCATTGCCGCGCACCGTGACCGACCGGACGCTGCTCACCATTGCCGACGCCGAGATTCCGGTCCCCGATCCGGATTGCCTGATACACCTGCAGTTTCGACGTTTCGCGGGCTGTCCGGTGTGCAATCTGCACCTGCGCTCGTTCGCCGTACGGCACGCCGAAATCTTGGCCGCAAACATCCGTGAGGTCGTCGTATTCCATTCCAGCGCAGCCGAATTGCGCACCTATGCGGGCGATCTGCCATTCGACCTGGTCGCCGATCCCGAGCGAATCCTGTACCGCGAGTTCGGCATCGAATCGGCACCGCGCGCCCTGCTCGACCCGCGCGCCTGGCCGACCATCGTCCGCGCCGCGACCCAGGCGACGGTAGCCGTACTGCGCAAGCAAAAGCCCGCTCCCCCGGGCAAACCCGAGGGTGGACGCCTCGGTCTGCCCGGCGACTTCCTCATAGCCTCCGATGGCCGCATCCTGGCAAGCAAACTCGGCAAGCACGCCGACGATCAGTGGTCGGTCGACGAACTTCTAGCCCTGGTCCCCGCCGACGCGTCGATGAACCTGCCGAAGGAATCCTAATCATGATGACCGTCGAATTGTTCGTCTCCGAGGAAACGATGAGCGTCGAACGGCAGCAACAGCTGGCCGACCGGGTGCTACACGAGCTGACCACCGGCGAATCCGCGCCGGACTCGGTGCTCGATATGGCACGCGAATTGACGCATGTAGTAGTGCACAAGCCGCAGGTCTGGGCTACCGGCGGCCCGGACATCACGGTCGAACCGCGCTATGTCGTGCGGATCACGGTTCCCGGATCATGGAGCAACAACCGCGAATTCGGCGACCACATCATCCCGATAGTCACCCGTGCGATCGCCGATACCGAAGCGGATCCGGACCGGCTCCTGCGTCGTCCGCATTGCATCGTGCAGATCGTCGGCGTCCGCGAACACGCGATCGGTGCGCTGGGCCGCTCCATGACCGCCACCGACATCACCCGGCTGATGACACAGGACTTCCGGGACTCCGGCGTGCGACCCGAAGCACCGAAGGGTTACACGATCGATCCGGTCTGCGGCATGACTATCGAATGGGCCACCGCCCAGATCACCCTGACCCACGACGGCACCGACTACGCCTTCTGTGCCCCGGTCTGCCGCAAGGTCTTCGCCGAGGAACATGCCATCGCCGAACGATAAAGGCGGCTCAGGGCATCAGTGACGCCGGATCCACGGTGAATTCGAAGGGACTGCGCAGGGTGACGGACTCCCCAGCCGCCACCCGGTGCGTCCGTTCGTAGGTGCCCTCCGGCCCGAGGGCATGTGCGAACAGGACCGGCAACTTTTCGTCAGTGAGCTGGCCTTTGAACGGGTTGATCTCGACGCGCCAGTAGTTTGGAATTTCGGCTGCGGCATAGAGCACGGGCTTGACCATGCGATCCTGCATAGTCGTCGATTTGGAGACAACTTCGACGACCAGCTTCACCTGTTCGGCGGCGACCCCGCGGTCGTCCCAGTCGATCGCGCCAGCCGCCACCATGAGGTCGGGAATGGGCTCGTCGTCGCCGATCAGCACTCCCACGCCTTCCAGCACTACGTATCCGGGAGGCGGTGGGTCGTCGAGAGCGCGCACCAGCCATTTGATCAGCCACTGATGCCGCGGCTTAGGAGCAGCGTTCACGACGAGCTGGCCATTCAGCACCTCGTACCGTAATCCGTCTTCGGGAATGTGATCGAGGTCCGCGGCCGTCCAATGGTCGGACCGAGGAGCGGGCATTGCCAATGGAACCACCTCCAACCTCATCGAACGGGAGCGAACGACGTCCGCTCGGTCCCGTACGAGTCTAGCCCGCCAAAGCGGCGAGGTTCCGTCCGGTGATTCCGGCGCCCCTTCTGATCTCGCGGCGGCGCTTCCCGCTGTTCATGATCCGACCCAGCATCAACCCTTGATGCATATCCAGGTGTAGGTGCGTGGCCTTGCGGCGGTCACAAGTCCGCGGGTCGCATCATCCGTGGGGGAAAATAGCCATGGCAGCCCGCGTGGAGCTGAGCCGCATCCGACTCGGCAGTTCCTCCCCCGCCGCGACCGAACGCACCGTGCGCCTGACGCTTTGGACTATCCCGACGCTATGCACGTGCAAAAGCCCCGTACCTTCGACTGTTCGAGGTTCGGGGCCCTTGCCTTCGTGTACCGCGCAGAGCGGTCCCGGTTACTCGACGATCACGATCCGCACGTCCTCGTCCGCCGCCTCGGTCGACTCGCCCACGGCGACGAACCAGTGGGTGACCTCTCCGTCGGCCAGGTCTTCCGCGATCTCGTCCGCGCCGGGCAGCACTGACAGTGCACCGGATATTGCTGCGGTCAGGAACTCGAGGAGTGCGGCTCGGCCGGAGATGGCGGTGGTGAAGGTTGTCGATTCGTAGTCGATGTCGTATTCCGAGCGGACCTGTTCGGCCTGTTCGAGTGCCTCGGTTTGGCTGAAGGCGCGGGGGGTGCCGTCGGCCGTGAGGACTACGAAGGCCGGGTGTTCCTCGGCGAGCGGGCGGACCCGATCGGCGTAGGAGACCGGGTGCGATGGGGCGGCGGCCAGTTCAGCTCGGACCGTCGGATCGCTCGGGACCAGCCAGTTGATCGAGCCGTCGGTTGGTTCCACGGTGATACCGAAAACAGCTCCGGCGGTGGCCATTTCGGCGGCAGTCAGGTCACCGGCGAACAGGCAGGCGGCACCGGCCTTCTGGATGGCCCAGACCGCGACCACCGCATCGACCGAACGCGGCAGCGCCAGGGCCACCACATCGCCCGGTCCGGCACCGTGTGCGATGAGCACCCGGGCCAGCTGCGAGGAACGGCGATCCAGGACGTGGTAGGCGATTTCGTCGCCGTCCGCCAGCAGCGCCGGCGCCTCGGGATCCGCCTCGACCACCTCGGCGAGCACCTTCGACACCGTGCGCGCACCGACCCGGCCCACCGGTTCCGGTGCGGGAGCCGTTGCCGCGATACCGGATTCGACGAGCAGGCGGGCCCGCTCATCGGTATCGAGGATATCGATATCACCGACCAGCCCGGCCGGATCGCCGATCAGCGCGTCCAGCACCCGAATCAGCCTGGTGGACAAGGTTTCCACCTCATCGGCGCTGAACCGGCTGATGAGGTACTCGAGGGTGAATTCGAGAGTGGACTCCGCGGTCACCTGCAGGGTGAGTGGATAGTGCGTCGCACTCTCCACACCGACATCGGTCACCGCCATGCCGTCGATCGAACTCGCCGCGGCGATCGCCTCCCGATCGATCGGGTACGACTCGAACACCAACAGCGTGTCGAAGTGCGAGGCGATTCCGGCGGCCCGCTGGATATCGGACAGGCCGACGTAGTGGTGATCGAGCAGCTCGGCCTGGTCACGCTGCAACCGCTTCAGCTGATCGTCGATCGTCGCGCGGTCATCGATGCGCACCCGCACCGGGAGCGTATTGATGAACAGACCGACCATCGACTCCACGCCGGTCAGCTCGGCGGGCCGACCAGACACCGTGGCGCCGAACACCACATCGGCGCGCCCGGTGAGCCTGCCGACCAGGATGCCCCAGGCCGCCTGCACCAGGGTGTTGACCGTGATGCCGAGTTCGGCGCAGTGCTTGGTCAGCTGACGGGTGCGGTCGGCGTCGATCTGGGTGATCAGCTTGGCGGTCTCGTAGGTCTCGACCGTCCGTGCGGGCGCGGCCAATTCGGTCGGTTCGGTCGCACCGTCGAAGGCATCGGCCCAGACCCGCAACGACGCGTCCTGATCGCGGGTGGCGAGCCAGTCCAGGAAGTCACGGTAGGAGGAGACCTGCGGCAGTGCCGACTGGTCGCCGCGCGTCGCGTAGAGCACCAGCAGATCCCGCATCAGCAGCGGCATCGACCAACCGTCGAGCAGCACGTGGTGCGTGGTGATCGCCAGCGACCATTCCTCGGCGGCGGTACGCAACAGCGTGTAGCGCACCAGCGGCGGGGTGGTCATATCGAAGCGCTCGGCGTGGTCGGCCTCGACCCGGCGACGCAGTTCCTCGGCCCGCCCCGCCTCCGGCAGTTCGGTGAGATCCACCACGCGCCAAGGCACTTCGACCCGATCGAGCACGACCTGCCGCACCTGTCCGGTGGAGTCGGTGACGAATGCGGTGCGCAGATTCGGGTACCGATCCAGGATCCCCTGCGCGGCCGCGTTCAGCCGTGCCACATCCACCGTTCCGGCCAGCTGCACCACCGCCTGGATGGTGTAGACATCCACGCTGGCCGTGGTCATCAGCGCGTGGAAGAGCAGGCCGGACTGCAGCGGCGAGACCGGCCAGACATCGTCGAGGCCCGGGTAGGTCTGTTCCCACAGTTCGATATCGGCCTGACCGACCTGCACCAGCGGCAGATCCGACGGCGTATGGCCACCGGCATTCGGCCGCTGCGCGTGCTCGGCCAGCGCGGTGAGCGCGGCAACCCACAGCTCCGCCAACTCCTGCACCTGCTCCGGGGACAGCAGCCCGACCGGGAACTCGAAGGTGGCAAGTAGCCGCGGACCATCGTCCTCATCGCCGACTGTCACGGCGACATCGAGCGCTCCGGTCGCGGGCATGGTGGCATCCCGCTCGGCCTTGATCGCCGCTTCCTGGTACCGGAAGCCGACCTGACCCGCCAGCGGCAGTTGTTCACCCACCCCGTCGGCTCCGCCGACTGCCGTCGCCCTAAGCAGCAGACCGTAGCCGACGCCCTGATCCGGCACCGCGAGCAGCTGTTCCTTCACCGACTTGATGAGCGCACCCGCGGCGTCGCCGCCGTCGAACGCCTCGGCCAGATCGATCCCGCCCAGCCCGAGCCGGGCCGGGTAGACGGAGGTGAAAGCGCCCACGGTGCGCGACAATTCGGCACCGCGGACCGCCGCACGACCGTCACCGTCGAGCCGGATCAGCACATCCGATCCTTGCTCTTCGCCACGCCAGCGCACCAGCGCCATGGCCAACGCCGACAGCAGCCCGTCCGGCACGCGACCGTGGAACCGCGCAGGCACCGTGGTGAGCAGTACCTCGGAGATATCCGCCGGCACCTCGATGCGCACCCGTCGCGTGGTGGCGACGGTATCCAGCGCCGGATCGAAGGCCCGCGCGCCGAGCAGCGGCTCGGGCGTGGCCGAAACCTCCTGCCAGAATGGCAGTTCGGCGGCGCGGCCATTCGCTTGCTCGGTCAGGCCGTAGGCCCAACGCCGCAGCGAGGTACCGACCTCCGGCAGGGCGACCTGGTCGTCGGCGATCAGGTCGAGCAGATCGCCGGTCAGGATGTCGAGGGACTTCGGATCGGCAGCGAAGCCGTGGACCACGATCAGCATGAAGTTGCCGCCGTCGAGACGGTCGGCGGTGCAGCGCACGAACTGCGCCATCACGCCGTTGGCTGGATCGAGGCGATCCGCGGCGGCCGCGCGTTCGTTGTCGGCGCGCCGCATGAGCTCGTCATAGCCGTAGTCGTCGTCGAGGTCGGTATCGAAGGCGACCTCGTGCACAAGGGCATCGATATCGATCCCACCGCGCTCGAGCGCTTCGAATTCCCAGACCTCCTCGACCCGGCGCAAACGAGTGCGCAACGCATCGTGCCGGTCGACCAGTGCGGCGATCGCCGCACGCAGCCGATCCCCGTCGAGTTCGCTCGGCAGCGCCACCGCCGTCTCGTAGGAGAAGCGCTGGTAGGCCGTGCCGTTCGCCAGCACCGCGGCGATGCTCGGCGGCAGCGGGATCTCACCTATGCCACCACCGGGCAGCTCGGCCATGGTCGCCTGCCGCAGATCCGCGGCCGAGGTCGCGATGGCGGCGAGTCCGGCGACGCTGCGCTGTTCGAAGACGTCGCGCACGGAGAACACCACACCGAGCGTCTTCGCCCGCGATACCAGCTGGATCGACAGGATGCTGTTACCGCCGAGTGCGAAGAAGTCGTCGTCGGCACCGATCCGTTCGATGCCGAGTACATCGGCGAACACACCGGCCACGATCTGCTCCACCGGGGTGACCGGCGCGCGGAATGCGGCCTGTTCGAAGGTGGGCTGCGGCAGGGCCTTTCGATCGAGCTTGCCATTCGCATTGAGCGGCAGAGCTTCCAGCTCGAGGAAGGCGCTCGGCACCATGTACGAGGGCAGCTCCGCAGCCAACGCCGACTGGACCGCACTCTTATCGAGTTCGCCGGTGGTCGGGACCACATAGGCGACCAGGCGGTCACCGAGTGCCGGATCGGTATGCGCGAGCACCGCGGCCGAGCTGATCGAGGTCTGTCGCAGCAGCGCCGCCTCGATCTCGCCGAGTTCGATGCGGAAACCACGGATCTTGACCTGGAAGTCGGTGCGACCGCGATACTCCAGCTCACCGGCGGCATTCCAGGCCACCAGGTCACCGGTGCGGTACATCCGAGCACCGGATTCGAACGGGTCGGCCACGAACCGCTCCGCGGTCAGATCGACACGCCCGAAGTAGCCGCGCGCCAATTGCGCACCGGCCAAATACAACTCACCCGAAACACCCACCGGCACCGTACGCAACCGCGAATCCAGCACGTACACCTGGCTGTTCCACTCCGGGGCACCGATCGACACCGAGACGGTATCGGCATCGGTCACCTCGTGGTTGGTGATCGAGACCGCGGCCTCGGTCGGGCCGTAGAGGTTGAACAGGGTGGCCCCGTTCGACTCCCGGAACCGCTGCGCCGTCGCGGCGGGCAGCGCCTCACCGATGGCGAGCACCCGGCGCAACGAATCGGGCAGCTGTCCGTCCGATTCGATCAGCAGGGCATCCAACATCGACGGCACCACATGCAAAGTGGTGACGGCGGTATCGCGCATCAGCGTATTGAGGTAGGTCGGATCGCGATGTCCGTCGGCCGACGCGATGATCAGTCGGCCACCCGAAACCGCCGCCGACCAGAACTCCCACACCGACAAGTCGAAGGTGGCCGCGGTCTTGAGCAGCACCGCGTCATCGGCACCGAGACCGAATTCGCTCGTCTTCCACAGCAACTGGTTAACGATCGCCGCATGCGGCACCGCGACACCCTTGGGGCGACCGGTCGAACCCGAGGTGAAGATCACGTACGCCGTATTCGCCGCGCGCAGTGGCGCGATCCGTTCCGCGTCGGCGATCGGCGCGTCCTGGAGGTCCGCGAGTGCGTCCATCCGAACGACGTCGGTCACCGAGGTCTGGAAATCGGTGTCGGCGTTGGTCACCACGCACAGTGGCCGAGCGGTCTCGAGAATGTAGTCGGTCCGCTCACCGGTCTGATCCGGATCCAGCGGCACATACGCGCCACCGGCCTGGGTCACCGCGTACATCGCGACCACCAGGTCCACCGAGCGGCGCAGTGCGAGCGCCACCCGTGCCTCCGGTCCGACACCCAGCGAAAGCAGGTGCCGGGCAAGTCCGTTCACCCGAGAGCCCAGCTCCCCGTAGCTGATGGCGATGCCGTCGTCACCGACCAGCGCCACCGCATCCGGCGTGGCCGCCACGGTTCGATCCAGCAGCGAGGCCAGCGTCGCGGACGAATCCACCTGCTGCGCTGTCGCATTCCAGCCGGAGACCAGTTCGCGGCGCTCGTCCGCGGCCATGATCTCGAGATCGCCGACAGCCGCGCGCGGCGCCGCGATGATCTCGGCGAGAACGCGTGCGAAGCGATCGGCGAAGCCACGAACGGTATCCGGGTCGAACAGGTCGTTGGCGTAGGTGAAGTACCCACCGATACCCGACGGCGTGCCGTCCTCGTCGTAGCTGTCCGCGACGATCAGGTGCAGATCGAACTGCGAGAGCTGGGTGTCGATATCGAATCCGGCGACCGTGAGTCCGGGCAGTTCCAGCGTGGTCCGCGCCAGGTTCTGGAACGACAGACCCACCTGGAACAGCGGATGGCGCGCCTGCGACCGCACCGGGTTCAGCACCTCGACCAACCGCTCGAACGGCACGTCCGCATGGGCGAACGCCTGGATATCCGTTTCGCGCTGACGCCCGAGCAGCTCGGTGAACGGCTCGCCGCGATCCAGTTGGGTACGGAACACCAAGGTGTTGACGAACATGCCGATCAGATCGTCGAGCACGGCCTCACCGCGGCCCGCCATCGGTGTACCGATCGCGATGTCATCGGTGCCCGACAGCCGCGAGAGCAGTACCGCGAACGCCGTGTGCACGACCATGAACAGCGTCGCACCCTCGGCCCGGGCCAAAGCGACGAGCTCACGATGCGTTTGGGCGTCGATGCTCAGCTCCACCTTGCCGCCCGTGAAGGACTGCACGGCGGGCCGCGGGCGATCCGAGGGCAGATCCAGCTGATCCGGCACATCCGCCAATGCCGACTGCCAGTAGGCGATCTGCTTGGCCGCCAACGACTCCGGATCGTCCTCGCTGCCGAGCAGCTCGCGCTGCCAGATGGAGTAGTCCGCGTACTGCACCGGCAGCGGCGTCCACGTGGGTGACTCGCCGACCGAGCGGGCCGCGTACGCCGTCATCAGATCCCGGGTCAGCGGGCCCATCGACGAACCGTCACCTGCGATGTGGTGCACCACGAGCACGAGCACGTACTCGTTCGGGGCGGGAGCGGAGCCTGCGGAGCGACCCGAGGACACAGGAGCGGAGCCTGCGGAGCGACCCGAGGACACAGGAGCGGAGCCTGCGGAGCGACCCGAGGACACAGCGGTCGGTGCGTCGGTCACCTGGAACAGCTCCACCCGCACCGGCACCTCGGCGGTGACGTCGAACGGCGCCGCCATCACCGCGATCACCGTGGATTCCAGCTCCGCGGCCACGAGCGGCCGCAGCTCCAGCGCCGGAACAGCCTGCGCCACCGGCAGAATCACCTGTGCCGGGGCTCCCGCGGTCTCCGGGTACACCGTCCGCAGAATCTCGTGCCTGCCGACCAGATCCGCCATGGCCGCACGCAGCGCGTCGACATCCAGCGCACCGGTCAACCGGACCGCGATGGGCAGGTTGTAGGCCGCCGACTCGGTGTCGAAGCGGTTCAGGAACCACATCCGCTGCTGTGCCAGCGACAACGGCACCGGATCCGGCCGCGGACCGGCGACCAGTGGCCGCCGCTCGCCAACACCGGACAGCTGCTCCAGCTTCACCGCCAGGGCCGCCACGGTCGGCGCCTCGAACAGCGCACGCACCGGCACTCGGCCGCCGATCGCGGCACTCAGGCGACCGACCACCTGGGTGGCCACCAGCGAGTTGCCGCCGAGGGCGAAGAAGTCGTCGTCGACACCCACGCGCTCGATACCGAGCACATCGCCGAAGACGCCCGCCACGATCTCCTCCACCGGCGTTGCCGGGGCACGGAATTCGCGAGTGGTGAACGTCGGTTCGGGCAGCGCCTTGCGGTCGAGCTTGCCGCTGGAGTTCAGTGGGAAGGCGTCGAGCACCACGATGGCCGCCGGAACCATATAGCCCGGAAGCACATCCGATACCTCGGCCAGCAGCACCCGCTGGTCGATCGACTGCCCCGGCGCGGGAACCACGTACGCGACCAACTGGTCGCCCAGTGCCGACGCCGCCACCAGTGCCACCGCCTGGCTCACCGCGGCATGGGCCAGCAGCGCCGTCTCGATCTCGCCGAGCTCGATCCGCTGGCCGCGGAACTTCACCTGGAAGTCGGTGCGCCCCAGGTATTCCAGGCGATGACCCGCGCCCGCGACTTCGCGCCAGACAACCAGGTCACCGGTGCGGTACATCCGCGCACCGGTCGTGAACGGGTTGGCCACGAAGCGATCCGAGGTCAGATCCGGGCGCGCGACGTAACCGCGGGCCAGCTGATCACCGGCCAGATACAGCTCACCGGCCACACCGGCGGGCACCGGCCGCAACCGCGAATCCAGCACGAACACCTGGGTGTTCCACTGCGGCAGACCGATCGGCACGGTGCGCGCATCCGTCTCACGCGCGGGCCAGTAGGTCACCGACACCGCGGCCTCCGTCGGCCCGTACAGGTTGTGCAGCACCGCATCCGAAACGGACCGCCACGCCGTCACCGTTTCCGGCGGCAGCGCCTCACCGATCACGAACACGTCCCGCAGCGTCGGCAGCGAGCCCGCTGCCAACTGTGCGGCGAACACCGTCAGCATGGACGGCACGAAGTCGGTGACCGTAACCCCTTGCGCGGCAATCGCATCCGCCACGTAGGCCGGGTCGCGATGGCCGTCGTGGGTGGCGACCACCAGCTGCGCGCCGGCGCGCAGCGGCATGAAGTAGCCCCACAGCGACACGTCGAACGTGGTCGCGGTCTTCTGCAGGTACACGTCATCGGGGCCGAGCGGGTACTCCGCGAGCATCCACTCGATCTGATTGTTGATCGCCCCGTGCGACACCGCGACGCCCTTCGGACGACCGGTCGAACCCGAGGTGAAGATGACGTAAGCCGGGTTGTCCCGGGTGACCGGGCGCAGCAGCTCACCGGGTTCGATCGGTGCGGAGGAGAACCCGTCCAGCTCCAGCGAATCCAGCTCGAGCACCGGGATATCCGCGGGAACCGGCACCGCGTCGGCCGCGGTGGTGACCACGCACGCGGGCTGGGCGGTATCCAGGATGTGCGCGATCCGCTCCGCCGGATGATCCGGATCCAGCGGCACATACGCGCCACCGGCCGCGACGATCGCGTACATGCCGACGACCAGATCCAACGACCGCCGAACGGCAAGGCCGACCAGCGACTCGGCACCCACACCCCGCGAAATCAACAGGCGGGCAAGGCTATTCACCCGGTCGTCGAATTCCCGATAAGTCAGCTCGGCGCCTTCGAACACCACCGCGACGGCATCCGGATGCGCCGCTGCGGCGCGCCGGTACCCGTCGAGCAACAGCTCGGGCTGCACCGGATGCGCGGTGGCGTTCCAGCCACCCAGCATCCGTTCCCGCTCCACCGCGGTGAGCAGCTCCAGGTCACCGACTGCCGCGCGCGGCGCGGTGATGATCTCGCCGAGCAGCCTGGTGAACCGGTCCGCGAACCCTTCGACCGTGCTCCGGTCGAACAGGTCGGTGGCGTAGGTGAATACGCCGGCGATGCCGGCAGGAGCTCCGGACTCGTCGTACAGGTCGGAAAGGATCAGGTGCAGGTCGAACTGAGAGATGTGGGTATCGAACTCCACGCCCGAGACCGTGAGATCCGGCAATTCCAAGGAGGTCTGGGCCAGGTTCTGGAACGACAAACCCACCTGGAACAGCGGATGCCGCGCCTGCGACCGTGCCGGGTTCAGCACCTCGACCAACCGCTCGAACGGCACATCGGCATTGGCGAACGCCTGGATATCCGTTTCGCGCTGCCGCCTGAGCAGATCCGCGAACGGCTCGGCCGAATTCAGCCGGGTACGGAACACCAACGTGTTGATGAACGTGCCGATCAGATCGTTCAGCGCCGCCTCACCCCGACCCGCCATCGGCGTACCGATCGCGATGTCGTCGGTGCCGGACAGTCGAGACAACAGCACGGCCAGTGCCGTGTGCACGATCATGAACAGCGTCGCACCCTCGGCCTGCGCCACGCCGCTGAGACCACGATGGGTATCGGCGTCGATGCGCACCTCGACGGTGCCACCCGCGAAGGACTGCACCGCGGGCCGCGGACGATCCGCGGGCAGATCCAGCTGCTCCGGCAGATCCGCCAGCGCGCCGCGCCAGTAGGCGACCTGCTTGGACATCAGCGAATCCGGATCGTCCTCGCTGCCGAGCAGTTCACGCTGCCAGATGCTGTAATCCGCGTATTGGACCTCCAGCGGCGCCCAGTTGGGTGCGACACCGGCCGAGCGCGCCGCGTACGCCGTCATCAGATCGCGCGTCAGCGGTCCCATCGAGGAACCGTCACCGGCGATATGGTGCACGACCATCGCGATCACGTACTCCGGAGCCGAACTTTCGGTGTCGATCTCGAACAACCGCACCCGGACCGGCACCTCGGCGGTGACGTCGAATGGCGCCGAAATCAGCTCGACTACGGCGGATTCGACCTGATCCGGGGTGACCGTCCGGATGTCCAGCTCCGGAATCGCCTGTCCTACCGGCAGAATCAGCTGTACCGCACCCGACTCGGTCTCGGGGTAGATGGTGCGCAGGACCTCGTGCCTGCGCACCAGATCCGCGATGGCGGCGCGCAGTGCGGCCACATCGAGCGCGCCGGTCAGCCGCACCGCGATCGGAACGTTGTACGCGGCGGACTGGGTGTCGAAGCGGTTGAGGAACCACATCCGCTGCTGCGCCAGCGACAGCGGAATATGTTCCGGCCGTGGACCGGCGACCAGCGCGTGCCGTCCGCGCCCGTCGGCCTGCTGTTCCACCCGGATGGCGAGTGCGCCGACGGTCGGCGCCTCGAACAGCAGTCGCACCGGGACGCGGGTGTTCAGCGCCGCGCCGAGGCGGGCCGCGACCTGGGTCGCGAGCAGCGAATTACCGCCCCACGCGAAGAAGTCGTCATCCAGGCCCAGCCGCTGTGCCTGCTCGCCGGATCCGAGGTGCAGCACCTCGGCGAAGGTGTTGGCGACGATCTCCTCGATCGGGGTGACCGGCGCGCGGAACACCGCCTTCTCGAAGGTGGGCTCCGGCAACGCCTTTCGATCGAGCTTGCCGTTGGCGTTCAACGGCAGTGCATCGAGGGTGAGGAAGACCGACGGCACCATGTAGGACGGCAGCTCGGCGGCCAGCGCCGATTGCAGGCGCACGTTGTCGATCTCATCGGATTCGGGCACCACGTAAGCGACCAGCCGGTCACCCAGATTCGGGTCGGTGTGCGCGAGCACCGCCGTGGCCGAAACCTCGGGCTGACGCAGCAGCGCCGCCTCGATCTCACCGAGCTCGATCCGGAAACCGCGGATCTTCACCTGGAAGTCGGTGCGGCCGCGATACTCCAGCCCGCCCTCGCTGTTCCAGGCCACCAGGTCACCGGTGCGGTACATGCGCTCGCCGGTGCCGAACGGGTTGGCCACGAAACGATCCGCGGTCAGGTCAACGCGCCCGAAGTAACCACGCGCCAACTGCGCACCGGCCAGGTACAGCTCACCGGAGACACCGACCGGAACCGGACGCATCCGCGAATCCAGCACGTACACCTGGCTGTTCCACTCCGGACCACCGATCGGCACCGAAACCGTGTCGGCATCGGTGACGGTGTGCGCGGTGATCGATACCGCGGCCTCGGTGGGGCCGTACAGGTTGAACAGCTCGGCCGCGTTGTCCCGCCGGAATCGCTGCGCGGTCGTCGCGGGCAGCGCCTCACCGATCGCCAGCACCCGCCGCAGCGACTGCGGCAGACGGCGAGCGGATTCGGTGAGCAGCGCGTCCAGCATCGACGGCACCACGTGCAGCGTTGTGACGCCGGTGGAGCGCATCAGCTCGTTGAGGTATGCGGGATCGCGGTGACCATCGGCATCGGCGATGACCAACCGGCCACCGCAGACCGCGGCCGACCAGAACTCCCAGACCGACAGGTCGAAGGTGGCCGCGGTCTTGAGCAGCACTGCGTCATCGGCACCGAGGCCGAATTCGGCTGTCTTCCACAGCAACTGGTTCACGATCGCCGCATGCGGCACCGCGACACCCTTCGGCTGGCCGGTCGAACCCGACGTGAAGATCACGTACGCCGTATTCGCCGCCGCCAGCGGCCGCAGCCGGTCACCGTCGGAAATCGGACCGTCCGCGACGCCGGATAGATCCAGCTCGTCGATCGACACCACTTCGGCCACGGTGCTGCCGAAATCATCGCGACCGGTGCTCAGCACGCAGACCGGTGCCGCGGTGCGCAGGATGTAGTCGGTGCGCTCGGTGGGCTGATCGGGATCGATCGGCACATACGCCGCACCCGATTTCGCCACCGCGTACATCGCGATCACGAGATCCACCGAACGCCGAATGGCCAGCGCCACTCGATCCTCCGAGCCGACACCGAGCGTAATCAAGTGGCGCGCCAGGCGGTTGGCCTTGGCGTCCAACTCGGCGTAGGTGAGCGTCGTGTCCTCGGCTACCAGCGCCACCGCATCCGGGCTCGCCGCAACCGTGGCGTCCAGCAGCGACGCCAGCGTGGTCGAGGCGTCGATGTCGAGTGAGTGCGCGGTGTCGTTCCAGGCGCGCAGAATTCGCGTGTTCTCTGTGGGCGAGAGCAGATCGATCTCGCCGACCCGCACGTCGGCGTCGGCCAGTACGGCATCGAGCACCAATACGAAGCGGTCGGCGAAGCCCTGCACGGTCGCCTCGTCGAACAGGTCGGTCGCGTAACCGAATTCGGCGACGATCTGGGCGGGCGTACCGTCCTCGGCGTAGCGGTCATACAGCGTGACGTGCAGATCGGTCTTGGCCAGCTGCGAATCGAAGTTCACCGCGCTCACCGACAGGCCGGGCAGCGTGAAGGTGGTCTCGGCCAGGTTCTGGAACGAAAGTCCGATCTGGAACAGCGGATTGCGCGCCGTCGAACGCTCCGGGTTGAGCACCTCGACCAGCCGCTCGAACGGCACATCGGCGTTGGCGAATGCCTCCAGGTCCCGCTCGCGCACGTCGGCGAGCAGGTCGGCGAAGGTATCACCGGGCTCGATGATCGTCCGGAACACCAAGGTGTTGACGAACATACCGATCAGATCGTCGAGTTCGCGTTCACCGCGACCCGCGATCGGGGTGCCGACCGCGATGTCGTCGGTACCCGACAGGCGCGAAAGCAATACGGCCAGCGCCGCGTGCACAACCATGAACAGTGAGGCGTGATTTGCCCGCGCCAGCTCGTGCAGCTTGGCGTGCTTGTCCGGTTCGATCTCGAAGCGAATCGCCTTGCCCTGGAACGACTGCGCGCGCGGGCGCGGCCGGTCGGCGGGCAGTTCCAGCTGATCGGGCATACCCGCGAGCGCGGATTGCCAGTAGGCGACCTGCTGTGCCGCAAGCGATTCCGGATCCTCCTCGGAGCCGAGCACCGCACGCTGCCACAGCGCGTAGTCGGCGTACTGCACCGGCAGCGGCTGCCACTGCGGGATCTCACCCTGGGCCCGTGCCACATACGCTGCCATGACATCGCGAGCCAGCGGACCCATCGACGAACCGTCGGCCGCGACATGGTGCACCGTGAACGCCAGCACGTGCTCCTGTTCGGCGAGCCGGAACAGCCCGACCTTCAGCGGCACCTGCACGGTGACATCGAAGGTGGTGAGCGCGAATTCGATCACCGCGGCGACCAGGTCCGATTCCGAGATATCGGTGACGGTCAGCTCCGGCACGGCCTGATCGGCGGGCAGGATCACCTGGTGCGGGCCACTGGCCGAACTCGGGTAGGTGGTCCGCAGCACCTCGTGCCTGGCGAACACATCGCCGAGCGCCAGCTCCAGCGCCGCCACATCCAGCGCACCGGACAACCGCACGGCGAGCGGGATATTGTCCACGGCCGAGGTGGTGGTATCGAACTGGTTGAGGAACCAGTACCGCTGCTGCGCGGGTGAGAGCGGCACTCGGGCCGGGCGCTCCCCCGCGACCAGTCGCGGCCGGCTGCGGCCGGATCCGGCATTGTGTTCGGCCTTGGCCGCCAGCGCCGCGACGGTCGACGCCTCGAACAGATCGCGGACCGCGAGCTGGGTATCCAGTGCCGCGCCGATGCGCGCGGTCACCTGGGTGGCCAGCAGCGAGTTGCCGCCGAGTTCGAAGAAGTCGTCGTCCAAACCGACGCGCGCGACACCGAGCACGTCGCTGAACACGCCCGCCACAATCTCCTCGATCGGAGTCGACGGTGCGCGGAACACCTTCGCCTCGAATACCGGTGCGGGCAGTGCCTTGCGATCCAGCTTGCCGGAAGCATTGAGCGGGAACGCATCCAGTACGACGAAGGCCGTCGGCACCATGTACGCGGGCAGCTCGCCCGCGAGTTCGGCGCGCACCTGGTCGATGTCGATCGCACGATCCGCCGCCGCGATCACATACCCGACCAACTGATCGCCGAGGCGGTCGTCGGAGCGGACCACAACGGCGGCCTGCGCGATCGGTTCCAGCGCGGTGAGCGCCGACTCGATCTCGCCAAGTTCGATGCGCAGACCGCGCAGCTTCACCTGGAAGTCGGTGCGGCCCAGGTACTCCAGCTCACCGTTGGCCGTCCAGGTGACGAGGTCACCGGTGCGGTACATGCGCTCGCCGGTGCCGAACGGGTTGGCCACGAAGCGATCCGCGGTCAGATCCGGACGGGCCACATAGCCGCGCGCCAACTGGGTGCCCGCGAGGTACAGCTCACCCGCGACGCCGACCGGAACCGGGTGCAGCCGCGAATCCAGCACGTACACCTGGGTGTTGAATACCGGCGCACCGATCGGGACCGAGACCGTATCGGCATCGGTCACCTCGTGATAGGTGACGTCGACGGCGGCCTCGGTCGGGCCGTACAGGTTGTGCAGCCAGACACCGGTCAGCTCGCGCAACCGCTGTGCGGTCACCGCCGGCAGCGCCTCACCGGAGGCGAATACATTGCGCAGGTCGAAGCATTCGCCCGCCCGATCGTCGGCCACGAAGACCGACAGCATGGACGGCACGAAGTGCACCGTGGTGACCTGCTCCTGCGCGATGGTCTGGACCAGGTAGGCCGGATCGCGATGGCCGTCCGGCTTCGCGATGACCAGGCGCGCGCCGACCTGCAGCGGCCACCAGAATTCCCATACCGACACATCGAAGGTCGCCGGCGTCTTCTGCAGCACCACATCGCCGCGATCCAGCCCGTATTCGGCCTGCATCCAGACCAGACGGTTGACGATCGCGGCATGGCTGACCGCCACACCCTTCGGACGACCGGTCGAACCCGAGGTGAAGATCACGTACGCGGTATTCGAAGGCCGCAGCGGCGCAAGGCGTTCGGCATCGATCAGCGGTTCGTCGGAGTATGCCGAGAGATCCAGCGCCTCGATCTCGAGCGTCGGCGTCGAGCCCGCGTCGAACTCGTCGGCGGCGGTGGTCAGCACGCAGACCGGCTGCGCGGTGTCGAGCACATACCGGGTGCGGTCGACTGGATGATCGGGATCCAGCGGCACATACGCGCCGCCTGCCACGCTCACCGCGTACATGCCGATCACCAGCTCGAAGGATCGGCGCATGCCGAGCGCGACCATCGAATCGGGTCCGACACCCAGCGAAACCAGGTACCGGGCAAGGCGATTCACCCGCGCGGTGAATTCGCCGTAGGAGATGGTGGTCCCATCGAAGCTCAGCGCGATCGACTTCGGGCTCCGCGCCGCCTGCTCCTCGAACATCGAGACCAGGGTGGCCTGGGCATCGACGACATAGGCCGTCTCGTTCCACTTTTCGAGCACCTTGGCGCGTTCAGTGGCATCGAGCAGATCGACATCACCGACCGCGACGGCCGGATCCGCGACCACCGCATGCAGCAGGCGGACGAGGCGCTGGGCGACACCGGCGATCGTCTTCGCGTCGAACATATCGGTGGCGTAGGCGAATTCGGCGGTCATGCCATCCGCATTCCCGGCCGCGTCGAGCCGGTCGGCGAGGTTCAGGTGCAAATCGAACTTCGCGGTCACCACGTCGAGCGGCACACCGGCCACTTCGAGACCGGGCAGCGCGAACGATGCCTCACCGGTGTTCTGGAACGACAGCATCACCTGGAACAGCGGATGCCGCGCCTGCGAACGGGCCGGGTTGAGGATGTCGACCAGGCGCTCGAACGGCAGGTCGGCGTGGCCGAAGGCAGCCAGATCGGCTTCCCGTGCCCGCGCGACCAAGTCGGCGAAGGACGCACCGGAATCGATCGGCGTGCGCAGCACGAGCGTATTGACGAACATGCCGATCGCATCGTCGAGCACGGCCTCGCCGCGCCCCGCGACCGCAGTGCCGATGGCGATATCGTCGCTGCCGGACAGGCGCGCGAGCAGTGCCGCGAAGGCCGCGTGCACCACCATGAACAAGCTCGCGCCGTTCGCGCGGGCCAGTGCGTTGAGCTCGGTCAGCAACTGCGCGTCGATGCCGAATTCGTAGACATCGCCGCGGTTGGACGCTACGGCCGGACGCGAACGATCCGAGGGCAGATCCAGCTGATCGGGCAGTCCGGCCAGATTCCGCGACCAGTACGCGACCTGCTGGGCGATCAGCGATTCCGGATCGTCCTCGGAGCCGAGGGTGTCGCGCTGCCAGAGCGCGAAGTCGGCGTACTGCACCGGCAGCGGCGCCCAGGCGGGCGATTCGCCACGGCTGCGGGCCGCGTAGGCGACCATCACATCGCGGGCCAGCGGACGCGCCGACCAGCCGTCACCGGAGATGTGGTGCACCACGAAGACCAGCACGTGGGTTTCAGTCGACGAGCCGTCTGTACTTTCTGGTCGCTGCGCAGGCTCCGCTCCCGCATTTCCTGGTCGCTGCGCAGGCTCCGCTCCCGCATTTTCTGGTCGCTGCGCAGGCTCCGCTCCCGCTGGCGCCTCGAGCCGGAACAGCTTGGCGCGCACCGGAACCGCGGCAGTGACGTCGAAGCCGGTCAGCACCGACTCGCTGATGCGATCACGAATATCGGCCTCCGACACCACGACCGGCGTCAGGTCGAGGTGGACCTGACCGGTGGGCAGCACGACCTGTACACCCTGACCGTTGGCGGTCTCCGGGTAGACGGTGCGCAGCACCTCGTGCCGGTCCATCACATCGGCGACGGCCATGCGCAGCGCATCGGTGTCGAGTGCGCCGGTGAGCCGCACCGCCAGCGGGATGTTGTTGACGGCGGTCTGGTTGTCGAAGCGGTTGAGGAACCACATCCGCTGCTGAGCCAGCGAGAGCGGAATCTGTTCCGGCCGTGGTCCGGCCGTCAGTTCCCGACGTCCGCCGGTGCCCTGCTGACCCTCCATCCGCGCGGCGAGCGCGGCCACATTCGGCGCCTCGAACAGCAGCCGCACCGGAATGCGGGTGTCGAGTGCGGCGCCGAGGCGGGCCACCACCTGGGTGGCGATCAGCGAGTTGCCGCCGAGGTCGAAGAAGTCGTCGTCGAGACCGACCGGACGCGCGCCGTCCGCGGTCGACAGACCGAGTACCTCGGCGAAGGTGTCGGCCACGATCTCTTCGATCGGGGTCGACGGTGCGCGGAATTCCTTGGCCTCGAAGGCGGGTTCGGGCAGTGCACGGCGGTCGAGCTTGCCGTTGGGGTTCAGCGGCATGGCGTCGAGCACCATGAGCGCCGCCGGAACCATGTAGGACGGCAGTTGCGCGGTCAGGTGCCTGCGCAGCGCGTCGATGTCGACGGCGGCGCCGTTCGCGGGTACCACGTAGCCGACCAGCTGATCGCCGGTCCTGGCATCCGAACGCACCAGCGCGACCGCCTGCGCCACCGAATCGTGTGCGGTGAGCGCGGTTTCGATCTCGCCGAGCTCGATACGCAGACCGCGCAGCTTCACCTGGAAGTCGGTGCGGCCGAGGTATTCGATCGCACCGTCGGCATTGCGGGTGACCAGGTCGCCGGTGCGGTACATGCGAGCGCCCGGTGCGCCGAACGGGTTGGCCACGAAGCGGTCCGCGGTGAGATCCGTGCGGCCGAAGTAGCCGCGCGCCAGCTGCGCACCGGCCAGATACAACTCACCCGCGACACCCGGCGCTACCGGGTGCAGGCGCGAATCCAGGACGTACGCCTGCGAATTCCACACCGGCAGGCCGATCGGCACCGCGCCTTCGACCTTCTCGGCCACCGGGCCGTGGGTCGCGTGCACGGTGAATTCGGTCGGGCCGTACAGGTTGTAGAGCTCGGCCGAGCTGACCCGGCGAATGGCAGTCGCGGCATCGGCGGTGAATGCCTCACCGGCGATGAGGAGTGCGCGCAGCGATGCCAGGGCCGCACTGCCGACGGCCGCGTCGACACTGCTCGCGAAGACGCTCAGCATCGAGGGCACGAACGAGGTCATGGTGACCCGTTCGGCCGCGATCACGTCGGCCAGGTACTGCGGATCACGATGGCCGTCCGGGCCGGCCACCACGATTCGGCCACCGGTGCTCAACGGGCCGAACAGTTCCCACACCGACACGTCGAAGGTGGCAGGGGTCTTGAACAGCACGACGTCATCGGCACTGATGCCGTATTCACCGGTGATCCAACGGATCTGGTTGACGACGGCAGCGTGCGGCACGGCCACACCCTTCGGCCGACCGGTCGAACCCGAGGTGAAGATGACGTACGCCGGGTTGCTCGGCCGCAACGGCGCATTCCGCTCCGCATCGGTGACCGGCTGGTCCGAGTACTCGGACAGATCCAGGTCATCGATGACGAGTGTGGGCAGGCCGGTGCCGTCGAAGTCGTCACGCGAGGTGGTCAGTACACACACCGGCGCGGCGGAATCGAGCACGTAGCCGATTCGTTCCGCGGGCTGATCGAGGTCGAGCGGCACATAACCACCACCGGCCTCCTGCACGGCGTACGCCGCGACCACGAGGTCGACGGAACGCCGAAGACCGAGGGCCACCAGGCTCTCCGGGCCGACCCCATCCGCGATGAGGCGACGCGCCAACCGGTGCACACGAGCACCGAATTCGGCATACGTGAGCGAATCACCCGTCGCCGGATCCGCGATCGCGACCGCATCCGGCGTCGCAGCGGCCTGCCTGGCGAATTCGTCGACCAGCGTGCCGACCGTACCGAGGTCGCGCTCGGTGTCGTTCCAACCACGCAGTGCCAGTTCGGCTTCGGATGCATCGAGCAGATCGATATCGCCGATGGCCCGATCCGGTTCGGCCGCGACGGCTTGCAGCAGCCGGTTGAACCGCTGCCCGAACGCCGCCATGGTGTTCGCGTCGAAAAGGTCGGTGGCGTAGATCAATTCGGCCGCGATACCCGACGGAGCGACCGTGGTGGCACCGGCACCGTTCGAGGTGCTGATCGGGGTCGTGGTCTGCTCCGAAAGCACCAGCTGCAGATCGAATTTGGCCACATCGATCGGCAGCTCGACACCGCTGACCGTGAGTCCGGGCAGTTCCAGGCTGTTCTGGCCGGTGTTCTGGAACGACAGCATCACCTGGAACAGCGGATGGCGCGCCTGCGAGCGGACCGGGTTCAGGATCTCCACCAACCGCTCGAACGGCAGGTCGGCATGTCCGAACGCGCCGATATCGATGGCGCGCACGGTGCGCAGCAACTCGGTGAAGGTGGCCTCGCCGTCGATCGGTGTCCGCAGCACCAGGGTGTTGACGAACATGCCGATCAGATCATCGAGCGCGCGCTCACCACGTCCGGCGATCGGCGTACCGATGGCGATGTCTTCCTCACCGGACATCCGCGACAGCAGCACGGCCAGCGCGGTGTGCGCGACCATGAACAGTGTCGTACCCCTGGTGCGCGCGAGTTCGGTGAGCTTGCCATGGGTTTCGGCATCGATCTCGAACACGTGCGTGGCACCGCGGCCCGATGCCACCGCCGGACGCGGCCGGTCGGCGGGCAGGTCGAGCTGTTCGGGCAGCCCGCGCAGAGTCCTGGACCAGAACTCGATCTGCGCCGAGATCACCGATTCCGGATCGGATTCGGCGCCGAGCACCGCGCGCTGCCACAGCGCGAAGTCGGCGTACTGCACCTCGAGCGGACGCCACGAGGGCTCGCCGCCCTCGACGCGGGCGGCGTAGGCCGTCATCACGTCGCGGGTGAGCGGGCCCATAGAGAAGCCGTCGGCCGAAATGTGGTGCACCACCAGGGCGAGCACATGTTCGGTCGGGCTGATCTCGAACAGCTTGGCCCGGAACGGGACTTCGACGGTGACATCGAAGCCGGTCAGGATGACCTCCGCAACGCGCTGCGGCAGTTCGGCCTCGGTCACATCGATCGGCGTCAGATCCGGGATCACCCGGGCGGTGGAGACGGTCTGCTGGTAGGCGGTGCCGTCGTATTCCGGGTAGTAGGTGCGCAGCGATTCGTGGCGGGCCAGCACATCGGCCACCGCGATCTGCAGTGCCTGCCGGTCGAGCAGACCCGACAGCCGCACCGCGGCCGGGATATTGTCCACGGCCGATTCCGGATCGAAGCGGTTGAGGAACCACATGCGCTGCTGGGCCAGCGACAGCGGCACCCGCTCGGGGCGCTGCTGCGGCACCAGGGCCGTGCGCCCACCGGCACCGGCCCGGGACTCCGCGCGGGCCGCGAGCGCGGCCACCGTGGAGGCCTCGAACAGTTCACGGACACCGAGATCGGTATCCAATGCGGCCGAGAGCCGGGCGGCGACCTGGGTGGCGCTCAGCGAGTTGCCGCCGAGTGCGAAGAAGTCGTCGTCGAGGCCGACGCGTTCCAGGCCGAGCACATCGGCGTAGGTGGCCGCGATGATCTCCTCGACCGGCGTGGTCGGCGCGCGGAATACCGCGGCCTCGAACACCGGTGCGGGCAGTGCCTTGCGATCCAGCTTGCCGGAGGCGTTGAGCGGGAAGGCGTCGAGCACGATGACCACCGACGGGACCATGTACGCGGGCAACTGCCGTGCCAGGTCCTCGCGCACCGTCTCGATATCGAGCCGCAGGTTCGGCGTCGCGATGACATACGCGACGAGCTGGTCGCCGGTGTGCTGATCACTGCGCACCACGACGACGGCCTGGGCGATCTCGTCCAGCGCGGTGAGCGCCTGCTCGATCTCGCCGAGTTCGATGCGCAGACCGCGCAGCTTCACCTGGAAGTCGGTGCGGCCCAGGTAGTCCAGCTCGCCGTCGGCCGTCCAGGCCACCAGGTCGCCGGTGCGGTACATGCGCGCGCCGTCGGCGGCGAACGGGTTCGCGACGAACCGATCACTGGTCAGGTCCGGGCGCGCGACATAGCCGCGGGCCAACTGGGTGCCCGCCAGATACAGCTCACCCGCGACACCGACCGGAACCGGCCGCAGTCGCGAATCCAGCACGTAGACCTGGGTATTGAAGACCGGCGCACCGATCGGCACGGTGTCGGTATCGGTCGCGACCACCTCGTGGAAGGTGACGTCGACGGCAGCCTCGGTCGGACCGTACAGGTTGTGCAGCGCCGCACCGGTGAGCTCGCGCAGGCGATGCGCGGGCTTGGGCGGCAGCGCCTCACCGGAGGCGAAAACCAGTCGCAGCGAATCACACCGTGCCGCGGCCGCATCGGCCACGAAGACCGACAGCATGGACGGCACGAAGTGGGTCACGGTGACCCGCTCCGCGGTAACGATCTCGGCGAGGTAGGCCGGATCGCGGTGCCCGTCCGGCTTCGCGATGACCAGCCGCGCACCGATATGCAACGGCCAGAAGAACTCCCACACCGAAACGTCGAAGGTGGCGGGCGTCTTCTGCAGGACGGCATCGGTGCTGGTCAGCCCGTAGGCCGACTGCATCCACACCAGACGGTTCACGATCGCGGCATGGCTGACCGCCACACCCTTCGGACGTCCGGTCGAACCCGAGGTGAAGATCACGTACGCGGTATTCGACGGGCGCAGCGGCGCACGCCGTTCCGCCTCGGTCACCGGCTCGTCCGACAACCCGAACAGGTCGAGCAGATCTATGCGCACCTGGGCGGTATCGATCTTCAGATCGTCACCGGAAGTCAGCACGCAGACCGGATCGGCGGTGGCGAGAATGTATTCCGTGCGCTCGGCCGGATGATCCGGATCCAGCGGCACATACGCGCCACCGGCCACGGCCACCGCGTACATGCCGACCACCAGATCGATCGAGCGCCGCATACCGAGGGCCACATACGATTCCGGGCCGACACCGCGTTCGATGAGCCAGCGCGCCAAGCCGTAGACCCGGGCGCCGAACTCGGCATAGGTCAGACTTGTCCCCTCGAACGTCAGCGCGGTCGCGTCCGGAGTCGCGGCGAGCTGGGCCTCGAACATCGAGACCAGCGTGGCCCCGTGAGCGGAGCCTGCGGAGCGAGCCGACAGCACAGCGTCCACCTCGTGTGCGGTGTCGTTCCAACCCGACACCACGAGTTCGCGCTCGGCGGTATCGAGCAGTTCGATATCGCCCACCGCTGCAGCGGGTTCGGTGGTGATCGCGGTGAGCACCCGCACCAGGCGATCGGCGATGCGACGCACTGTCTGCTCATCGAAAAGGTCGCGCAGGTAGCCCGCGCGAACCCGCAGCTGGGAGTCCAGCTGCGCGATCAGGGTCAGCGGATAATGCGTGGCGTCGGCGGCCTGCATATCGACCACAGCCATGCCGTCGATATCGGCGGCCTGCGCCCGTATGCCCTCGGCATCCACCGGGTAGGACTCGAAGACCACCAGCGTGTCGAACAGACCGCCGATTCCGGCGGCGGACTGGATATCGGCCAAGCCGACGTAGTGGTGATCGAGCAGATCCGCCTGCTCGCCCTGGGTCCGGGTGAGCAACTGCTCCACCGATTCCGACGGATCGAAGCGCACCCGCACCGGAACGGTATTGATGAACAGACCGACCATCGATTCGACGCCGGACAGCTGTGCCGGACGGCCGGACACCGTGGTGCCGAACAGCACATCATCACGGCTGGTCATCCGGCCGATCAGAATGCCCCAGGCGACCTGCAGCACGGTATTCGGCGTAACGCCGAGCGAAGCGGCGAGTGCGGTGAGTCGCGCGGTCGCCTGCTCGTCCATCTCGAAGAAGTATTCGCCGGACAGCGCGGTGATCTCGCGGCTCGCGTCCGGACGCGACAGCAGCGTCGGTTCGCTGACACCGCGCAGCGCGGTGGTCCACGCGGCCACCGAGGCCGCATGATCCTGCTGCCCGGTCCATTCCAGGAAGTGCCGGTAGGAGCGCACCGCGGGCAGCACATTGGCATCGGCGTGCGCCGCGTAGAGCACCAGCAGATCCCGCATGAGCAGCGGCATGGACCAGCCGTCGAGCAGGATGTGGTGGTTGGAGACCACGAACTGCCAACTGTCGGTATCCGATGGGGCAGCCGCGGGTCCCTCCGTGGTTACGCGGGCTGCCGCTCCCGCCCGGGCGGTTTGGATCAGCGTGAAGCGGATCAGCGGCGGCTCGGTCAGATCGAAGCGCTGCATGCGGTCGGCGGCGATGAGATCGGCGGCGTCACCGGATTCGGTCCGGTCGTGCTCGGCCCAGGCGACGCGGACGCTGTCGAGGACGACCTGCACCGGGTTGCCGTCGTTATCGGTGACGAATGCGGTGCGCAGGTTCTCGTAGCGATCCACCAGAGCCTGTGCGGCCGAACGCAATCGGATCGGATCCACCCGGCCGGTGAGCGTCAGTACGGCCTGCGCGGTGTAGACGTCCACCGAGGTGGCGGCCAGGCGCGCGTGGAACAGCAGACCGGCCTGCAGTGCGGACAGCGGCCAGATATCGGCCAGTGCCGGGTAGCGCTGCTCCCAGTTGTCGATATCGCGCTGTGTCAGTTCCCGCCCCGCGCCGCCCCGCGCCGAGCGCACCAGGGTGAAGTCGGACGGGGTGTGCCCGCCCGCGCCATTCGAATTGGCGTGCCGGGCAACCGCTTCCAGTGCGGTGGTCCACAGTTCGCCGAATTCGCGGACCTGCGCGGCATCGAGCAGGGTGCTCGGGTAGCCGATATTGGCGGTCAGCTTGTCGCCGACCACGATGGCATTGATATCCAGCGGCGCCATCGCGGGCATATCCGCGTCGTAGGCGCCACCGAGCGCACCGAGTTCGGCGGCCGGGATCCAGCCGAAGCCGCGCAGCGCCTCGGGCACATCGCCCTCGGAGACGCGGCCCAGGTAGTTGAAGCTCACCTGGCCCGGCTGTTCGACGGGCAGTTCCGAGGCGGTTGCCTCGTTCATGTAGCGCAGCAGGCCGTAGCCGATGCCCTTGTCCGGCACCGCGAGCAACTGCTCCTTGACCGCCTTGACGGCCTTGCCGAGCGCCGGACCACCGGCCAGCGCGGCATCGATATCGATGCCGGACAGATCGAAGCGGACCGGGAAGATCGCGGTGAACCAGCCGACGGTGCGCGAGAGATCCGCGCCGGGCACGATGCCCTCTTCGCGGCCGTGGCCCTCCAGGCGGATCAGCAACGCATCGTCGGTGCGGGCGGTGCTGCGACCCGCGCGCCACTTCGCGGTCGCCAGAGCGAGCGCGGTGAGCAGACCGTCGTTGACGCCGCCGTGGAACAGCGCGGGCACGGTGGTCAGCAGCGCCTTGGTGACCTCGGCGGACACCTCGACCTGCAGTTTTTCGATGGCACCCGAGGTATCCACGGTCGGATCCAGCGCACGCTCGGTCAGCAGCGGATCCGCCGTAGCGACCACCGAACGCCAGTAGTCGAGTTCGGCCACCCGCCCCGCGCTTTCGGCCTCGCGACGCAGCGCGTCCGCCCAGGCGCGCATCGAGGTCGCGGGCGCGACGAGCTGCGGCTCCTGACCCGCGGTGAGTTGACCCCACGCGGCGACGAAGTCCGGCACCAGGATGCGCCAGGAAACACCGTCCACCACGAGGTGATGGGCGGCCACGATGAGGCGGCCGCCGCGGCTGCCGTCCGAGGGGTCCAGCCAGACGAACCGAATCACCACGCCCGCAGCCGGATCGAGTCGATCCAGCGCGGTATCCAATGCGGCGGAAGCGATTTCGAACAGTCCGGCATCGTCGATATTCGCATCGAATTCGGTGTGATCGATCAGCGCGTCCACATCGATGGTGCCCGGCTCGGCGGTCTCGAGGATCCAGTCGTCATCCTCGCGGTACAGCCGCGCCCGCAGCATGTCGTGGCGGTCGACCACGGCGGCAGCGGTTTTCGCGATGCCAGCGCGATCGATACCGACCGGCAATTCGAGTGCCATGGTCTGGTTGAACCGGCCGAACGAACCCTGCCGCTGCGCCATGAACCGGACCACCGGAGTCAGCGGCATGGTGCCGATGCCGCCACCGGGCAGCTCGGCCAGCGCCTCGACGGCGGTTTCGGTGCTGTCGGCGGTCTCGGCGACCGCGGCGAGTCCGGCCACGGTGCGCTGCTCGAAGACATTCCGCGGGGTGAAGACCACACCGCGCGCCTTGGCCCGCGAAACCAGCTGGATGGACACGATGCTGTCGCCGCCGAGTGCGAAGAACGAATCGTCGACACCGACACGCTCGACACCGAGCACCTCGGCGAAGACCTCCGCAATGGTGTGCTCGATCGGCGTACGCGGTGCGCGGAAGACCACCTCGGTCGCGAAGACCGGCTCCGGCAGCGCCTTACGGTCCAGCTTGCCGACCGGGGTCAGCGGAATATGGTCGATCACCATCACCGAGGACGGCACCATGTACGCGGGCAGGCGTTCCTCGACGTGCGCGGTCAGCTCGGCGACATCGATCGAATGACCCGGTACCGCAACCACATACGACACGAGCGAGGTCGCGCCCGCGGCACCCTTGTGGCCGACGGTGACCGCGAAATCGACGCTCTGGTGCGAGGCCAGCGCCGCGTCGATCTCACCGAGTTCGATGCGGAAGCCGCGCACCTTGACCTGGAAGTCGGAGCGGCCCACATATTCGACCTCACCGGTGCGCGTCCAGCGGACCACGTCACCGGTTCGGTACATGCGCGCACCCGCGACATACGGGTTGGCCACGAAGCGTTCGGCGCTCAGCCCGGCGCGGGCGTGATAACCGCGCGCCAACTGGATGCCCGACAGATACAGCTCACCCGCGACACCCACCGGCACCGGCCGGAGCTGGGCGTCCAGGATCAACGACTGCATGCCGCGGATCGGCGCACCGATCACCACCGTGTCACCGGCCACCAGCGGCTCGCTGATATTGGTCATGATGGTGGTCTCGGTCGGACCGTAACCATTGTGGAAGCTGCGGATGGACCCGTTCTCCAGCGGCACCGCCCATTTCGCGACCAGATCCGCCGGAACCGCCTCGCCACCGGCGACCAGTACGCGCAGCGAGTCCAGGCCGGTCGGATCGAAGGTGGCCAGCGCGGCGGGTGTGATGAACGCGTGGGTGACCCGCTCGGTGCGGATCAGCTCGGACAGTTCCTCACCGCCGTACACGCCGGGCGGGGTCACCACCAGCGCGCCGCCCGCGCCGACCGCGAGCAGCAGCTCCAGGATCGAGGCGTCGAAGCTCGGCGAGGCGAAATGCAGTGCGCGCGAACCGGAATCGAGGTCGTAGCGCACGATCTGCTCGACGCTGAAGTTCGCGAGTCCGGCATGGGTGACCACCACGCCCTTGGGCACACCGGTGGAGCCCGAGGTGTAGATGACGTAGGCCGGATGCGCCGGCCGCAGCGGGCGGACCCGGTCGGCGTCGGTGACCGGACCGCCGTCGAATCCGTCCAGGTCGAGCTCGTCGAGCACCAGCCAGCGCACCGAATCCGGCAGGCCATCGCGAACCGCCGCGACCGTCAGGCCGACCGGGGAACCGGAATCCGTGACCATGTGGGCGATGCGCTCGGCCGGGTAGTTCGGGTCGACGGGCACGAATGCCGCACCCGCCTTCGACACCGCCCAGGCTGCGAAGACCGAATCCGCGGACCGCGGCACGCCGACGGCGACCAGATCCTCGGTACCGATGCCCTCGGCAATGAGCAAGCGCGCCAACCGGTTCGACCGCTCATCGAGGTCGCCATAGGACACACGTGTCCCCTGGAACACCACCGCGGTCGCCTTCGGATCCATCGCGGCGGCCTCGGCCAGCAGCTCGGGCAGGGTGCGCGCGGGCACCGCGGGCGCACCGGTGCGGGCGATCAGCTCGGCCCGCTCCTGCGCGTCGAGCACATCGATGACACCGACCGGGGCGGTCGGGTCGGCGGCGATGGCCTCCAGCACTCGCCGCCAACGCTGCGTGATCAGCTCGGCGCTCGACACGTCGAACAGCTCGGTGGCGTAGGTGAGCGCCAAAGTCATTCCGCCGGAACCGGTTTCCGACAGCGTGAACTGCAGGTCGAAGCGGGCCACATTCTCTTCGAGGTCCAGTGCGGACACCGAAAGACCCGGTAATTCGAGTGCGGTGCGCTCCAGGTTCTGGAATGCGAGCATCACCTGGAACAGCGGGTTGCGCGCCTGCGAACGTTCCGGCGCGAGCAGTTCCACCAGCCGTTCGAACGGCACGTCGGCATTGCCGAAGGCATCCAGGTCGGTCGAGCGCACCCGGTCCAACAGCGCCGTGAACGGCTCCGACTGATCGATGCCGGCGCGCAGCACGAGGGTGTTGACGAACATGCCGACGAGGTCGTCGAGTGCTTGCTCACCGCGTCCCGCGATCGGCGAGCCGACGGCGATATCGTCGGTGCCCGACAGCCGGGCCAGCAGCACGGAGAGCGCGCTGTGCATGACCATGAACAGCGAGGCACCGCGTCGGCGAGCGATATCTTCCAGCGCCGCGATGAGTTCGGCGGGCAGTTCGGTTTGCAGGGTCGCACCGCGATGCGAGGCGATCGCGGGGCGCGGCCGGTCGGTGGGCAACGGCAGTTCGTCCGGGACGCCGTCGAGTGCGCGCTGCCAGTGCGCCACCTGACGCGCCATCAGCGAATTCGGATCGTCCTCGCTGCCGAGGACCTCGCGCTGCCAGATGGCGAAGTCCGCGTACTGCACCGGCAGCGGCGCCCAGCCGGGCGCGGCGTCCTGGGCGCGCGCGGTGTAGGCGAGCATCACGTCGCGGGTCAGCGGGCCGATGGAGAAGCCGTCGGCCGCGATGTGGTGCACCACGACGACGAACACATGCTCATCGGCACCGGCGGAGAAGAGCCTGGTCCGCAGGGGAGCCTGTTCGGACACATCGAATCCGGCGGTCACGAATTCGGTCACCACCGCGGTCAGCTCGGCCGGATCGACCGAAACCGGTTGCAGGTCGAGCGCGATCGCGTCGGCGGGCACGATCACCTGGACCGGGGTGCCGCCGTGCTCCGGATAGCGGGTGCGCAGCGATTCGTGCCTGCGCACCACATCGGCCACCGCCAGTCGCAGCGCCTCGATATCGAGCGCACCGGTCAACCGGATGGCGACCGGGAGGTTGTAGGCCGCGGATGTGGTGTCGTACTTGTTCAGGAACCACATGCGCTGCTGTGCGAACGACAGCGGCACGAGTTCGTCGGCCTTGCGCGGGCGGGCGACCAGCCGGGCGCGCGCGGCGCCATCGGCATGCGATTCCACCCGGGCCGCGAGCGCTTCCACGGTGGAGGCCTCGAACAGCGCACGCACCGGGACGGTGGTGCCGAGCGCCGCGCCGATCCGGGCGACCACCCTGGTCGCGATCAGCGAGTTGCCGCCGAGATCGAAGAAGTCGTCGTCGACACCGACCCTCGGCAGGTCGAGCACATCGGCGAAGACCGCGGCGACGGTTTCCTGGACCGGTGTCACCGGGGCACGGAAGGCCTTGGCCTGCACCGCGGGCGCGGGCAACGCGCGACGGTCCAGCTTGCCGTTGACGGTCAACGGAATCCACTCGAGCCGCACCAGTGCCGCGGGCACCATATAGGACGGAAGTCGTTGCGCCGCACCACTGCGCACCACATCGAGGTCCGGGATCACCTCGGGTTCGGCGACCACATAGGCCACGATCCGCTGATCGCCCGGCTGATCCTCGCGCACGATGACCGCGGCCTGGGCAATGCCCGGCTGGGCCAGAATGGCGGATTCGATCTCGCCGAGTTCGATGCGGAAGCCGCGCACCTTGACCTGATCGTCGGCGCGGCCGAGATATTCGAGTTCGCCGAAGCGGTTCCAGCGCGCGAGGTCGCCGGAGCGGTACAGGCGCGTGCCCGCGGCCTCCGCGTCGGCGAGCGGGTTCGCGACGAAGCGGGTGGTGGTCAGGTCCGAGCGGCCGAGGTAGCCACGGGCCAACTGCGGTCCCGCGACATACATTTCGCCCGCGACGCCGACCGGAACCGGCCGCAGCCGGTTATCGAGGACGTACACGCGCAGACCCGCGATGGCACGACCGACCACACTGCCGGAGGCGGCCGCGATGGTCGCGGCGTCCAGCGCACGGTAGGACACGTGCACCGTGGTCTCGGTGATGCCGTACATGTTGACCAGCAGCGGAGCGGCAGGCGCGGAGCCTGCGGAGCGCCCACCGGCACCGTCGCCGTGTCGGGCAACCCAATCCGAAAGCCTGCGCAGTTCGAGGGCTTCACCACCGAACACCACGTAGCGCAAGGCCAGCGGGTTGGCATCCGGTGCGGCATTGCGATCCGCCTCGGCCAATTGGTAGAACGCGGACGGCGTCTGGTTGAGCACCGTGACCTGTTCCACCCGCAGCAGTTCCAGGAACTGTTCGGGCGAGCGCGAGGTGTAGTAGTCGACGACCACCAGGGTGCCGCCGAACAGCAGCGGACCCCACAGCTCCCACACCGAGAAGTCGAAGGCGTAGGAGTGGAACAGCGTCCACACATCGCCGGGGCCGAAGCCGAAGTCGCGATCGGTATTGGCGAACAGCCGCACCACATTCCGGTGCGCGACCGCCACACCCTTCGGGCGTCCGGTCGAGCCGGAGGTGTAGATCACGTACGCGACATTGTCCGGCGTCAGCGCCGCGAGCCGGTCGGCGTCGGTGATCGGGGCGTCGTCGGCGTCCTCGACATTGCCGGTCTCCACCGCGAACCCGTCGAGCACCACGGTCGGCAGCTCGGCGGGCACCGTCACCTGGACCGTGGAATCGAGGACCACGCTGGTCGGACGCGAATCCGCGAGTACGTAGGCGATGCGGTCGGCCGGGTAGGTCGGATCGACCGGCACGTAGCCCGCACCGGTCTTCACCACCGCGAGCAGCGCAACCACGAGATCCAGCGAGCGCGGCAGGATCACCGCGACCAGCGACTCGGGGCCGGCGCCGTCGGCGATCAGCCTGCGCGCCAACACATTCGCGCGCCGATCCAGCTCCGCGTAGGTCAGCGATTCGATGCCGAATTTGGCCGCCGTATTGTCCGGATGCGCGGCCACCGCCTGCTCGAACAGGTCGACCAGGGTGGTACCGGGTGCGTTGAATCGCGCCGCGCTGTGTCGTCTTGCGGCGCTCCCGGCGCCCTCCGTGCGCGCCAGACTGTCGAATCCGGACGACACCCAGCGCTGCGACACATTGAGCCGCTCGGCCTCACCGAGCAGATCGATATCGCCGATGACGATCTCGGGATCCTCGACCACACTCTGCAGAATCCGGACAAGGCGATCGGCGAAGGACGCCACCGTCTCCGGATCGAACAGCTCGGTGGCGTAATTCCACGACAGGCCCAGCGCACCGTCGGCGGTCTCGCCGACGGTCAGCTGCACATCGAATTTGGCTGTGCCGGGATCGAATTCGACCACCGAGAGCTCGACACCGGGCAGCGCGACGGTGCCCATATCCGCGGCCGAGGCGGCCTCGAAGGTCAGTGCCACCTGGAACAGCGGGTGATGCGCCTGCGACCGGGCCGGGCTGATCACGTCGACCAGCCGCTCGAACGGCACATCGGCATTGGCGAAGGCCGCCAGATCGGTGCGGCGCACCTGCGCGAGCAGATCACTGAACTTGGCGCTCGGCTCGACCTCATTGCGCAGCACCAGCGTATTGACGAACATGCCGACCAGATCGTCGAGCGCGCGTTCACCGCGGCCCGCGATCGGGGTGCCGATGGCGATATCGGTGCTGTTGGACAGCCGGGCCGCCCAAGCCGCAAGTGCCGCGTGCATGACCATGAACAGCGTGACGCCACGGGCGCGGGCGAGTTCGGCCAGTGCGGCGTGCAATTCGGCATCGATCGAGAAGCCATGGGTGCCACCGGCATTGGAGGCGATTTCGGGCCGCGAGCGGTCGGCGGGAAGTTCGATCTGATCGGGCAGATCGGCCAGCTGCTCGGTCCAGTACGCGAGCTGCTGTGCCGCGACGGATTCCGGATCGTCCTCGCTGCCGAGCACCGCGCGCTGCCACAGCGCGTAGTCGGCGTACTGGACATCCAGCGGCGCCCAGGTGGGCACCTCACCGCGGCTGCGCTCGGTGTAGGCCAGCACCACGTCGCGCAGCAGCGGCCGCAGCGAGAAACCGTCACCACTGATGTGGTGCATGACGAGCACCGCGACGTGGGTGTGCTCATCAATGCTGAGCAGGTTGGCCCGGAACGGCACCTCACTGGTCACATCGAAGTGCACACTCGCCAGCTCGACGATGCGCGCGGGCACCGCGCCGGGGGCGATCGCCTCGGCGGCCAGCTCGAAGCGCACCTCATCGGTGTGCAGAACGTGCTGGTAACCGGTGCCTTCGACCTCCGGGTAGATGGTGCGCAGCGCCTCGTGCCTGGCCAACACATCGCCGATGGCGGCATTCAGCGCGGCGATATCGACCTCGCCGGTGAGCCGCACGGCAACCGGAATGTTGTTGACGGCGGTGCGGTTGTCGAAGCGGTTGAGGAACCACATCCGCTGCTGGGCCAGCGATAGCGGGACCAGCTCGGGGCGCGGCTGCGGAGTCAGCGGTGCCCGACCACCTTCACCGGCGGCCGATTCCACCAGCGCGGCCAGTGCCGCGACATTCGGGGCCTCGAACAGCGCGCGCACCGGGATCTGAGTATCCAGTGCCGCACCTAGGCGTGCCGCCACCTGGGTGGCGATCAGCGAGTTGCCGCCGAGTTCGAAGAAGTCGTCGTCCAGGCCGACGCCGTGTCCGACGCCCTGCAGACCGAGTACTTCCGCGAAGGTGCCCGCGACGATCTCCTCCACCGGGGTGGTGGGCGCGCGGAATACCTTGGCCGCGAACGTCGGTGCGGGCAGCGCCTTGCGATCCAGCTTGCCGGAGGCATTGAGCGGGAACTCGTCGAGCACCACGTAGGCCGCAGGCACCATGTAGGCGGGCAACTGCACACCGAGGGTGTTCTTGACGGTCTCGATATCGACGGCCCGGTCCGGATTCGCGACCAGGTAGGCGACCAGCTGATCGCCGGTCCGCTCATCGGAGTGCACCAGCACGACCGCCTGCGCCACCGCGTCCTGTGCGGTGAGCGCCGATTCGATCTCGCCGAGTTCGATACGCAGACCGCGCAGCTTCACCTGGAAGTCGGTGCGGCCCAGGTACTCCAGTTCACCGCGCGGTGTCCACATGACGAGGTCACCGGTGCGGTACATGCGCGCCGCGTCACCGAACGGGTTCGCGATGAAACGCTCGGTGGTCAGGTCCGGGCGGCCGACATAGCCGTGCGCCAACTGCGCACCCGCCAGATACAGCTCACCCGGGACGCCCGCCGGCACCGGACGCAACCGCGAATCCAGCACGTAGACCTGGGTGTTGAACACCGGGGCGCCGATCGGCACCGAGCTGATATCGGCATCGGTCACCTCGTGGAAGGTGACGTCGACCGCGGCCTCGGTCGGGCCGTACAGGTTGTGCAGTCGCGCGCCGGTCAGCTGGCGCAGGCGCTGCGCGGCCACGGCGGGCAGCGCCTCACCGGAGGCGAAAACATTACGCAGACTGGTGCATTCGGCCGCGCGGTCCTCGGCGACGAATACCGAGAGCATGGACGGCACGAAGTGCACCGTGGTGACTTGCTCGTCGACGATCAGGTGCGCCATATAGGCCGGATCGCGGTGGCCGTCCGGCTTGGCGACGACCAGGCGGGCGCCGACCTGCAACGGCCAGAAGAACTCCCACACCGACACGTCGAAGGTCGCCGGAGTCTTCTGCAGCACAACATCTTCGGCGGACAGACCGTATTCGGCGTGCATCCACACCAGGCGGTTGACGATCGCGGCGTGCGAGACCGCGACACCCTTCGGCCGACCGGTCGAACCCGAGGTGAAGATCACGTACGCGGTATTGCCCGGACGCAGCGGACGATGCCGATCCGCGTCGGTCAGTGGTTCATCCGAGAACTCCGACAGGTCGAGTTCATCGATGCGGACCTGGCGTGACACCGTGGTCTCCAGATCGGTGCCCGCGGTTAGCACGCAGACCGGTCGCGCGGTCTCCAGGATGTAATCGATGCGCTCGGCCGGATGATCCGGATCCAGCGGCACGTAGGCACCACCGGCGGCATTGATCGCGTACATGCCGACGACCAACTCGATCGAGCGCCGCATACCAAGAGCCACATAGGATTCCGGGCCGACGCCGTTCTGCTTCAGCCAGCGCGCCAGCCGGTGCACCCGGGCTGCGAACTCGGCATAGGACAGAGTCGTCCCCTCGTAGCTGACCGCGTACGCGTTCGGCGTGCGCAGTACCTGCGCCTCGAACAGCGAAACCAGCGTCGCGGCCGCATCGCCGACCGGTGAGGTGAGCGCCGCGTCCACCGGGAATTCGGTCTCGTTCCACCGGCCGAGCACCTGGGCCCGCTCGGTGTCGTCGAGCAGGTCGATATCGCCGACCACGATCGCCGGTGCGGCGGTGATACCGCGCAGCACCCGGACGAACCGCTCGGCGAACACCTCCGCGAACCGATCGTCGAAAAGATCTGTGGCATAGACGAGTTCGGCGGCCATCTCCGATTCCGCACCCTCGCTCAGCGTGAGCTGCAGGTCGACCTTGGCCGTCGGCGGATCGATGCCGAGCTCGGAAACCGCGAGCCCGGGCAGCTCCAGCGAGGTGCGCCCGAGGTTCTGGAACGACAGCATCACCTGGAACAGCGGATGCCGCGCCTGCGAGCGGGCCGGGTTGAGCACCTCGACCAACCGCTCGAACGGCACATCGGCGTGCGCGAAAGCCTGCAGATCGCGTTCGCGCACCTGGGCGAGCAGATCGGTGAACGCTTCGGTCGGATCGACCTGGGTGCGCAGCACCAAGGTGTTGACGAACATGCCGACCAGGTCGTCGAGAACCTGCTCACCACGACCGGCAACCGGGATGCCGATGGCGATGTCATCCGAACCGCTGAGCCGCGCGAGCAGGGTCGCGAATGCGCTGTGCACCACCATGAACAGCGTGGTGTTGTGCTCGTGCGCGAGGCGGTTCAGTGCCTCCACGAGCGCACCGGGCAGCTGGAATCGGTGCGTGCGCGCCTGATACGAAGCGACGACCGGCCGTGGCTTGGGCGAAAGACGCAGTTCCTCGGGCAGTCCGGCCAGGGTTTCCCGCCAGTAGCCGAGCTGTTCGGAGATCAGTGAGGTCGGATCGTCCTCGGAGCCGAGCGTTTCGCGTTGCCACAGTGCGTAATCCACGTACTGCACCGCCAGCGGCGGCCAGACCGGCGCGGATTCCGAACTGCGCGCGATATAGGCCGACATCAGATCGCGGACCAGCGGACGCATCGAGAAGCCGTCGGCCGCGATGTGATGCACCACGACTGCGAGCACATGGTGCTGCGTGTTGTCGCGCCATTTCTTACTGCTCAGCGGCGCACGCTCGACCTGGTAGAGCCGAATTCGCAGCACGGATTCGGTGGTGATATCGAAACCGCGACCGATGAATTCGTAAAGGGCACTGCCCAATTCGCTTTCGGCGACCGGGATGATCTCCAGCTCCGGAATCGCCTGCGCGGCCGCAAGCACCTGCTGGTAGGCCACGCCCTCATGGGACGGGTAGATCGTGCGCAGCGATTCGTGCCGGGTGATCACATCGGCAATGGCGCCGCGCAGCGCGGGCAGATCCAGATGCCCCTGCAGGCGCACCGCCGCCGGAATATTGTCGGCGGCCGAATCGGCGTCGAAGCGGTTGAGGAACCACATCCGCTGCTGCGCGAGCGACAGCGGCGGGTACTCCGGCCGCGGGCGCACGGTCAGCGCCTGGCGGGCACCGGCCCCGGCACTGGCCTCCATGCGCGCGGCGAGTGCGGCGACGGTCGGCGCCTCGAACAGCAGTCGCACCGGCACCTGGGTATCCAGTGCCGCGCCCAGCCGCGCCACCACCTGGGTGGCGACCAGCGAATTGCCGCCCAGATCGAAGAAGTTGTCGTCGATGCCGATGCGCTCATGGCTGAGCACATCGCTGAAGATGTCGACGACGATCTCTTCGATCGGGGTCGACGGTGCGCGGAATTCCTTGGCCTCGAAGACGGGTTCGGGCAGCGCGCGGCGATCCAGCTTGCCGTTGGGATTCAACGGCATGGCGTCGAGCACCACGATCGCGGCGGGGACCATGTACGACGGCAGCTGCTCGCTCAGGTGCGCGCGCAGCTCGTCGAGATCGACCGTGCCGCCATTGGCGGGCACCACATACGCCACCAACTGATCACCGGTCCGCGCGTCCGTGCGAACCAGCGCGACCGCCTGTGCCACCGAATCGTGTGCGGTGAGCGCGGTTTCGATCTCGCCGAGCTCGATACGCAGACCGCGCAGCTTCACCTGGAAGTCGGTGCGGCCGAGGTACACGATCGCACCGTCGGCATTGCGGGTGACCAGGTCGCCGGTGCGGTACATGCGAGCGCCCGGTGCGCCGAACGGGTTGGCCACGAAGCGATCCGCGGTCAGATCGGTACGCCCGAAGTAGCCGCGCGCCAGCTGCGCACCGGCCAGATACAACTCACCCGCGACACCTGGTGCGACCGGATGCAGTCGGGCATCGAGCACATACGCCTGGGCATTCCACACCGGCAGACCGATCGGCACCGCGCCGATCAGCCCCTGCGCCACCGGGCCGTGCGTCGCGTGCACCGCGAATTCGGTCGGGCCGTAGAGGTTGTAGAGCTCGGCGGAGCTGACCTTGCGAATCGCGGCGACGGTGTCACCGGTGAAGGCCTCACCCGCGACCAGCAATGCGCGCAACGATTCCAGTGCCGCACCACCGGCAGCGTCCACACTGCCCGCGAAGACGGTCAGCATCGAGGGCACGAAGGAAGTCATCGTAACCCGTTCGGCCGCAATGACTTCCGCGAGGTACTGCGGGTCGCGGTGCCCGTCCGGGCTCGCGACGACAATCCGGCCACCGGTACTCAACGGGCCGAACAGTTCCCACACCGACACGTCGAACGTGGCGGGGGTCTTGAACAACACGACGTCATCGGCACCGATGCCGTATTCACCAGTGATCCAACGGATCTGGTTGACGACAGCCGCGTGCGGTACCGCCACACCCTTCGGGCGACCGGTCGAACCGGACGTGAAGATCACATACGCGGTGTTCTCCGCCCGCAGCGGCGCGATCCGCTCCGCATCGGTGACCGGCGCATCCGAGTACTCGGACAGATCCAGGTCATCGATGGAAAGCGTTGGCAGCCCACCGCTTTCGAAGTTGTCCCGCGAGTTCGTCAGCACGCAGACCGGTGCCGCCGACTCGAGTACATAACTGATCCGCTCGGTGGGCTGATCCAGGTCCAACGGCACATAGCCGCCGCCCGCCTCCTGCACCGCATACGCCGCGACCACGAGGTCGACCGAACGCCGCAGGCCGAGGGCGACAAGCTTTTCCGGGCCGACACCGGCCTCGATCAACCGCCGCGCCAACCGGTGCACGCGGGCACCGAATTCGGCATACGTCAGCGTCGCGGAGCCACTCGATGAGGGGTGCAGGTCGGTCGACGGGTCCAGCGAATCACCCGTCGCAGGATCCACGATCGCGACCGCATCCGGCGTGGCCGCGGCCTGCGCGGCGAACTCGCCCACCAGGGTGAGCCCGCCACTTCGGCGAACGCCGGAACGACGCGGGGCACGGCCGGGCTGACGACGCGGCAGCAAATCGTGACTGGTGTCGTTCCAACCGACTACCGCCAGCGCGGTTTCCTGATCGTCGAGCAGTTGGATGTCGCCGACCGGCACGGTCGGATCGGCGATGATGGCCGCCAGGATCCGATCCAGGCGACGCGCGAAGGCGGCCACCGTGTCCTCGTCGAAAAGATCGAGGGCATAAGAGATTTCGGCCGACATACCGGCGGCCTCGCCCGATTCCTGGGTCTCCTGCAGGGTGAGCTGCAGATCGAATTTGGCCAGTCGCGCGTCGTAATCGATGCCGTTGACCGACAGTCCGGGCAGTTCGAGGTTTGCCTGCTTGACGTTCTGGAACGCCAGCATCACCTGGAACAGCGGGTTGCGCGCCTGCGAGCGGGCCGGGTTGAGAATTTCGACCAGACGCTCGAACGGCAGATCCGCATGGGCGAATGCCTGCAGGTCCGTTTCCCTGGCCAGGGCGAGCAGATCGGCGAAACTCGCCGAGCCCGCGACATCGGTGCGCAATACGAGCGTATTGACGAACATGCCGATCAGGTCGTCCAGCGCGGCCTCACCACGACCGGCGGCCGGGGTGCCGATGGCGATATCGCCGGTACCGCTGGCCCGTGCCAGCAGCACCGCGAGCGCACTGTGCATGACCATGAACAGCGACGAGTTGTGCTTGCGACCCAGATCGATGAGCGCACGCTGGGTCTCGGCGGAGATCACGAACGCGTAGGTACCGCCACGGTAGGAGGCGATCGCCGGACGCGGGCGATCCGACGGCAGCACCAGTTCGTCGGGCAGATCGGCGAGTTGTTCGGTCCAGTACCGGATCTGGCTGGAGATCAGCGAATTCGGATCATCCTCGGAGCCGAGCACCTCGCGCTGCCACAGCGCGTAGTCCGCGTACTGCACCGGCAGCGCGGACCAGGCGGGCGACTCCCACGAGGTGCGCGCCGCGTACGCCACCATGACGTCACGCGCCAGCGGCCCCATCGACCAGCCGTCGGCCGAAATGTGGTGCACCACCATACCGAGTACGAACTCGGACTCGCTGATCTCGAAAAGCCTTGCATGCAAAGGCACTTCGTCGGTGACATCGAATGCCATGGAGGCCAGGTCGATCAGATGCTCGACCAGAGTCTCCTCGGTGACCCGGTACGGGGTCAGATCGGGCACGATCTGCGCCGCGTCGAGCACGACCTGAACGGGACCGCTCTTGGTCTCCGGGAAGACGGTGCGCAGCGATTCGTGCCGGTCGATCACGTCGATGACCGCGACCTGCAGTGCGGCGACATCGAGATCACCGGAGAGCCGGATGGCGACCGGAATGTTGTTGACCGCCGATGCGGTATCGAAGCGGTTGAGGAACCACATGCGCTGCTGCGCGAGCGAGAGCGGCACTGCCTCCGGACGTTCCCGGGCGACCAGCGCACTGCGGGCACCCGCACCGGCATGCGATTCCACCCGAGCCGCCAGCGCGGCCACCGTGGACGCCTCGAACACCATCCGCACCGGCACCCGGGTATCGAGTGCGGTGCCGATGCGCGAGGCGACCTGGGTGGCGATCAGCGAGTTGCCGCCGAGGTCGAAGAAGTCGTCGTCCACGCCGACCCGGGGCAGGTCGAGCACCTCACCGAAGATCTGGGCGACGATCTCCTCGATCGGCGTGCTCGGCGCACGGAAGGTGTGCACCTCGAAGACCGGCTTGGGCAGCGCGCGCCGATCGAGCTTGCCGTTCGCATTGAGCGGCATCGCCTCGAGCGTCACGAACGCCGCGGGCACCATATAAGTGGGCACCATGGCGGACAGATGCGTACGCAGCGCGACATCGAATCCGGCCTCCGGCTCGGCCTCGGTCGGCACTACATAGGCGACCAACTGGTCGCCGAGCCTGCTGTCGGAACGGACCAGCGCGACCGCCTGCGCAACCGAAGGATGCGCGCGCAAGGCGGCTTCGATCTCGCCGAGCTCGATCCGGACACCGCGCAGTTTCACCTGGAAGTCGGTGCGACCGCTGTAGACGATCTGCCCCGCCGCATCGCGGGTCACCAGGTCACCGGTGCGGTACATGCGAGAACCGCTGGGGCCGAACGGGTTTGCGACGAAACGGTCGGCCGTCATATCCGCACGGGTGAGATAGCCGCGCGCCAGCTGGGGACCCGACAGGTACAGCTCACCCGCGACACCCGGCGGCACCGGATGCAGCCGCGCGTCCAGCACGTAGGCCTGGGTGTTCCAGACCGGTGCACCGATCGGCACCGCACCGCGCACAACCTCGCCGACAACCGCGTGGGTGGCATTGACGGTGAATTCCGTTGGGCCGTAAAGGTTGATCAGGGTGATATCGGGACGACCGAGCTTTCGGAACGCCTCCACCGCCTCACCGGTGAAGGCCTCACCGCCGACCAGCAGCATGCGCACCGAGCTCAGTGCCGCCGGATCGACGGTGCCGGCGAATACGGTCAGCAATGACGGCACGAACGAGGTGATGGTGACCTGTTCGGCAGCGATGACCTCAGTCAGATATTGGGTGTCGCGGTAGCCGTCGTGGGTGGCGATGACGGTCCGGCCACCGGTCAGCAAGGGAGCCAACGGCTCCCACACCGACGCGTCGAAGGTCGCCGGAGTCTTGTACAGCGCCACGTCGTCCGCGCCGATACCGAATTCGCTGATGAGCCAGCGCATCTGGTGCACCAGCGCGGCATGCGATACGCCGACGCCCTTCGGGCGACCGGTGGAGCCCGAGGTGAAGATAGCGTACGCCAAATGCTCTGGGCACAATGGTGATACGCGCTCGGCATCGGTCACCGGAGCATCGGAGATCCCGGAAAGATCGAGCTCGTCGATAACGAGGGACTCGAAGCCCTCCGGCGTGAATCGATCCCGCGACGTGGTCAGCACATAGGCCGGGGCCGCGGTATCGAGCACATGGGCGATGCGTTCGACAGGCTGATCGAGATCGAGCGGCACATAGGTGCCACCGGCCTCGAGCACCGCATGGATCGCGATCATCAGTTCGAGCGAGCGCCGCAGACCGAGCGCGACCGGGACATCCGGACCGACACCGGCCTGGATCAACCAGCGCGCGAGCGCGTGCACCCGAGACCCGAAGTCCGAATACGTCAGCGTCGCGGAACGACCCGATGGGAGGTGGTCGGGCGACGGGTGGGCCAACGATGTACCGACGGCGGGGGTGAAGCCGTCGACGGAGCGGTCGACCACGGCGATCGCATCCGGTGTCGCGGCCACCTGGCGGGTGAACAGATCGCTGACCGTCCCGGCCGCCTCGATCGCACGCGGCTCGCCGTGCCAGCCGTCGCGGGCCAGCTCGATCTCGCGTTCGTCGAGCAGATCGATATCGCCGACGATCGCCGCCGGATCCACGGTGACACCGCGCAGAATCCGCACCAGTCGATCAGCGAACGAGGACACCGTCGCGTGGTCGAACAGGTCGGTGGCGTAGGAGACGGCAACCGAAACGCCCGCGGGCTCGCCCTGATTGCCGCGATGTTCGGTCAGCGTCCAGAGCAGATCGAATTTGGCGATATTGACTTCGACCTCGGCGGCCGACACCGACAGTCCCGGCAGTTCCAGCGTGCCGTGCGACATCTCCTGGAACGACAGCATCACCTGGAACAGCGGATGCCGCGCCTGCGACCGAGTCGGGTTGACCACCTCGACGAGACGTTCGAACGGAACGTCGCTGTATGCGAACGCCGCGAGGTCGATTTCCCTGGTGCGCGCAAGGAATTCGGTGAAGGACCGACCCGGATCGACGTCCGAGCGCAGCACGAGCGTGTTGGCGAACATGCCGATCAGGTCGTCGAGGGCCTGTTCGCCACGTCCGGCGATGGGGGTGCCGATGGCGATATCGGTGGTGCCGGACAGTCGGGCCAGCAGCACCGCGAGCGCGGCGTGCAGCACCATGAACGGGGTCGTGCCCTCGGCACGGGCCAATCCGTTCAGCCGGGTGTGCAGTTCGGCATCGATATCGAAATTGAACTGTGCGCCGCGGAAGCTCTGCACCGGCGGACGCTGCCGATCGGTGGGCAGGTCCAGCTGATCCGGCAGCCCGGCCAGCGCGTCACGCCAGTAGGCGATCTCGCGGGCGGCCATGGAGTCGGGATCGCTTTCGGCGCCGAGCAATTCGCGCTGCCACAGGGTGTAGTCGCGGTACTGCACCGGCAGGGGTGCCCAAGCCGGCGCTTCCCCGGCTGCGCGGGCTAGATACGCGGTCGTGACATCGCGCGCGAGCGGGCCGAACGAGACGCCGTCCGCAGCGATGTGATGCACGACGAATGCGAGCGCGTAGTCGGCGGTGTCATCGGAGGACGCACCGGTGATCTGATACAGGCGCACCCGGATGGGCAGTTCGGTCGAGACATCGAAGCCGGCGGAGGCGAATTCGGTCAGCACGTCGAGGAGTTCAGCCGCCTCGATTGGCTGCACGGTGATACTGAGGTCGACCTCTTCGATCGGCAGCACCTGCTGATAGGCACCGTCGCCCGAGTTGGGGAAAATGGTGCGCAGCGATTCCTGACGGGTCAGCACATCGGTGAGCGCGGCCCGCATCGCGTCGAGATCGACGCGACCGCCGAGCCGCACCACGAACGGCAGGTTGTAGGTCGGCAGCGTGGAGTCGAATTGGTTGATGAACCACATCCGCTGCTGTGCCAGCGACAGCGGCACCTGCTCGGGCAGCTGCTGGGCTACCAGGGCCGGACGTGGCCGCTCGGTGGGCGGCGCCGATTCGGCGCGTGCGGCCAGACCGGCCACGGTCGGGGTCTCGAACAGTGCGCGCACCCCGATGCGGGTGCCGAATGCTGCGCCGATCCGCGTCACCACCTGGGTGGCGACCAGCGAGTTGCCGCCCAGATCGAAGAAGTTGTCGTCGATGCCGATACGTTCCTGGCTGAGCACGTCGGCGAAGATGGCCGCCACGATCTGCTCGGCCGGGGTGCGCGGCGCGCGGAAGACGGCCGCGTCCGCACTGAATACCGGCTCCGGCAGAGCCTTGCGATCCAGCTTGCCAGAGGTGTTGAGCGGGAACGCGTCCAGCACCATGATCGCCGCGGGCACCATGTAGCTCGGCAGCTTTTCCGCGACGAACCGGGTGAGCTCGATCGGTTCGATCGACTGCCCCGGCGCGGGTACGACATAGGCGACCAGCTGCTGACCGGTCGCGGTATCGACCACAAGCACCGCGGCCTGGCTGACGGCAGGGTGGGCGAGCAGATCGGTTTCGATCTCACCGAGCTCGATGCGCTGACCGCGGAATTTGACCTGGAAGTCGGTGCGGCCGATGTATTCCAGGGTGCCCGCGACATTCCAGCGCACCAGGTCACCGGTGCGGTACATGCGCTCGCCATCGGTACCGAACGGGTTGGCGACGAACCGATCCGAGGTCAGATCCGGGCGACCGCGGTAACCGCGCGCCAGCTGACGTCCACCCAGATACAGCTCACCCGGTGCACCGACCGCTGCCGGGCGCAGCCGCGAATCCAGCACGTAGACCTGGACATTCCACTCCGGAATACCGATCGGCACCGTGACCGTGTCGGCGGCAGTGGCCTCCCAGTAGGTGACCGAAACCGCGGCCTCGGTGGGGCCGTAGAGGTTGTGCAGACCGGCGGGAGCGGAGCCTGCGGAGCGACCGGAGAAATCAGTGGTGATCTCCCTGAATTTCGCGGCGGTTTCCGGCGGCAGCGCCTCACCGATCACGAAAACCGCACGCAGCGTGGCACATTGGGCGGCGGTAGCATGGGCGACGAAGACCGTCAGCATGGACGGCACGAAGTCGGTGACGGTGACCCCGTGCCGCTCGATCATCTCGGCGACATACAGCGGATCGCGGTGCCCGTCCGGGGTCGCGACAACAAGTTTCGCGCCGACCAGCAGCGGCAGGAAGTAACCCCACAGCGATACGTCGAAGGTGGTCGCGGTCTTCTGCAGGTACACATCGTCGGCGCTCAGGCGGTACTCGTCCAGCATCCACAGCTGCTGGTTGACGATCGCATGATGGGTTACCGCAACACCTTTCGGGCGGCCGGTCGAACCCGAGGTGTAGATCACATATGCGGTGTTGTCCGGACGCAGCGGTGCGAGCCGCTGCGAATCCGTCACTGGCGCAGCGTCGTACGCCGATACGTCGAGGGTGTCGATTTCCACCCGGCGCACCGATTCCGGCAGCTCGAGTTCGTCACTGGAGACCGTCAGCACACAGACCGGTGCCGCGGACTCGAGGATGTAGGCGGTGCGCTCGGCCGGATGATCCGGATCGATCGGCACATACGCGCCGCCGGCCTTGAGTACCGCGTGCATGCCGACGACGAGATCGAGCGAACGTCGCATACCAAGTGCGACAAGCGATTCCGGGCCGACACCGTCGTCGATCAGGAAGCGTGCCAGCCGGTTGACCCGCGCGGCGAATTCCGCATAGGTCAGCGTGGCGTCCTCGAAATCGAGGGCAACGTTGTCCGGGGTCAACTGAATCTGCGCATCCAGCAGAGCTGCCAGGGTGGTTTCCGGGACGTCCTGCTCGGAGTCGTTCCACTCCGCGACGGTCAGCTCCCGCTCCGCCGCCGTGGTCAGCTCGAGGCCCCATACCGGCGCATCCGCCTCTGCCCGCAGGAAGCGGTCGAAGAATTCGAGGAAGCGTTCGTGCTGACGCCGCGTCTCCGCCTCGGAGTACAGGTTCGGGTTCGTCTCGAAGTCGATGCGCGCGCGCGAACCGCCCTCGGACTGATAGAAGTTGACGCCGAGATCCTCGATGCTGCCGGTGGACAGCACCACCATGGTGCCGACCATGGAGCCCATGCTGATCTTGTCCTGGAACAGCATGATGTTGATCCAAGGACCGAAGAACTCCCTGGTCACCACTCCCTCACCGGCCGCATCGCGGCGGATGTCCTCATGCCGGTAGCGCTGGTGGCGCAGTGCGCCGGTCACCTCGACCTGGACCTGCTTGAGCACGTCGGCCACGGTGGTCTCGTGCCCGATCCGCAGCCGCAGCGGCACGATATTGGACGAGACGCCGCCGGAGCGGCGCATCACGGCGGTGGTCCGCGCGGTCACCGGCAGGCTCAGGATCACGTCCTCGGAACTGGTCCACTGCGCCAGATATCCGGCGAACGCGGCGAGCAGCAACCCGGCTGGCGACGAATCATGGCGCGCCACAGCCGCTTCCAGCACCGCGTTCCGCTCGTCCGAGAGCAGCACACTGCTGAGCGTGTTGATCGGCGCCGGCCCCGCGGACCGGCCCGCAAGGCTGGTGCCGTCCTCCACACCGGCGACCCGCTCGGCCCAGTACTTCTTGTCCGACTGGAACCGGGAGCTGTCCCGGTAGGTCATCTCCTGCTCGAGGAGCGTGCGCAGGTGCGCGGCATTGGCCGGTGCGGGCTCGGTGCCGTTCAACAGGGCGGTATACCACTCGGCCACCCTGGAAAGGTTGGTCACCGCGCCGAAGCCGTCCAGCACGATGTGGTGCGCGCGCAGGTACAGGTACCAGTGGTGATCGCCCACCTGCAGGCCCGCGAAGCGCAGCAGCCGATCCTCGAGCAGGTTCAGCGGGGCGCTGTACTCGGCGCGCATCCACGCCATGGCGGCGGCCTCGGGATCGGCCTCGCCGCGGAAGTCGACGTAGTAGACCTTGTCCCGGTCCGGAATCGTGTAGTCGATCCACTGATACGGCTGGCCGTCGATCTCGGTGATGCAGAGCATGCCGGAGCCGCGCTCCTGCCCGGAGCTGATCAGCGCCTCGCGCAGGACCTTAAGGTCGAGGTCGCCGTACAGGTCGACATACTGCGCGATGTTGATCGGCACCTGCGGGTCGACGTGCTGGGCGTACCAGATGCCCAGCTGCGCCGGGGACAGCGGAAACGGCTCACTCGACTCCCTCGAAGCAGCGTGCGCCCGTTCGCCACCAGTTTCGCCGTTTCCGCCGAAATCCCGCCGGTCCAACCGTAACCTCGCTTCCGGAACACCACACGAGCGCTCCCCGATGAACACCGGGACGTGGACGCGCACCTATGCCAGCGTGGCGTCTGTGTTCCCGCGTTCAGTTCTCATCAATCAAGCAAAAAATGTTCATTGGCACTATCTGCCCGCCAGGCCGACCTTGTTACATGGGCGCGACCATGCCCGCCACCCACCGACCGGCTCCGCCGGGAAGTTCAATGCAGATCACCGAAACAATCTACCGTCGTCCTCGCCGCCCGACCAATCAGCTCCCATAGCTGGAAAACATCACCCCAGGCAGCGGGATCATCGCAAGTTTGCTGGGAACCTGTCACCGATCTCACACTGCTTGCGAAGGTCGGTGACGATCGCGGGCGGGGTCATAGAGATGGGACTGGGCGCAGGACAGATTCGGAGTGAGGGCGCGGCCCACGAGGATGACGGCGGCTTGGCGCAGCCCCGCGGATTCGACCTGGTCGGCGATATCGGTGAGAGTTCCGCGCAAGACCAATTGATCGGGTTGGCTGGCTCGATAGACCACGGCGGTCGGGCAATCGGCGCCGTAGTCCGCAATCAGCTCGGCGGCCAGGGGGCGGATCCGGGTAATGGCCAGATGCAGCACCAGCGTGGCCTGGGTCCGGGCGAAGTTCGTGAGTGCCTCGGTTTCGGGCATGACGGTCGAGCGGGCCCGGGTGCGGGTGAGTACCACCGACTGGACCACTTCGGGGACGGTCAACTCGGTGCCGAGCATGGCGGCCGCGGCGGCATAGGCGGGGACGCCGGGGGTGATGTCCCATGGCACGTCCGCCGCGTCGAGGCGGCGGGTTTGTTCGGTGAGGGCCGAATATATGGAGGGGTCGCCGGAGCAGAGGCGGGCGACGTCCTTACCGCAGCGGTGCGCGCGCACCAGATGCTCGGTGATCTGGTCGATGTCCAGGTGTTGGGTGTCGATCAGTTCGGTATCGGGGGCGCAGTGCGCGAGCACCTCGGGGTCCAGATAGGTGCCCGCGTAGAGGCAGACCGGGGCGGTGCGCAGCAGCTCTACCGCGCGAACGGTCAGCAGGTCCGCGGCGCCCGGCCCGGCCCCGATGAAGTGCACGGTCATGCGGGAGAGTCTAGGGCTAGGCCGTCGCGTCGAAGTGGGCGATCACCTTGTCCGGGTGCACCCGGACCACTAGTTCGCCCGGGACGCCGTTGCGCTTGCCGAATTCTTCGGCGCGATCCGCGCCCATATAGCGGCCGGCGATCTCGGTGGCGGTGCGCAGCAGTTCGTCGGGATCCTCGGACAGTGTCACGGTGCCTTGGATCTGAATGGAGGAATACGGCTCTTGCTCGAGGTCGACCACCACCGCGATGCGTGGATCGCGGGCGAAGGCCCTGCCCTTGGCCGTGGCCTTGCCGGTATTGAAGACCAGTTCGTCCCCCTCGAGGACGAACCACACCGGGGTGACCACCGGCCGTCCGTCGGCGGCCACGAATGCCACCTTTCCGGTTCGATTGGCATGGGTCAGAAAGTCGCGCACTTTGGGATCCGAAAGTGAGGCCATGCCCCAACCCTAGAACCCCCACAGCACCGGACAGATGATCACGTGGAAACTGTGGCCGCAAACCGCCTCCGGCGCTGCCGCCGCCAGTTCCACCTGATCTTGATCGCTCGCTAGATGGCGCCTTGTTCGCGGGCGCGGGCGACCGCGGAGGTCCGGGAGCGCACGCCGAGTTTGGCGTAGATGTGGACGAGGTGGGATTTGACGGTGGTTTCGCTGAGGAACAGATCCTTGGCGATCTCTCGGTTCGAGCTGCCGTTGGCGACCAGGCGCAGCACCTCGATTTCGCGCGGGCTCAGGGTGGTATCGGCGCGGCGCACGCGGATCATCAGTTTGGAGGCCACCGCAGGCGACAGCACACTCTCCCCCGCGGCCGCTGACCGCACCGCCGCGAGCAGTTGCACCGGCGGGGTGTCCTTGAGGATGTAGCCGCAGGCCCCCGCCTCGATGGCGCTGAGAATATCGGCGTCGGTGTCATAGTTGGTGACGACCAGGACATTGGGCGGCTTTTCGAGCGCACGTAGTTCGGCGGTCGCGTCGACGCCGGAGCGGCCGGGTCCGAAGCTGAGATCCATGAGCACCAGATCGACCGGGGTGGTCGCGCAGAACGCGACGGCGGCCTCCGCAGTCTGCGTGTCACCGAGGACGGTGATGTCGGGATGGCTCTCGAGTAGTGCGCGCAGGCCCGCGCGCACGATGGCGTGGTCGTCGGCCAGGAGGAGGCGGATCACGTGGGGTGCTCCTGGTCCGTCGCATTTGGTATGCCCGCTGCGGGCGGGCCGGTGTCACTCGGCGGCGACGCGGATTCGGCCGCAGTCTGTATCACTGCGGGCGTGCTGGGCCCGCTCGGCGCAAGCCCGGATTCCGCCGCAGTCCGGACCGCTGCGGGCGGGACGGATTCACTCGGCGCGGACGCGGATTCAGCCTGAACCGCCGCGGACAAGTCGGGGTCGCTCGGCACGGGCGCGGATTTCGCGGGACTCGATACCGGCGCCGACAGGTCTGTAACCGAGCGGTATTCCGCTGATACGGGCTCCAGCGGAAACGAGACGGTGACCGCGGTGTGGCCGGGTTCCGACTCGACCGCCATTGTGCCGCCCTGCTGTTCGACGCGACTGCGCATGGCGGCCAGACCGAAGGTCCCCGTCGGTGCGCGGTCGAGCACCGATTGATCGATGCCCATGCCATCATCGACCACGTCGAGGTACACATCGGTGTCGGCATAGGTCAGGGTCAATCGCATCCGGCTCGCGTCCGCGTGGCGCACCACATTCGAGACCGCCCCCTGCGCGATCCGAACCAGTGCCGCCTCGACGGGCATCGGCAGCCGCTCCGGCGTGCCCTCGACGACCATCTGGGCAAGCAGTCCGGGAGTCTCGGCGCGTTGACAGATGCGCTCGAGCGCCTGCGCGAGACTCTGCCCCTCCAGCGCGGCGGGGGTCAATTCCGCTATCAGCCTTCGGGTTTCGGCTAGGTTCTCCGCCGCGGTCTCGCGGGCGAGGCGAATCTGTTGCAGCGCAGGATGCTCCGGTGCCGACTGCTCCGCGGCGTGCAGCAGTAGTTGGATGCTGCTCAACCCCTGCGCGACGGTGTCGTGGATCTCCTGCGCCAGCCGCTCACGCTCGGCCAACTTGCCCGCCGTGCGCTCCTGTTCCACGAGAGTTGCTCGGGTACTGAGCAATTCGTCGATCAGGCGCTGACGTTCGGCGGATTCACCGAACAGCGCCTCGTAGCCGAGCCCGATCCCCACCGCCACGGCCGCGCCGATAATCGGCCCGATCGCACCCGCCACCGACCAGCCGCGGTGCACCCCGAAACCGATCACCGCCACCACGGTGGCCGCACCGACCGCGAGCAGACTCCACGGCCGTGGTAGCAGGTGCAGGTAGAGGAAGAACACACCGAATGCGAGGTATCCGGCATCGGGTGCGAGCACCACAAGTGCGAGCCACAGCACCGTCAGCGCCGCCAACCAAATGCGGATCCCCGCCGGGTGGCGGCCGACCAGCGCACCGGCGAAGTACACGGCCGAGAACGCCGCGGTCAGCGTGAGGACGCCGAGCGGATGTCCGGCACCCGGCAGCAGTGCACGCGCCGCGACCACCACGGCCAGCGTCGTCACCAGCACATGCAGCCCCAACCGCAGCGCGGTGAAGACGGGGGTGAGCGGCGACGAATGCACGTTGTCAGCTTATGTGCGGCTATCCGGGCGGCATCCATCGAAAGGCGTAAAACACCGAACAACCTTCGATCGGGCCGCATACCTCCGCATGCGCGATGGCGGTGACCTCGGAGCGCGGCAGGGTGGTGGCATGTTCGTCGCACTCCGGGATCTGCGGGCCGCACGCGGCCGTTTTCTGCTCATCACGCTGGTCGTCACCCTGGTGGCGCTGCTGGTGAGTTTCCTCAGCGGTCTCACCACCGGACTCGCGCACCAGAACATCTCGGCCATCGAGGCGATCCATGCCGATGCCATTGTCTTCGCCGATAACGGCGCGGATCCCTCCTTCGACACCTCCGCACTGACCGAGCAACAGGTCGAGGCGTGGCAGGCGGCCGCGGGTTCCGTTGACCCGATCGGCATCAGCCGGGCGCAGGGCGCGGTATCGGGTCAGGGTGCAAGGAAACCCGCCCAGGTCGCGCTGTTCGGGACCACCGCAACCGCATTCGGCAACCGCGTCGCAACCGATTCCGGCACTGTCGTGCTCAGCTCCGGCGCGGCCGAGGACCTCGATGCCATCACCGGTGACACCGTCACGTTCGGCGCGGGCACCTTCCGCGTGGCCGCGGTCCAGGGCGACGATTGGTACAGCCACACCCCCGTCGCCTGGATGACACTCGCCGACTGGCAATCGGCGAGTCCCCGCGGCGGCGCCGCCACGGTGCTCGCGGTATCCGGCATCCCGAATACCGCCTCCGCCAACGCATCTGCGCATACGACCTCGACCAGTGTCTCCGAATCGCTGTCGGCGTTGGGTTCCTACAAAGCCGAAAACGGTTCGCTGACACTGATGACGGTGCTGCTGTTCGCCATCTCGGCGCTGGTGATCGGCGCATTCTTCACCGTGTGGACGGTGCAGCGCATGCCCGATATCGCGACCCTGAAGGCACTCGGCGCGACATCCGGATCGTTGGTCCGCGACGCCCTCGCCCAAGCGGCGATCGTACTGATCGCCGGTGTCGCGGTCGGACTCGGAATCACGGTCACCGCAGCAACATTCATGGGCGAGGGACTGCCATTCGTACTCAGCCCTTCGACAACCCTGTTCCCCGCGGCGGTCCTGATTTTCCTCGGCCTGGTCGGCGCGGCCATCGCCCTGCGCTTCCTGTTCACCATCGACCCGCTGACCGCACTCGGTGCGACCCGCTGACCTCCGGAGACCCGCATGACCACCGCGACCATGACGAAAACCGCTCTCACCGTCAACGAAACAACCCTCACCTACCCGGACGGCGCAGGCCGCCTCACCGCACTGAACAACGTGAACCTGCATGTCACCGGCGGCACCATCGCCGCGATCACCGGCCCCTCCGGCTCCGGGAAATCCAGCCTCCTCGCGGTAGTCTCCACCCTGATCCGCCCCGACTCTGGCGAGGTGACCCTCGAAACACGTTACGGCACCGTGGATTTCGCCACATTGACGCGCCGCAAGGCCGCCGCCCTACGCCGCTCGTCCATCGGCATCGTCTTCCAACACCCCAACCTCATCCCCGCGCTGACCGCCGTCGAACAACTACAGGCCATGTCCCACCTCGGCCAGCATTTTTTCACCTCTCCCATCCGACGCCGCGGAACCCGCACCAAGGCAATGGAATTACTCGACGCCGTAGGCCTGGCCGACCAACACTCCAAACGCCCCGCGCAACTCTCCGGCGGCCAACGCCAACGCGTCAACATAGCTCGTGCCCTGATGAACGACCCGGCCCTCCTGGTCATCGACGAACCAACCAGCGCCCTCGACACCGAACGCGGCACCGCCATAATCGACCTGATCCTTACCGTGTCCCGCACCCACGAAGCCGCCACCCTCCTGGTAACCCACGACCACACCCACCTACATCAGATGAACGCTGTCTACCGCATGGTCGACGGCACCCTCTCCCTCGACCGGGCCAACGGCCACGCCGCCTGAAACCTGCACGTCCGCCGGGATTTTCCGCGCGAGCCCGCCCCTGCCGGACCGCACGGATACCCGACCCTTGACGACATCACGAAGGCTGTCAACCGATTACGCCGATAAGCCGAGCAGCACATTCCGCTGATCCCGCACCCGAACCTGTATCGCCTCGACGACCGCCGCCACCTCGGGCCTGCGCAATGTCTCGGTGCGAGTGACGAGCCAATAGGTGAGGCGAATGGAGACTTCCTTTCGAAGCACTCGGATCAAGTCGTCGTGGCGATCGGCCATAAAGCATGGCAGCAAACCGAGGCCCGCAGCTGCGCGGGTTGCTTCGACGTGCACGAAAACATTTGTGGAAGTGACGGATTCACGCATGGCGGGTCGGAAGCTGGAAGCCAGGTCCAACTCGTCCACCTGCAACATGGAATCGATGAAGTAGACCAACGAGTGGCGCGCGAGATCTCCTATGGCCGTCGGTGTTCCGTGTTCACGGAGATAGTCGCGGGAACCATAGAGACCGAGACAGTAATCGGCCAACCGAATAGCCCTTGCGCGGTGCACTTGCGGCTCACCCACCACAACTTCGATATCCAGACCGGACCGCTGCTGGGAGGCACGCCGAGTCGCCGCCACGATCTCGACCGAGATCTTCGGATGCCGCCGCTGCACCTCCGCGGCGGCCGGTGCCGCCATATAGGCACTGAACCCGTCGGTCGCCGAAATCCGAACCACACCCTCCAGCACCCGCATGCCGTCGGCATCGGTAGCCAGGGACTTGACCGCCGATTCCACTGCCTCGGCCGCCGCCAACGCCTCGCGCCCGAGATCGGTCAACTCCCAACCGCCGGTCACCCGGGTCAGTACCCGCCCACCCAGCGTCTGCTCCAGTGCGGCAATGCGGCGCGAGATGGTGGTGTGGTTGATCCCCAGCTCCTCGGCCGCCGACACGAAGCGCCCGGAGCGCCCCACGGCGAGCAGAACCAGCAGATCATCCGCGCTGGGGCGGCTGGCACCCGGTGCGGCCGAACTCATATCTGCATTCTTGCAGATGCGCACTGCACAACTGGTTATTGCGGCCGAAGATATGTGCACGAATACTCGTGCTGACCACGAAATGTGGGGGCCGTCACATCTGCTTGCCAGATGTGGCCCCGGTCATGAAGGAGATGTTCGATGAGTGTGCGCGATGCGATGCGGCCGACGGGAAACGATCCCGGCGGGGTACCGGCCGGGCTGAGGCGGGTGGTGGCCGCGTCCATGGCGGGCACCGTCGTCGAGTGGTACGAGTTCTTCCTCTACGGCACGGCCGCGACGCTCGTCTTCAGCAAGGTGTTCTTCGCCAAGGACACCAGCGATCTCGACGCGATCCTCGCCGCCTTCATCACCTACGCCGTCGGTTTCGCCGCACGCCCCTTGGGCGGTGTCGTCTTCGGACATTTCGGTGACAAATACGGCCGCAAGAAGCTGCTGCAGTTCAGTCTGGTGCTCGTCGGAAGCGCGACCTTCCTCATGGGCTGTCTACCGACCTTCGCCCAAATCGGTTACTGGGCACCGACATTGCTCGTCGTCCTGCGATTCATTCAGGGCTTCGCGGTCGGCGGCGAATGGGGTGGCGCGGTACTGCTCGTGGCCGAACACAGTCCGAACTCCAGGCGCGGCTTCTGGGCTAGCTGGCCGCAGGCCGGGGTGCCGGTGGGCAATATGTTGGCGACGGTCGCACTACTGGCGCTGACCTCGACGCTGTCCGACGCCGCCTTCCTCAGCTGGGGCTGGCGTGTGGCGTTCTGGCTGTCCGCGGTGGTCGTGCTGGTCGGCTACTACATTCGCACCAAGGTCACCGACGCACCCATTTTCGTTGCGGCACAGCAGGAAATCGAACAGATCAAGGCCAATTCGCTCAGTGTCGTCGAGGTGCTGCGGCGCTACCCGCGCGGTGTGTTCACCGCCATGGGGCTGCGATTCGGCGAGAATATCCTCTACTACCTGGTGGTCACGTTCACCATCACCTATCTCAAGGTGCACGTGCACGTCGATACCAAGGTCATCCTCTGGTGGCTGCTGGCCGCACATGCCGTGCACTTGGTCATGATTCCGTTGGCGGGCAGCCTTTCCGATCGCTTCGGCCGACGGCCGGTGTACCTGGTCGGCGCGCTCACCGCGGGCACCTGGGGCTTCTTCGCCTTCCCCATGATGGACAGCGGCCATAACGCGATCATCATGTCCGCGATCATTATCGGCCTGGTATTCCACGCCTTCATGTATGCGGGCCAGCCCGCGATCATGGCCGAGATGTTCCCCACCCGGATGCGGTATTCCGGTGTCTCCCTCGGTTATCAGGTCACCTCGATCGTAGCTGGATCGCTCGCCCCGATCATCGCCGTGCGCCTGCTCAATACCTATGGGTCGGCGGTACCGATCGCCCTGTATTTGGCTGCGGCCGCGGCGATTACCGCGATCGCCGTCCTGTTCGCCCGCGAAACGAAGGGCATAACACTGGAGAGCATCGACACCGCCGACGCGGAAAACCTTGCCGCGCAATCGGCACCTATCCCGGCCGAAACCGTCGTGCGGAAGCCGAGCGCCAGCGAGGCGCAGGCATGAGTGATCTGACCGGACGTTCCGCCCTGATCACCGGCGGCGCCAGCGGCATCGGCGCCGCCTGCGCCAGAGAACTCGCCGCGCGCGGCGCCATCGTCACCATCGCCGATATCGATGACGTGGCCGCGAAGGCACTCGCGAGCGATATCGATGGAAAAGCCTGGGCCATAGATCTTCTCGACGTCGCGGCACTGGAAAATCTCACCCTGGACGTGGACATCCTGGTGAACAACGCCGGTGTACAGAGCATCAACCCGATCGAGGACTTCCCGCCGGAGCGATTCCGGAACCTGATGACGCTCATGGTCGAAGCGCCGTTCCTGCTCATCCGCGCGGCACTGCCGCGGATGTACCAGCGAGGTTTCGGCCGGATCATCAATCTGTCCTCGGTACATGGATTGCGCGCGTCCGAATACAAGGTCGCGTACGTGACGGCCAAGCATGCTCTGGAGGGCCTGTCCAAGGTGACGGCGCTCGAGGGCGGCCGTCACGGCGTCACGAGCAATTGCGTCAATCCCGGATATGTTCGAACGCCGTTGGTGGACAAGCAGATTGCCGATCAAGCCAAGGCACATGGCATCGACGAGCAGCAGGTGCTGGAGCGGGTGCTGCTCACCGAGAGTGCGATCAAGCGGCTGGTCGAGCCGCAAGAGGTTGCGTCACTGGTGGGTTGGCTCGTCTCACCCAACGCGGGCATGGTCACCGGCGCGTCCTACACCATGGACGGCGGGTGGACCGCCCGGTGATTCCGGCGGGCCTAGCCCAATGCGGACAGCGCCATCTGTCGCAGGACCGGCCGGGCCCGGGTGGCGGTGGCATTGGTCGCGCTGTGCGGCGTGGAGTTCATCAAGCCGAAGCCCGCATGGGCCTGCACCCGCGCGGTCTCCTCCGGCAGTTCCGGATGCAACTCCCGCAGCACCGTCACCCAGATCTCGACATACTGACGCTGGGTGCGCCGCAGTTCTCGTCTGGGCCCGACCGGCACGTTCTCGAGGTCGCGGTCCTGGATCCGGATGAGTTCGGGCTCGCCGAGCGCGAAGTCCAGATGGAAATCGACAAGCCCGTCCAGCGCCTCCCGCGCCGACCCGGTCCGCGCCACCACCGCCTTCCCACCCGCGAGCAGCCGCTGACTGACCCCGATAAGCAGTTCGACCAGCAGCGCCTCCTTATTCGGGAAGTGCCGGTAGACCGCCGGGCCGCTGATCCCGACGGCCGCGCCGAGGTCGTCCAGGCGCATGCCGAGGAACCCACGATCGGCGATGAGCCGGGCACCCGCATCGAGCAACTGCTCCCTGCGCTGCATCTTCAGTTTTTCCCTGCGGGTGAGCGTGCCGGGGTCGGTGCTGGTCACACGCCCTCCTTTCAGCACACCTGGACATCTCGGTTAATCAATATTAACCTGAATTCCAGTTATCGGCGACTAACTGGATGGCAGGACGGCGTGATGACGGTGACCGAACAGGTCGGGGTCGACAACCGCACGGCACATGGGGCGCTACTGGAGGATCTACGCGCCCGGCTGGCCGCTGCGGCGCTCGGCGGGCCCGCGAAGGCGCGCGAGCGACATGTGGCCCGCGGCAAGCTGCTGCCCCGGCAGCGGGTGGATCAGCTGCTCGATCCGGGCAGCCCGTTCCTCGAGCTCTCGCCGCTGGCCGCGACCGGCATGTACGACGACGAATGCCCCGGCTCCGGGATCATCACCGGCATCGGGCGGATTTCCGGGCGGGAATGTGTGATCGTGGCCAATGACGCCACGGTCAAGGGCGGCACCTACTACCCGATGACGGTGAAGAAGCATCTGCGCGCCCAAGAGGTCGCATTGCAGAACCAGTTGCCCTGTGTGTATCTCGTCGACTCAGGCGGTGCGTTCCTGCCGCGCCAGGACGAAGTGTTCCCGGACCGGGAGCATTTCGGGCGCATCTTCTACAACCAGGCGACCATGAGCGCCAAGGGAATTCCACAGATCGCCGCGGTACTCGGTTCCTGCACCGCCGGGGGTGCGTACGTGCCCGCGATGAGCGACGAGGCGGTGATCGTGCGCAATCAGGGCACGATTTTCCTCGGCGGACCGCCGCTGGTGAAGGCCGCGACCGGGGAAGTGGTTACCGCCGAGGAACTGGGCGGTGGCGAATTGCATTCGCGCACTTCGGGAGTCACCGATCATCTGGCCGAGGACGATCAGGACGCGCTGCGCATTGTGCGCCGCATTGTGGCCACGCTCGGCCCGCGCCCGGCCAGCCCCTGGGAGGTGACGCCGACTGTCGCGACCGCGAAGCCGGAGTCAGAACTGTATGACGTTGTCCCGGTCGATCCGCGCACGCCGTACGACGTTCGCGAGGTCATCCATCGGCTGGTCGACGGTGGCGACGGATTCCACGAATTCAAGGCCGAATACGGCAAGACGCTCGTCACTGGATTCGCCCGCATCCATGGCCATCCGGTCGGCATCATCGCCAATAACGGCGTGCTGTTCAGCGAATCCGCCATGAAGGGCGCGCATTTCATCGAACTGTGCGATAAGCGCAAGATTCCGCTGCTGTTTCTGCAGAACATCACCGGTTTCATGGTCGGGCGCGATTACGAAGCGGGCGGTATCGCCAAGCACGGCGCCAAGATGGTCACCGCGGTCGCGTGTGCGCGGGTGCCGAAACTCACGGTGGTGATCGGCGGATCCTATGGCGCGGGCAACTATTCGATGTGCGGGCGCGCGTATTCACCGCGTTTCCTGTGGATGTGGCCCAACGCGCGGATTTCGGTAATGGGTGGTGAGCAGGCCGCCTCGGTGCTGTCGACGGTGCGCGGGGATCAACTCGACAGCAGCGGACAGCCGTGGTCGGCCGCGGACGAGGAGGCATTCAAGGCGCCGATTCGGGAACAGTACGAACATCAGGGCAATCCGTACTACTCGACCGCGCGGCTCTGGGACGACGGCGTCATCGACCCGGCCGACACCAGAACCGTACTCGGACTTGCCCTTTCGGTGTGTGCGCAGGCACCGCTCGAACCCGTTTCCTACGGCGTCTTCCGGATGTGATCGCGATGATGAACAAATCCCATCCCGTCGATTTCGACATCGTGCTCGTCGCCAACCGCGGCGAGATCGCGGTGCGGGTCATCCGCACCTTGCGCGCCATGGGCATTCGCTCGGTCGCGGTCTACAGCGACGCGGACGCGCAGGCCAGGCACGTGCGCGAGGCGGATATCGCAGTGCGCCTGGGTCCGGCTCCGGCCCGGGAAAGTTATCTCGATATCAAGAAGGTGGTCGCCGCGGCGGTGCGCACCGGCGCCAAGGCCGTGCATCCGGGCTACGGATTCCTTTCCGAGAATGCCGCCTTCGCGTCCGCGCTGGCCGAGGCGGGCATTGTGTTCCTCGGGCCGCCCGCCAAGGCGATCGAGATCATGGGCGACAAGATCGCGGCGAAGAACACCGTCGCCGCGTTCGATGTGCCCGTGGTCCCCGGTATCGCCCGTCCTGGCCTCAGCGATGCCGAATTGATCGACGCCGCAACCGATATCGGCTATCCGGTACTGGTCAAGCCATCCGCCGGTGGTGGCGGTAAGGGTATGCGACTGGTCGAGGAGCCGTCGGCATTGCCCGCCGCGCTGGCCAGCGCACGACGCGAAGCAGCCGCGGCATTCGGTGACGACACCCTGTTCCTGGAGCGATTCGTCACCCGGCCACGCCATATCGAGGTGCAGATCCTTGCTGACCAATTCGGCCACGTGATCCACCTCGGTGAACGCGAATGCAGCCTGCAGCGGCGGCACCAGAAGGTCATCGAAGAGGCGCCGTCGCCACTGCTGGATGCCGCGACCAGGGCACGCATCGGCGCGGCAGCCTGCAATACCGCACGCAGCGTCGACTATGTCGGTGCGGGCACGGTCGAATTCATCGTCTCCGCCGATCGGCCGGACGAGTTCTTCTTCATGGAGATGAATACCCGTCTGCAGGTGGAACATCCGGTCACCGAGCTGGTCACCGGGATCGATCTGGTGGAGTGCCAGGTACGCGTCGCGGCCGGGCAGAAGCTCGCGGTGGACCAGGATGAGCTGCGGCTGGTCGGACATGCGATCGAGGCGCGCGTTTATGCCGAGGATCCCGGTCGCGGCTTCCTGCCCACCGGCGGCACGGTGCTCGACTTGTCCGAGCCCGAAGGCGCTGGTGTGCGGGTGGATTCGGGCCTACGCATCGGCACCGTCGTCGGCAGCGATTACGATCCGATGTTGTCGAAGGTCATCGTGCACGCCGCCGATCGCCATACCGCGCTCGCGAAACTCGATCGAGCACTGAGCGATACCGTTCTGCTCGGGGTCACCAGCAATATCGAGTTCCTGCGCTTCCTACTGGCCGACCAGGATGTGGCCGCGGGGAAGCTCGATACCGGTCTGCTGGATCGTCGTGTCGGCGACTTCCGGCCCGCCACCGTCGGGGACGAGGAGTTCATGGCTGGCGCCGCCTATCACTGGCTGCGGCGCTGGCCTGCGGCGGCGAGCGATCCGTGGGATATCCCGTCCGGGTGGCGCATCGGCACGCCCGCGCCGACCACCATCAGGCTCGCCAGCGGTGACCGCACCGAGCACGTCTACCTGACCGGCTCGCCCGACGCGGCCGACGTGCACCTCAACAGCGGCGAACCAGTTTCGCTCACTGCTGATTTCACCGACGGCAGGCTGGTCCTGACGCTGGACGGTGTGCGCCGGGATTACCGCGTCGCGGAGCACGACGGACAGCTCTGGGTGGCCGGCCCCTCCGGTGTCGCGGTATTGCGCGAGGTTGCCGAGGTGAATGTCCGCGGTGGCGCCGAACATGTCGGCGACGCCGAAATCCGCAGTCCCATGCCGGGTTCGGTGATCGCGGTACCGGTCGCCAACGGCGCCACCGTCGCCGTGGGGACCCCGGTCGTCGTGGTCGAGGCCATGAAGATGGAGCACACGCTCACCGCGCCGGTCGCGGGCACCGTTGAAGTCCTGGTCGAACCGGGGGTTCAGGTCCGCCTCGACCAGCCGCTGGTGCGCATCGCCGCGGCCTCCACCGAACCCGAACGCTGAGCGAGAAGGAATTTCCGCATGAGTGACTTTCTGTCCACCGGCACACTGCCCGAGGACTATCGCGACCTAGCACTGACGGTGCGCGATTTCGCCAAGTCGGTAGTCGCGCCCGTAGCCGCCGAACACGATGCGAACCATACGTTTCCGTACCAGGTCGTCGCGGGTATGGCCGATATGGGCCTGTTCGGCCTGCCGTTCCCTGAGGAGTACGGCGGTATGGGCGGCGACTATTTCGCGCTGTGCCTGGCGCTCGAGGAACTCGGCAAGGTCGATCAGAGTGTCGCGATCACGCTCGAGGCCGGTGTCTCGCTGGGCGCCATGCCCATCTATCGCTTCGGCAACGATAAGCAGAAGCAGGAATGGCTGCCGCAGCTGACGAGTGGCCGCAATCTGGCCGCCTTCGGACTCACCGAACCCGGTGCAGGCAGCGATGCGGGTGGCACCAGGACCACCGCGGTCGCCGATAGCGGCGAATGGGTCATCAATGGCAGCAAGCAGTTCATCACCAACTCCGGCACCGATATCACCAAACTGGTGACGGTGACCGCGGTGACCGGACAGTCGGGCGGCAAGAAGGAGATCTCGACCATCCTCGTGCCCACCGACACCCCCGGCTTCGTGGCCGAACCGGCCTACAACAAGGTCGGCTGGAATGCCTCGGATACGCATCCGTTGAGCTTCACCGACGTGCGGGTGCCGGAGGAGAATCTGCTCGGCGAGCGCGGTCGCGGCTACGCCAACTTCCTGCGCATTCTCGACGAGGGCCGCATTGCCATCGCGGCGCTGTCGGTCGGCGCGGCCCAGGGCTGCGTGGACGAGAGCGTGCGCTATGCCAAGGAGCGCGAGTCCTTCGGTCAGGCCATCGGCCGCAACCAGGCCATCGCCTTCAAAATCGCCCGCATGGAGGCGCGCGCCCACGCCGCGCGCACCGCCTATTACGACGCCGCCGCACTCATGCTGGCGGGCAAACCGTTCAAGAAGGAAGCCTCCATCGCGAAGCTGGTGGCCAGCGAGGCGGCCATGGACAACGCCCGCGATGCCACCCAGATCTTCGGCGGCTACGGCTTCATGAACGAATACGCTGTGGCCAGGCACTATCGCGACAGCAAGATCCTGGAGATCGGCGAGGGCACAACGGAGGTACAGCTGATGCTGATCGGACGGGAGCTGGGCCTGTGACGGAGACGGACGCCCCACGCCGGGTGGTGCAGCGCGGCCTGTGGTTCGAGGAGTTCGAGATCGGTGTGGTGTACGAGCATCGACCGGGCCGGACCATCACCGAGGCCGATAACGTTCTGTTCACCACGCTGACCATGAACACCCAGGCACTACACCTGGACGCGGCCTTCAGCGATCAGCTGCCGCCGTTCCACCAGCGCCTGGTGAATTCGATGTTCACCCTCTCCACCCTGATCGGCCTCTCGGTCGCGCAGCTGACCCAGGGCACGATCGTCGCCAATCTGGGCTTCTCCGAAGTCGCCTTCCCGAAGCCGCTGTTCCACGGCGACACCATGTATGCCGAGACGGTGGTCACCGATAAGCGCGAATCCAAGAGCCGTCCGGGCGAGGGCATCCTCACCTTCGCGCACACCGCTCGCAACCAGCATGGCGATATCGTGGCGACTGCGGTACGCAAGACATTGGTGCGCAAGGAGCCCGCATGAGTTGGCAAATCCCCGGACCGGCCTGGCTGTTCTGCCCGGCCGACCGCCCCGAACGCTACGAAAAAGCCGCCGCGGCGGCCGATGTGGTGATCCTCGATCTCGAGGACGGGGTCGCGGCCGGGGATAAAGCCGCCGCACGCAAGGCACTCGTCGGGACCGAGCTGGACCCCGAGACCACCGTGGTGCGGATCAATGCCGTCGGCACCGATGAACACGAATCGGATCTCGCGGCATTGGCGCGGACCCAGTATCGACGGATCATGCTGCCGAAAGCCGAATCCGCCGAACAACTCGACTCACTCTCCGACTACGAGGTGATCGCGCTGGTCGAATCGCCGCTCGGCGCCATGGCTGTCGGACAAGCGGTATCGGCGCGCAATGCGATCGGGGCCATGTGGGGTGCGGAGGATCTGGTCGCCGGGCTCGGCGGCAACTCCAGTCGGCATGCCGATGGCAGTTATCGCGATGTGGCACGCCATGTTCGGTCGACGACGCTGCTCGCGGCCAAGGCGTACGGCAAGTTCGCGCTGGACTCGGTGTATCTGAACATCCGCGATCTCGACGGGCTGCGCGCCGAAGCGGTGGACGCGGTCGCGAGCGGCTTCGACGCCAAGGTGGCGATCCATCCGAGCCAGGTGCCGGTCATCCGGGCGGCCTACGCCCCGTCCGATGACGAAATCGACTGGGCTCGAAGGGTACTCGACGAAGTCCCGAACCATCGGGGCGTTTTCGCATTCGAGGGCCGTATGGTCGATGCCCCGGTGCTGCGCCATGCCGAGCAGATCGTGCGGCGCGCGAACCACACCTGATTTTTCGAAACTCAGCCAGGAGGTAATGCGGTGCAACCACAATGGATGCCGACCGAATCTGATATCGCGGAGGCGAGCATCACCGACTTCGCCGGGTTCGTGGCTGCCCGCACCGGACATTCCGCGCCGGATTACCGGTCGCTGTGGCAGTGGTCGGTCGACGATCTGCCCGGCTTCTGGGGTGCACTGTGGGATTACTTCGAGCTCGGTCCGATCGCGGGCGAGGTGCTGGAAAGTACCGAAATGCCTGGCGCGCAGTGGTTTCCGGGCACTCGGCTGAATTATGTCGATCAGGTCGTACGACAATTTCGCACCGATCGGCCCGCCATCATCGCAGTGACCGAGGATGCTCCGGCGCGGGAGGTGTCCTGGAGCGAATTAATCGACAGCACAGCCGCATTCGCGCGCACACTGCGCTCGCTCGGCGTGCGGCCGGGTGATCGGGTGGCCGGATACCTACCGAATATTCCGGAGGCGGTGATCGCCTTTCTGGCCACCGCGAGCATCGGTGCGGTGTGGAGCGCCTGCGGTCAGGACTATTCGCCCAAGGCGGCGCTGGACCGGCTCGGCCAGCTCGAACCAACCGTGCTGATCACCGCCGACGGCTACCGGTTCGGCGGTAAAACGCATGACAAGCGCGACGATATCGCGGCCTTGCGGGCGGGACTCGACACCGTGCAGACCACGGTCGCCGTCTCCCAGCTGGGCCTGCCGGTTCCGGACGCACTGGCCTGGACCGAGGCGGCCGCCAATACCGAGGCCGTTGTCATCGAAACCGAGACGGTCGATTTCGACCATCCGCTGTGGATCGTGTTTTCCTCCGGCACCACCGGACTGCCCAAAGGCATCGTGCACGGGCATGGTGGAGTCGTACTGGAGCATCTCAAAGCCGTTGCGCTGCAAGCGGATATCGGACCCAACGACACTTTCTTCTGGTACACCAGCCCGAGCTGGATGATGTGGAACTTCCAGGTCGCCGGACTGCTGGTCGGTGCGACCATTGTCTGCTACGACGGCAGCCCCACCTACCCGACCCCGGATGCACTGTGGCACATCGCATCCCAGGTCGGCGCGACCGTACTCGGCACCAGTCCGGGCTACGTGCTCGCCTGCATCAAGGCGGGTTCGGTGCCGCGCACCGACCACGACCTCACCGCGCTGCGGCAGGTCGGCATCACCGGTTCGTCACTGCCACCCGCATCGGCGATGTGGTTGAGCGACAATGTCGGTGACCACGTGCAGGTTGCCTCGATCAGCGGCGGCACCGATGTGGTCTCCGCCTTCATCGGCGGCGCGCGGACCGTACCGACCTGGCCGGGCGAGCTTTCCGCGCCCTACCTGGGTGTCGCGCTGGAGGCCTTCAACGCCGACGGCAAGTCGGTTCGTGACGAGGTCGGCGAACTCGTCATCACCAAGCCGATGCCGTCCATGCCGGTACGCTTCTGGAACGATCCGGACGGAATCCGTTACCACGACGCGTATTTCGACATGTTCCCCGGCATCTGGCGACACGGCGACTGGATCACCATCACCGAACGGGGCAGCATCGTGGTGCACGGCCGCTCCGATTCCACCCTCAACCGCCACGGCATCCGCATGGGTAGCGCCGATATCTACCAATCCGTCGAGCGCCTCCCCGAAATCACCGAGGCCCTCGTCATCGGCGCCGAACAACCCGACGGCGGCTACTGGATGCCCCTATTCGTCACCCTCACCCCGGGCACCGCCCTCACCGAAGACCTGAAAACCCGCATCAACACCACCATCCGCACCGAGGTCTCCCCCCGCCACGTCCCGGACGAAATCATCGTCGCCCCCGGCATTCCGCACACCCGCACCGGTAAGAAACTCGAGGTCCCCATCAAAAAGCTCTTCCAAGGCGCGGACCCGACGCGCGTCGTTGAACGCAGCGCGGTCGACAATCCGGACCTGCTCGACTGGTACGCCGCCGTCCGCCCGGCCCGGAACTGAACCGGCAAACTGACCGTGGCTGCGCTGTCGAATATCCGACCCGGATACGGCTGGGGAGAGGGCTATCCAGACCGGGTTTCGATAGCCTTCCGAATGAGTGTCCGCGCCGCTTCACCCGTTGCGGATTGCCTAGCGAGAATATCGAACGCCCGACCATAGAGAGAAATCTCCCGTGGCTGGGTAATGGTGATGCCTGCCGTATGGCCTTCAACCTTTACCATTCGGTTGTCGAACATAAAGAAGTTATCCACCACAACCAAGCCTTCGGCAGTGTTTGGAACAATTCCCAGAGTCACTCGAGGCATACCGATTACCGAATATAAACGGTCGAGCTGGCCAATCATCACCTGATCGTTCCCGAAGGTGGTATATAGCGACTGTTCAGCCATCAGTATATGGAATCGTTTACCCTTTTGATAAAGGACACGTTGCCGCTCCATTCGCTTTGAAACGGCTTCGTCCAAATCGTCGGGAATCTGATAGAACGCTATGACGTTTCTCATGATCGCTGTTGCGTAATCGGCCGTTTGGAGTAGGCCCGACACTACGGCTGACTCCCAGTTCCGAATGAACGTAGCTTGTGATTCGACCTTCATCGTCTGCTGCTGCCGACGCTTCATGCCTGTACCGAGCAGTTGACGCCACTCACCATATGCACTGTCGATGTTATGCAGCGTGGCCAGGAGGTCTTCGAGCTGATCACTGGCGTCACAGTGACGGCAGTAAGCGCGGACGACGATATCTGACACATGCAGTCGCGCGTACTCGTACTTGCTGACCTTCGACTCGTGCCAGCCCTCGAGGCGGGCGAGCTCCCGGCCGGACATTCCGGCGCGTCGCCGAATTTCCCGTAGACGTTTACCGAGAGCTTCCCGCGCTTCCTGAACTGAGCTGGTCACTGGATAGAAATCACCCGCGCATACTCGTCGTACGGCGTCGCCGAATTCCAGAGTCGATCCCGGACACCCCGACAGTACGAGACAATCGCCGGATCGTCGGTTACCGCCGACCCGCCAACCGCGCGGCCGTCCATATCGGAAAGGTTGAATGCCACAGTTTGGTAGTCGACCAACCACCAATCATCTTTTGGTACTTCCCCGGCAAGATGACGGGGAAGATAACGAATCTCCTCGCCAGCTTCCACGTTGAACGCTGCCATCGTGAGCGACCAGCGCTGGTAGTCGCTGTGCGGAACAGTGACTACGCGAACCCGTTTGAACGATACCCCGCGTGTCACAAGTTCCTGAACGAAATTAGACCAGCCCTCGTACCATTTCCGATAATCGAATGGCTCATTGGTCAAGAACTTTTGGAAAGGCTCGTCTTCCGATGGCACTCCGTACGAGTCCCGGACCTCCAAATGGAATGCTTCGTGTCTGGATTCCGTCAGAATTTCACGAGTCGGCCGGAATTCCAAAATAGATCCTTTCTGCCTTCGGAACCTCGATAGCTGTTTCGTAGTCTTCCATGGTCATCTGATCCAGCGTCTCCTGGTCGGTGACCAGTCGGCCGGACAGAGTGAAGGTGCCGCGTCCGGTATCCCTCATCGGTGCCCCGATGTATGTGCGAGGTTCAGCGAACCCGACCAAAAGGTGCGGGATCTCCACAGTTTCCGCCTGATCGGTCCGCCATCCGAGGACGACGTACGAGCCTTCGTCGGTGGCGAACAGCGTCGGACAGCCGTCATGATTCGATCCACCCTTGCCGAGGTAACGCAAGCGCATGGCCGCAACTCCTGTCTATAAGTGTGCTGCTCTTTGCAGCACATTCGACCATGTTCCCTTCTCCCATGACAGCATGCACCCAAATCGCACAGACATTGGCAAGTATTGGCACAATTCTGGTGTCCGCCGGTCAGTCGTTCGTAGCGTCGGAGTCGGCCCCGTGACATGTGACGCCAGCCGGTCACGGGGTGCCTACCAGGATGCGGCCGAGCGGAGGAGAGCACCCGTGTTGAACAAACGACGGTCACAGCCTGATTGTGTTCTGCCGCAGCGAAACCCGTTCGTCGGCCTACCACGGCCCGAGCGTCAAGGCTGGTGGCAACCGCCTCCCGCCGAAGTGATCGAACTGTTCGTCGTTGCGGTCAATCAGTGGAGTTACCAGACCGACCCTGATGAATCGTCCCGGTGCCGGGGTTCGGAGTCCCCGGCACCGGGCGCACCAACAGGGAGGCGTGATGCGTCGAGTTGAGTTGCGGACCGCGCAAACCGAGGACGGTCACAAGGTCGCGGTGTGGCAGTTGGTAGCGCGTATGCCGCGTGTCCTGCGTGTGCAGTTTCCTACTGAGCATTTCACCGCTTACCGAGTGCCGTCTAAGACACCGCTCTACGGAGCGCAACCCGGAACGATCATGTTCGACGGGTATCCGGATTTGGCCGATGCCCGGGAGATGCTTCCAGAGCACGAAGACCTGTGGAACATCCTGCGCGATGACTACTGGGCCGTGCTGCTCAGTACAAGGGATCTTCCAAATCCATTGGGGGCGTGAAAATGCCGTCCGATCTCGTTCCGTCTCGTTCCGTCTCGTTCACGGGAGATAGCTCCTTCGGTACGGGCGTTGTTCGCGCAGTTCCATGAAGAGACTATTCAGAAGCTCGCCATTGCTCCGATCGATAGCGACCCGATCTACCAGGCTGCGGACGGCTCGCTGAGCGGGGTTGAGGACGGCTGGATATCGGACCCGGACACCGACCTAGACAAAGCCGATGCAATCACGATCCAGCCGACCAGCGTTATCGATAGAGAAGTTTGCGCGATAGGGGAAAGTCCTTGCAGTACAACATTTCTCGACTAAGCGTCATCGCCGCATTGCTCGGTGCGACGCTGATTTCCGGCGACGTCGCGAGCGCCGATCCGAGCCAACCATGGGTCACAGAGGCGAAGAAGACCATATGTGACAACGGCTTCAGCCCTTGGACCACACCGACGGTTTTGCCGCCCAAGATCGAAGGCTACGGCTGGGCAAAATGCGATCTCCCTGCCGATGGCGATCCTGGTCTTACGCATAACTACTACCTGAGCTTGCAGCGCCGCAATTCGTCTGGTGGCTGGGATTCCGTGGGTGAGCACATCCGAACCAGCCTTGTACCGTGGACCCGCCAGACCTACACGGCCAGCGCGCCTTGTTCGGCCGGATACTGGCGGATCGTCTCGTCGGTGAGCGGTACCATCCAGGGCAAACAATACGGGCCAATCGAAACCGTCTCCGATTCACGGGTCGTCACAGCGGCCGAATGCGGATAGAAGGGGATGACATGGATCTGCCGAATGGACGCCGTTACGCCGAGTACATCGGCCCAGTCAGCACGCGCGAGCGGGTAGCCGGTTTGGTGCGTGCGCTGTCGCTGGAATTGCCGCGTCGGCGGAAGCTACATCCGCAGGACGCGGGCGGCGGGTACCAAGGCGTTCGCCGAGAGTTCGGCCGCTGGGTCGTGCGACCGATGACCGGCCCGGGTTCTCGCCGTTGGGTCAGCAAGCCGCACTACGCCACCCGCGCTATTCCCGGGAACGACCGCGAAGCGGCAACCGACTGGATGCTCGCGACTCTCGGACTCTGACAAGTCCGACATAGACCACAGCCCCCGGTTGCTTTCGAGCAATCAGGGGCATTGTCGTTCAGCGCTGCCTTAAAAGCTACGGACAGCAACCGCATCGCCTACCTCCATGACGGTCTCCCCGTATTAGCCCGTCGTCCTACTGCCGAGAACTGAACCGGCGGACGATCGCAACGCCCGGTCGTGGACGCGTTGTCGCAAACCTAGCGGCCGAAGAGGATGACCCGCATGAGGTGCGCAACTCGCTGCTGCGAGCACAGCGGGTTTTCCGGTCCGAGCCACTGCCCGAGGTCGACCACCAGTGCCAGTGCGGCGTGCACCAGCACACGCGCCTCGGCCGCGGATAGCTCCGGCCGGACTCCGATGAGCAGCTTGGCCCACTCTTCTACGTTGAGCCGCTGGATATTTCGCAGTACGGTGCGAACCTCCGGCGGCACATTGCTGATCTCCGCGTAGTACACGAAGGTCAGCTCGCGCTCGGCGAACGAGCCCTGCACGTACAGCTCGATCAGAGTGCTCAGTGCCTGTTCCGGGGTATCCGATGCGGCGATGGCAGGTCCGATGGCCGCCGAAACCCGGTCCGCCGCACGGCGAAACGCGGCTGCGAGCAGATCGCCCTTGCTGCGGTAGAAGCGGTACACCGCTGACGAGGCGGGCATGCCCGCGGCATTGGCGATATCCTCCACGCTCACATTGGGATACCCGTGCTCATGAAAGAGCTCGATGGCCCGCACCAACAACAGCTCGTGTTTGAAGGTGAACGGAACCTCCTTCGCGCCAAGGGATTCGGTGTCGTCGCCGGGTGTGGGCAGATCACAAGCGGTCACCGCATGACAGGCCGAGCGCAGCAGTGCCGCCAGCGCGCGCACCGGCACTGCGACATGGTGATCGGAGATGCTGCCGATCACGCTCATCGCGGCGGCCGAGAGCACCGCCCGATCACGGTCGGGCAGTTCGGGTCGGGTCTCGGCCAGCAGTTCGCGGGCCACTGCATCGGTGGTGATCAGGTGATCGATGAGGGTCTGGCGATCGGGATCCTCCAGATACCGGTTCTGCCAGCGCAGCAGTGCGGCGCTGCGGCGATTCGCGATGGAGGCCGTGATCAGGGCATCGAGGATGTGGTCGAGGCGTTCGGCGGCCGGCCGGTCACGCAGTTGTTCGGGCAGGCGCACGGCCTCGGTGCTCAGCCCGGCCAGCCGCAGCGCCTCCTCGCGGAACAGGGCGTATTTGCTCGGATAGTGCCGATACAGTGCGGTAGAGCTGATATCGAGGCGCGAGGCTATATCCTCCATGCTCACGCCGTGGTAGCCGAATGCGCCGAAGGCCTCGGCAGAGGCGGCGGCGATCTGCGCCCGTCGGTTGCGCGGGCGGCGGCGCACCTCCCGCGATTGCGCGGCGCGGCCTGCGGTCGCGTCCTCCGGCGCGCGACGATCCTCGGCATCCATCCCGCGATGTTAGCCCAACCGGACGCTTGCTCGGCGTCTCTTCCCAGTGCTGAAATCGTATTGAATAAAGGATCACAAAAATATGCTCTTACATGGCGTCACTCCGCGATACCTGTGTAGAATACTCACTAACATACTCGGCAAAAGCGGCGGGCAGCATATCGAGCTGACGCGGGGCGCGGACTACGAGCGGGCCGGGCGGCCGAACAGAACCATCTGCATGAGCAATCGAACCCGGGCCGGGGAAGCGATTGGTTCGGCACTGAAGTTGCGCCCCAAATCGACCACCAACGCGAAGGCGGCGTGGATCAGGAAGCGGGCCTCGGCGGGTGAAAGCTCCGGTCGGACATCACGCAGCAGCCGCGCCCACTCTTCGACGCTGAGCCGCTGGATATTCCGCAGCACCGTGCGCTCATCGCTCGGAACATGCTGGAACTCTGTGTAATACACGAAGGTCAACGCGCGCTCGGAGAACGAGCCCTCGATGTACTGTTCGATCAATGTGGTCAGTGCCTCTTCGGCGTCGGCCGCCGCCGCTACCGCCGGGCCGATCGCACCGGAAACCCGGTCGGCGGCGCGTCGGAACGCGGCCGCGAGCAGATCACTCTTGCCGCGATAGAACCGATACACCGCCGAAGCGGCGGAAAGTCCTGCAGCAGTGGCGATTTCCTCGACGCTGACATTCGGGTAGCCGCGATCATGGAAAAGTTCGACGGCCTTGCGCAGCAACAGCTCATGTTTGAACGAATCCGGAATCTCCGCTGCCACCGGCAGTTCGGCATCGGCTTCCAGCGCTGGCAGCTCGGCGGGCACAATCGACCAGCAGGCCGAATTCAGCAGTCGGGCAAGGGATTTAGCGGGCAGACTGGCATGGTGATCGGCGATGCTGGTGATCACGCTGAGCAGGGCGGCGCGCAGCACCCGCAGCTCGTCCTCGGCGAGCTCCGGTCGCAATGCGGCCAATTGCACACCGATCGCGCCGACGACGGCGAGCTGCTGGTCGGTGAGGACCGTCAGATCCTCCGGCTCGAGATAGCGACCCTCCCACCGCACCAGGGTGACCGTCGGCCGATTCTCGATCGTGACCGCGATCAGGGCGTCGAGGACCTGACGCAGCCGTCGCTCCGACGTCCAGCGTTCACCCACCCCGCCGACTCCGTCGGCTGCCATCCCCCGGCCCGCCGCCTCCGGCAGCTCGACCGACTCCGTCATGGCCCGGCCCACCCGCAGTAACTCCTCCCGGAACAGCGCGTACTTGCTCGGATAGTGCCGATACAGCGCCGCCGAACTGATCCCGAGCCCGGACGCGATGTCCTCCATGCTCACACCGTGATAGCCCAGCGCGCCGAACGCGGCCGCCGACGCCGCCGCGATCTGGGCCCGCCGATTCTTCGGCCTACGCCGAATCTCCCGCGGTGCCGAGTCGCCGCTGACCGCCTTGCGCGCCGTACGGCGATTGTCGACACTCATGCCGCCATGGTATCGACAACCTCGACCGCCCCGGCTGTCCAGGTCGGTCTGATTTGCCCAGGTGGGGCGCGCAGTCGCCGGATCGACCAGGTACTGAACGATCGGTATGGTTTCGGCGTCGGGCCTCCCGCCATACCCGGGTTAGGAGCGTGGCGGCGTGGCAAGGGGTGAGTTCACCTTGTTGACCAGCCAGCGCCCGTCCACCTTTTCCAGGCGCATTACCATGGACAGTTGACCGGGGGCCGGCTTGCCCTGGGTGCCCATGCTGGTGATGGTTTGGCCGATTACCACGATCGCCTCGGCGGAATTCGTGTCGCCGGATTTGATTGCGCACTGGACGTCGTTGACCTTCGAGATCACCTCGCCCTGGGTGAGCACATCACGCAATTCTTTGCTGGTGCTGTCGAATTGCTTCTTCCAGTCACCGGTGGCGCCGTCGAGCACTGCGGCGAAGTATTTGTCGAGATTCTTGGCGTCGTAGTCGGCGAGTACAGGGGCGTATTGGCAGGCAGCGAGGCGGGCGTCCTCGTGGGCGGTGACAATGGCCCTGTTGTCCTTGTTCTGGAGGTAGTAGAACACCGTGGAGGCTACTGCGGCGACGAGCAGTAGTGCGGCGGCAGCGCGGTAGCCGATCGCGGTGCGATTGTTGGGCGTGCGGAGAAATCCGAACCGTTTGGCTGCAGGCACTTTCGAACCCACATCTGGCGTGGCGTCAACATTCGACGCCGCATCCGCGTCGATATCCTTGCCGAGCGAGACGGTAGCCTCCGGCACCTCGGCCTGCGCATTCTCGATTTCGTTATCGGCTGTATCGATGGTTGGCTCGCTCATAGCTTCTCGTTCCTATCTGCCAGGTGCGGGTCGGGAGAGTTCATTGCCGGTGACGCCGGGTGGCGGACCGGAACCGTTGTCCGGCACATTCGGGCGCGGCGCATTCGCCGAACCGCGTACCTGCAGTGCGGGATTGGTGGTGACGCAGTAGTTGTAGAGCCGCACCCTGGTATCGACGGTCTTGTCGGTCGGCACCACGGGGATCGTGTCGTAATCACAGGTCGGCCGCGGCCACGGATCGACCATTGTGTTGAAGGCGTTGTCGTGCGCCGGAATTCCGATGGCCTGCGAACCCTCGCGCAATGCCGGGAACAGCGCTTCGATGGCCGGTTGACGCAGCTTGGCCGCCTTGGTGATGGCGACGAAGTTGGTGATCAGATTGGTCATCGGGTCCTGCGTGTCGTGCACGATGCCGCCGAGGGTGGCCAATTGGTCCGGCCCGAGTTCGAGGAATTCGCGCACTTCCTGATCGGCCACGGTCAGCTGCTGGAACAGTGCGCTCGAGCCGGTGGTGAGCGTGGTCAGATCCGGTTGGGCGTGGGTGGTGGTTTCGGCGATCACCTGAAGGTTCTGGATCAGCCGCTGGGTCTGCGGCAGCAGATCGGTCAGGCCCGACATTGCCCGGCTGATTCCGGCGACCATATTGCGCAACCGATCCGGACCACCGGCCAGCGCCTTGTCGAGTTCATCGATGATCACATTGAGTCGCGTCGGATTCATTCCGCCGATCAGCCCACTCATATTCGTGAGCACCGCTTGCACCGTCACCGGTGTGCTCGTCGCCGACCGGTCGACGATCGAACCGTCGGACAGATACGGACCGCTATCGGAGTCGGGTCGGAAGTCGAGGTACTGCTCGCCGGCCGCCGAGAGTCTGCCGACAGCGACGCTGCCGCCCACCGGAATCCGTGCGGTGTCGTTGATTTCGGCGATGGCGGCCACACCGTCACCGGATACCCGAACGTCGACTACCTTGCCGACCCGACTGCCTCGGAAAGTGACGTCATTGTTCGCCGCGAGTCCACCGGAACCCTTCAGCTCGACCCGGACCCGGTAGGTGCTCGGCAGCGGGTTGATCCGCAGTACGGCCGCACCGAGATAGGACATGCCGAGAATCAGCACGACGATCAGCCCGATATTGGCCACCGCGATCCGATGCCGAACCAGCCAGTGCCACAGTGGAATATTCATCGTGCACCGCCCTGCAACCGACCGATGACCTTCTGGATCACCTCGGCCAGACTGCCGACAAACGCCGGTACATCGCCGATTTTCGGCCAGCGGCTGCCCTTCGGGTCGGTGAGGGCACCGATATCGAGATAGGAGACCGTGGCGGCGACCGCAAGCACCGGTCCGTCGTAGCTGGCCATGACATCGGGATAGATGGCGTGCAGACCGTCGAGCGTGCCCGCCAGATTGTCGCCCATCTGGGTGAAGCCGGACATCAGCCGCTGGATGCTGTCGAACAGGCTCAGGAACTCCGGGCCGGTGGTGTCGGTGAAATCACCGAGCGCGGACATGGTGACCGAGACCTTGGCGACGAGTTCGGCGATACTTCTGTTGTTTTCGGCGACCAATCCGATCAGCGGCGGAAAGGTATCCGCAGCGGCACCCAATTCCACCTTGCGCCTGGCTAATTCGCCGGTGAGCACATTCAGCCCGGACAGCACGCTGTCGACATCGGCGGTGCGTGCGTTGAGTGCCGCGAGTACATCGGTCATTTCGGTGATCAGATGTGCGAGCTGCGGTGCCCGACCAGCGAACATCGAATTCATCTCGGTGGTTATCCGAGCAACCTGATTGAGTCCACCGCCGTTGAGCAGCATGGAGATCGACATCATCAACTGTTCGACCGACGCACCGGTGCCGGTGTGGTCGGGTGCGATGGTGTCGCCGGGACGCAGCATCTCGGCGCTTTCCTGCTCGGCGGGCAGGGTCATGGCGACGAACATGTCACCGAGCGGGGTGGCCTGGCGCAGTTCGGCGGTGGTGCCGCGGGGCAACTGAATATCCTGCCGGATCCGCAATTCCACATCGGCGAGAAAGTTCGTGGTGCTGATCTTGGCGACCATGCCGATTTCGGTGCCGCCGATCTTCACGTGTGCATTCGCGGGCAGGTTGAGTGCGTCCTCGAAGACGGCGTGCAGCTCATAACCCGGCCCACCGATCCCCGGCTTGGGCAGCGGCACATTATCGACCGTCACGGCACATCCCGCAGCGGCGAGAACAACAATCGCCGCGGCGAAAACCGCACGTGCCGGCCTCATTTGGTGATTCCGAGCAACGCGGCGGTCAACCCGAAGTCAGGGCCGAAGTCCTGGATCTTCCCGGTGCGGCAGCCGTCGAGGCGTAGCTGGATGCGCTCACAGAACAACGAAAGCGCTTCACCGTCCAGCACCGCCTTGTCCAGCAGACCGTGCAGGCGCAGCGCCCTGTTCTCACGGCTCACGGCGTTCGAGAAGTTCTGGAAGAACAGCGGCGTCACATCGGTGATTTCGGTGAGCCCGCGGGCATTGGCCCGCATCTGGGCGGTCAATGTCGTGAATCGGGTGAGCGCACCGAGCAGTTGTTCGCGGTTCTGGCCGACCACGGTCGAGGTATTGGTGACGAAGTCGTTGAGCTGAGTGATCACCGCCTGCAAACCCGGCGCCTGCTTCCCCATAAGTTGCACGAGTTCGGTGAGCCGACCGCTGAAATCCCGCACCGTCTGGTCGTTCTGGGCAATTATCTCGGTGATCTCATTGAGTTTGACGATGGTATTGGAGATCTGGTCGCCATTGGCGAGGGTGACCTCGAATGCCGACGACAGATCGTCCAACGTTTCGCGCAGCTTGTCGCCATTGCCATTGAGCAGCGGGAACAGCACCCGGCTGGCCATCGGTCCGGTTTCGTTGTCGCCCTTCAAGGCCGCGCCGAGTTGATCGAAGGTTTCCAGGATGCGGTCGAGTTCGACCGGGGTGCGGGTCCGGGCGAGCGGAATGTGCTGGCCGTCGGTCAGCACCGGACCATTGCCTTCATAGGCTGGGGCGAGTTCCACATGCCGATTGGTGATCAGCTGCGGTGAGATCAGCGCCGCCATGGCGTCGGCCGGAATGCGCACGCCCTTATCGATGGACATGGTGACTTCGACATAGCTGCCCTTGGGGATCACGGTATCGACCCGGCCGACCGGAACACCGAGCACCGCAACGTCATTGCCCGGGTACAGGCCGGCGACATTCTCGAAATCGGCACTGATCTGCAGGTGTTCGCCGAGGTACTGATCGGGCAGTGCGGTGAGGCTGTCGGGCAGCAGCGAACAACCGGTCGCCACCATCACTGCCAGGCCGAGCACCGCCGATTTCAGCAAAGTACCCATCTTCATCAATTGCACCCCTGTACGGCTTGGGCGAAGCAGAGCCAGTTGTCCGGGAATACCCATGGCGCCCACACATCGCCGTAGGGGCCATTGCCGAGGGCATTGTTGAACTGCCGCAATGCGACCGGCATGATCTCGTAGAGCGAATCGAGGTTGTCCCGGTTCTTTTCCAGCCCCTCGGACATGGTGTTCAGATTGTGGATGAGCGGACCGAGTTGATCCTGGTTCTCCAGGCCCATCTCCTGCAGCAGCCGCGACAGGCTCGCGACATTGTCGAGCAATTGCTCGAGCAGATTCTGCCGCAGTGCGACAGCATTGCCGATGGCCTCGCCTCGGGTGAGCAGCAGCAGCACGCTATTGCGGTTGTCGGAGGCCAGCTGGGCCACTTGATCCATGCTCTTCAGCAGGGTGTCCACCTCGTCGCGGCGATCATTGATCACCTTGGCCAGCGCGCCGATGCAGTTCAGCGCCTCGACGGTGAGCTGCGGGGAGTCACCCATCTGCTGGCTGAGCACATCCAGTGACTGCCGCAGCTTCGCCGGATCCAGGCGTTCGATACGCTCGAAGGACGATTTGTAGTTCGGATCCCGGATGACCTTGCCGAGGTTGTAGGGCACCGAAGTCTGCTTCAGCGGAATTCGATTGTCCGGCAGTCCTTTTCCATTTCCGGGCAGCAACTCGATGTGCAGCTTGCCGAGAATTGTCGTCATCTTGATGGCGGCCGAGGCATCCGGGCCGAGTCGAAGATCCTTGCGCACCTTCAGATCCACGACGACCTTCGCACCGTCGAGTCGTACGGCACCAACGGAGCCGACCTCGATGCCGGAGACATCCACCGATGCTCCCGATCGCAGACCCGCTGCCTGCGCGAATTCCGCGTGAATTGTCTTTTCGCCCAAATGCGCCTGCGATAACGCACTCGAGCCGACCAGCAGCACAACGACCGAACCGGCCGCGAGCAGTCCCAGCCACAACAGGCGATTGCGCACCGGGCGCATCAATGCCGTCATCGGCAGACCTCCGAATGAGAATTGCCGCCCACCTGTGAGAACAGCCCGGGTGGCAGCAGCACGCCCCATAGCGAGACGTCCAGCGAGCAGATATAGGCATTGGCATACGCGCCGTAACTGGTGAATCGGGCGAGACCATTGAGGACGGTCGGCAGCTCGACCGCCGCCTGATCCAAGGACGCGCCGTTGAGGATCAGCAGCGCGACACCGCTGGACGCATCGTTCTGCGCCCGAGCCAGATTCGGTTTCACCTGATTGATCAGAGCCGCCAGCGAATCGGTGGATCTCGCCACCGTATCGACCGACGACTTCAGCGATTCACCCTGTGCGTAGAGCGATTCCACCAGCGAACGCGCCTGCGTGATAAGGGTTTCCAATTCGCCGCTGCGATGAGCCAGGCCCGCGATCACACTGCTGAGATTGCCGATGACATCGCCGAGAATCCTGTCGCGCTGACCGAAGGTGCCGGCGAGTTCGGCGGCTTGGGTGATCAGGGCACTCAGCGAGGCATTGTTGCCTTGCAAGGCCTGGATCAGGGTCTCCGACAGCGAATTGACCTGATCCGGTTGCAGCACACTGAACAGTGGTTCGAAACCCGACAGCAGCGATGACACATCGAACGACGGTTCGGTGCGCTCCAAGGGAATCGCGGATCCGGCAGTCAGCCACGCGCCCTCGTCCTTGCCGGGAACCAGGGCGATATAGCGCTGGCCGATCAGATTATGATAGCGCACAAGGGCTTTCGTCGTCGTGGTCAGTCGCTGATTGTGCTGGATTCGGAAGTCCACGCGCGCCTTGTAGTCGCCGTCGAAATCTATGGCGTCGACGCGCCCGACCCTTACACCCGCCATCCGGATGTCATCGCCGATACGAAGGCCCAGCACATCGGTGAAGGTGGCCGAGTACGAATCGGTATCGCCGGTTACCGAACGTTGCAGCGTCGACCAGATCGTGTAGGTCAACAGCACCGCGACCACGGCGAACAGACTGAATCCGACCAGTGCCTTCCCTGACTTCATGTACTCACCGCCCTTCGTTCGGTGCGGTGTCGTAGACGGTCACCGAACCACCGGCCAGTACCGGAGCCAAAAGCAGGTACTGCGCCGTGGTCGGCCGACCGCCGACGATCGCGGCGGCGGCATCGAGTCCGCGCAGATCCGAATGCGGCTGGGTAGATTGATCCGTCGCAGCGGCTGGCGCGGTGATGCCCGGAACGCTCGGCAGCCCCGGAACGCTCGGCAGTCCCGGAACGCTCGGCAGCCCCGGAACGCTCGGCAGTCCCGGAACGCTCGGTAACCCCTGCGCCGGAGCCGCAGGCGCTGGCGCTGGCCCCGCGGCTGCCAACCGCTGCGGCATCAGCTGCGGCGGAAACTCCTGCGGTGGTGCGACATCCGGCACCGTACCGCCCCCGCACCGCGGACCGGCCATTGTGCCGTAATGCGGACAGTCCTTGGCCGTGTACTGCTGGAACGGAGTGAAGCTGACATCCATCTTCCACACCATCTGTCGGCTCGGTCCGAATCCGAAGGTCGTGCGCACTCGCTGCAGCGCGGCATTGAAGTTGGCGGCGGTATCCGGGATGGCCTGCGGATCCCTGGCCAGACCGCCGAACAGGCCGTCCAACCCGACGACCAAGTCCTTCCCGGCGTCCGGATTCCGCGCGAATAGTGAATTGACCGAGTCGACCGCGCCGCTGGCATTGGTCAGCAGTGCGACCAGATTGTCGCGCCGCTCGGTGAGCGTGCGTGCGGTGGTCACCGAATCCGACAGCACACCGACCAGCTCTGGCGCCGAAACGCTCAGCGCCGTCACGGCCCGGCCGAGGTTGCCGAGCAGATCGCCGATACCGGGAATCGCGTGCACCTGGGTGAGCCAGGTATCGAGGCGTTCGATGGTGGAACCCGGCACCCGTGCGGCGGGATCGAGGGCATCGGCGAGTGTTGCGAGCACGCGGCCCAGCTTCTCCGGCTGAATATGGTCGAGCACATCGCGCAGCACACTGAGCGTGGTCTGCAACTGCGTAGTGCCTTCGCTGGTGTCCTCGGGAATTCGGGCGCCCGCGCGCAGGGTTTCGGTGGCGTGCCCGTTGTCGACGAGTTCGATGGCGGTGACGCCGAAGATATTGTCGGGGATCACCCGCGCCGTGACATTCGCCGGAATCAGGCCAGCCACAGCCGGTTTCAGATCTAGTGCGGCATCCTGACGTTTACCCTTGGCGACTACATCGACCCCGGCAACCGTACCGACGACCATGCCGCGGAACTTCACATCGGCATGAGTCGGCAGCCCATCACCGGTGCTGGTGAGCACGGCGACGACCGAGACCTTGTCCTGAAAATAGCCGGTATAGCGCAGTCCGAGCAGGTACAGCAGTAATGCGGCCGCCATGGTCATGGCGATTCCGGCGAGCGTGAGTTGACGTGCGGTGGGTCCACGTCCACTTGGATCGAGCAGCATCGCCACCTACCCCGAAATCCGGAATCCGGGGTCGATACCCCAGATCGCAAGGGTCAGAAACAGATTCACGAACACCATGACGACGATCACCATCTTGATCGCGCGGCCGGCCGCGTGGCCGACGCCTTCCGGACCACCGGTGGCGATATAGCCGTAGTAGCACTGGATGAAAGTCGAAATGAGTACGAAAACCACGACTTTGACGATCGAGAACAAGACATCGATACCGTTGAGGAACTGGAAGAAGTAGTGGTCGTAGGTGCCAGCGGAGGTGCCGCCGAGGAATAGCACGGCCAGCTTCGTCATCAGGTACGCGACGGCGAGGCCGACGCTGTAGAGCGGGACGATGGTCAGCGTTGCGGCAATCATCCGCGTGGTGACCAGATATGGAAGTGGCCGGATGGCAATGGATTCCAGCGCGTCGATCTCCTCTGCTATCCGCATCGCCCCCAGCTGCGCGGTGAATCGGCAGCCCGCCTGGATGGCGAAGGCCAACGTCGCAAGGATCGGGCCGATTTCGCGCGTCGTCGCGAAACCGGAGATCGCGCCGGTCAGCGGATTCATAGTCAGCAGATTCAGCGCGGTGTAGGACTCCATGCCGACAGTGATCCCGCCGAATCCGCACAGGATGATGACCACACCGACCGTGCCGCCGCCGACAATGAGCGAACCATTGCCCCAGCCCACATCGGCGGTCAGCCGCAGCACTTCCTTGCGATAGTGCCTGAGCACGAACGGAATTGCCGCCACCGCCTGGCCGAAGGTGATCGCCTGGTGGCCGAGTCTCCGGTTGGCCTGCAGCGGCACGCCGGCCACCGCTCCCACCGCGCGAAACGGCTGCAGCGCGGGCGGGGTGTATCGGGTGCCCATCTCAGATCACCTTCGCCGGGAAGAGCGTGTTGTAGATCTGGGTGATGATGATGTTCGTCGCGAACAGCATCAGCGCCGAATTGACCACCGCCGCGTTCACAGAGTTGGCGACCCCACCCGGACCACCCTTGGTGTGCAGTCCGATATCGCAGGCGATGATCGCGGTGAGCGCACCGAAGATGGCGGCCTTGACCAGGGCGATTACCAGGTCGTTCGCCACCGCGAAGGAGGCGAAGGTACTGATGAACGAACCCGCCGTACCGCCCTGGGCGTACACGTTGAACATATAGCCGGTGGCGAAGCCGACGAAGACCACGAATCCGCACAGCAGGATGCTGACCAGAATCGCGGCCAGCAGTCGCGGCGCGACCAGTCGGCGCACCGGATCGACACCCATCACCATCATCGCGTCGATCTCCTCGCGAATGGTGCGAGAGCCGAGATCGGCGCAGATGGCCGAACCGACCGCACCCGCGATCATCAGCGAAGTGACAAGTGGCGCACCCTGGCGGATGATGCCCAAACCACTGACCGCGCCGATAAAGCTCGTCGCGCCAACCTGATTCACCAGCGCACCGACCTGGATCGAGACGACAACCGCCACCGGAATCGCGACGAATACCGTCGGCGCCGCGGAAACGCTTGCCATGAAAGCGCACTGCTTGATGAACTCGTGGAATGGGAAGCGGCGCACAAACATCGCGCGCAGCATCTCGACGAAAGCATCGCGCATGAGCCGAACCTGGCGACCCAAGGTTTCCAACGAGCGCTGTGGATGCCGTTGCCACAGTCCCTTCAGGTCCTCCACGGCCCGCTCTAGATCTGTTGGCTCAGTGGAACTTTCAGTGGCCCGGGTGCTCATGCCGACTCGCTGAGTTGATGCTGCAGCAGGACGAGGAGATACCCGACCACGGCGATACCGGCGACGGCGGTGCTGAGCACTGCGAGCCAGAGCCCGATCCGCAGCACCGGATTGACTTTCATGCGCCCCCCGAGGATCTTGACGCCGATCACCAAGATGTCGATGAGCCAGACCAAGATCATCATCAGGTCATGCACACATTCGAGAAGGTGAGCACCGGCCAGCACACGATCGAGCCGAGGAAGGATATGACCACGTCGATGCCTTGCATGCGGTGCAAATGGCTGGTGTGGGTCAGCGTCCAGATGAGTCCGACGAGCCCGTATGGAATGGCGAGAATGATGATGGTGCCGAGGAATTCGGAGACCTTCATCTCGTAGCTGAATATTCGATCCAGCTTCTTGAGCATGCGCCTATGTCCTTTCCCCCGCCGCCTGAGCGGCACAGCCGGACACGCGCCGGGCGAGGCATCGCTGCGGTGCGAGTGCGGCCGATCACGCTGCGATCGGTCGGGTATGAGTGCGTATGTTACGCACAATTCCTTCGGATACGGAAGAACTTGAGAACACTTAGTTCGATGAATCTCAAGAGAGAACCCAGTACAACCAGCTATACTTTGCTCGTATCGTTGAGAATCTTCAGTAACATAACTGATGGCCAGCCTACTATCGGCCGGTTTGATGGCAGGAGCGTTCGATGACGAGCAATGCGGCAATCCAGGCCACCCACCACAGCGACACCAACGAACCGATGGCCGATCTGCGCCACATCCGCAAGAACGTGCTCCGAGACGTCGAGCCGAGTCGAAACACGATTGCGGACAGTCGAGCAGTACCACCATTCGCCTCGGCTCGACGGACGCCCGCCACTTCGAGACAAGACTTAGCCGGAGTAGGCGTGCCACATCTGGTCGACGATCGCCGCGATATCGGAATGCTTTGGTACCCAACCTAATTGGTGCAGCGCCTTGGCTGGATCAGCGACCAGCGAACTCGGCTCCGGCACCGCGGGGCGATGAGTGAGCGCCACACGTCGTCCCGATACATTTTCGACAGCGGCAACCACCTGGCGGACGCTCGTGCCCCGACCGCTACCGATGACATATCGCTCGGTCGCGCCCGGCGGTGGCAGGTGTTCGAGCCCGGCCACGAACGCATTCGCGGCATCGGCCACGTGCACATAGTCGCGGACCGTCGTGCCGTCACCGTTGACCTCCAACGGTTCATTCCGTGCCGCAGCGCCGAGCACCCTCGGGATGAGTCGGGTGGGGTCCGGATCGCGACCGCCCGCCACATTCGTCAGCCGAAGAACGACAGTGGCGCCATGGTGCGCTTCGACGGCTGATTCGGCCGCCAGCTTGCTGCTTGCGTAGGGGTGCGGCGGGCTATCGGACAGATCCTCGGTGATCGGTCGGCCGCTCACATCGCCGTAGATCGCGCCGGTCGAGGCGAATACGAGCCGGGGCACCTCGACGGCCGCCATGGCATCGAGCAGGGTGATGGTCCCGACGGTATTGACTCCGAAGTACCGGAGGGGGTCGGTCATCGACTCCCGCACCCGGGTCAGCCCGGCCAGATGACACACCGCATCCACGCCGTCGACAGCCCGTCGAAGTGCGATCGGGTCGAGCAAGTCGGCAATGCGAATCGCGCTGGCATGCACGATGTCCGGTCGCTGCGCGCGCACCATGCCGACAGCCTCGTGCCCGGCCTCGGTCAAGGCCGAAACGACAGCTCTGCCGAGGTAACCCGCCGCTCCCGTGACAAGTACGCGCATGGCGCGAGCCTACGAAAGGCCGCCACAGCGACCGTCACCGGCGGCGAATCATCACGGTCGCACCCACCACGGCGCTGTGGTGCAGCACATCATTCGCGGCCGCTGCAGTGGGTGTTGTTCTGGTGGGCCGAGGTTGGCGCGTCGCGAGCGTGGCCGAGAAGGTGGGCGTCGACGCACACGAACGTTCCGCTGTGGATGGAAGGTCGGCTACCGGATCGGGTAGCGACGGTCGATGAGGTCGAACATGTTGGGCTGGCCCGCTTTGTAGAGTTCGCGGTCGATTAGTTTGAGTGGCTCCCAGAGGGGCATGGTGTAGCGAGGTGTGACGGTGGCCAGCCCGGCCGACGAGCCGGAGGCGTGCAGGACGGCGTTGGCGGCAAGGCGGCCGCCTTCATTCGCGCCCTCCATACAGGCGACATTCATACCGGTCTTGATCCAGTCGCCTGCGAGGAAGAGGTTGTCGATCGCGGTAGCGGCGTCGGGGCGGTCGGACCACGAGCCCGGGTTCTGGATGAAGATAGCGTCGTCGTAGGCGATTTCGGGCGTGCCCGCGTCGGTGAGGGCCGGGTCGATCATCCAGGAGTGCAGCATATCGTCGGCGAGCTGGATCTCGCCGTCGTCGTTGACGTGTGCCTTGATCTGCGCCCAGGTTTCGCGGGCGATCTCCTCGGGGGTGCACTGCTTGGCGGTCTTGCGGTTGAAGGTGCCCGGCTCTTCCCATTCGGAGATGATGGCGGACAGCACGTCCTGGACCGCACCGTCACCGTAGGTGGTCAGCGGCCGTCGCCAGAATTGGGCCTCGCTGATCGAGGTCAGGCCCCAGGGCGCGTCGTTGTAGCCGACGTGGCCATTGGCCAGGTCCACGCGTTTGCGCAGGAAGAATTGGATACCGACCATCCAGGCGGCCTGCAGGTTTCGGATGCGCTCGAGGTTCGGATCGGCCGCCGCCATACCGTCGGTGAGCACGTCGGGAAACTTGTCGAGCGGGATCGCGGAGAGGTAGTAGTCGGCCTCCACCCGGTGACGCGCGCCGCCCTGGTCGGTGACAGTGGCCGAGGTGAGGTGTGCGCCATCGCTGTCGAAGCCCGAAAGACGCTGGCCCAGTTCGAAAGTCACGCCGATCGAGCGCAGATAGTCGATCCACGGATTGATCCACGCCTCGCTGGTCGGCCCGTTGAGCACGCGGTCATTGCCCTTGCCGTCACTGTCGTTATTGAGGTTCAGCAGCGACCACACGTACTCCTCGCCTACCAGACCGATCGAATGTGCGCTGCAGTTACGGGATTTGGTGGCGACGAGCTCGCGGATGAAGCCGTCGCCGAGGAAGCGGTTGTATTCCCGAGACGAGTTGTCCAGGCGCGCGAAATCGGTCCAGGTCATCCGCTCCCACTGCCCCAACTTGCGCTCGGTGCTACTGGAGACGTAGACGGCCATGCGCTCCGCGGCGAAGACCGCCTCGGACAGCGGCAGCCGGAACAGCGATTCGAAGACCGACGCGACGGAGTCGATGAATCCCTTCGGGGTCATGGGGAATTGGGACAACGGCAGCGGGAACGGCAGCGGGACGGTGAGATTGTGCCGGTCCATGCCCGCGATCATTGCCGCATTGAGGCGGACCAGGTTGTCCCACACGCCGTTCGCGTTGCCGGGAAAGGGGATTCGGCGCAGCGTATCGGGCAGATTGTGATAGAAGCCGAAGAAGCTGCGGAATCCGTGTTCGCCGGGTAGGTCGTCGGCATAGATGCTGCGGGTTTTGCCGCCGAAGGTGCCGAGCTTTTCGTACACCGTGACCGCGAAGCCGCGTTCGGCGAGTTCGTGTGCGGCGGTCAGGCCTGCGGGACCCGCACCGAAGATCGCCACTGATCGCCCCGGCTGGGCGCCGGCCCGACCGCCGGTAGGCGCCAATGTCATGGCGGCGGCGACACCCCCGGCCATGGCGGCGTTCTTCATGAATGTTCGTCGCGACTGCTTGGTCCGCATGCTGAATCTCCCGACCATCCGGCCTGCCACGTCCACGTGAGCCGCGCACAGGCGCCCTGCGATGTCGCAAGATGTTACTGACTATTCTTCACTCAAGTGGATGTTTCGGCGATGTGGTGTGCACCAATTTCGTGCCCATATATTCCAAGATCACCCGTTCACGACGGCCGCAACGAGCGGGCACGATGTTTCTAACGATTCTCCACATAGACCAAGCGCGTGCGAGAGTATCGTCGTCAGATCGGGACTGGCCTGCGGCGATCGAGGTCGCGCACATCGAGTGAACACCGCACATAGGTTGCGACTTGTGCGAGCAGGTCGCCAGCTGTGCGACAGCCTTGCCGAGCTAGGGCTTCACACCGCGGTGCGTCACGATCCCGAGGCACAGCACAGTCGCTACGGGTCAAAGCTTGCGTTGGAGCACACTCCAACTTTTAGAGTTCGGGCATGACCAACACACAGGCCTCTAGCAGCAATGATCGTTTCGAGCGCGGACTGGAACTGCTTCGGCAGGTCGGTGGGCAGGAGCGGCCCGCGGTGCTGGACAGTCTCGCGGATATCGCACCGGACCTGGGGCGGCTGACCGTCGAATTCGGGTATGGCGACATACTGTCGCGGCCGGGGCTGACGTTGCGGCAGCGGCAGTTGGCGACGGTGTCGGCGCTGGCTGCGATGGGAAATGCCGCCCCGCAGTTGCGGTTCCACATCGACGGGGCGCTGAATGTGGGGTGCACGCGGGAGGAAATCGTGGAGACGCTGATCCATGTCAGCGTGTATGCGGGATTCCCTGCCGCGCTGAACGGGCTCGGTGCGGCGCGCGAAGTGTTCGACGCCCGTACCGATCTCCCCACACCGGCCGACCCGGCGCCGGCACCGACGGGTGACCGGTTCGAGCGCGGGAGCGCCAAACTCGCCGAGATCGACGGGCACGCGGGCGAACAGGTCATCGCATCCCTGCGCGATATCGCACCGGATCTGGGGCGCTACATCATCGAGTACTGCTTCGGCGATATCTACTCGCGTCCCGGCCTGGACCTGAAGACCCGTGAAATGGTCACTGTCGCAATGTGCACCGCACTCGGCACCGCGGCGCCGCAACTGGGCGTGCACATCCACGGCCTGCTGAATGTCGGCGGTACCGAGACCGAGGTCGTCGAAATCATCACGCAGATGGCGGGTTATGCCGGTTTCCCGGCCGCCCTCAACGGAATCACCGTGGCACGCAACATTTTCGCCGAGCGGACACAGCACTGAGCACTCGAACCCGTTGCGGCGCTGCGTAACCGAGCGCCGCACCAAGCCCCTCGTCAAGGTAGTGGCTACTTATCGGCGGCGTACCGGAAGCAGTATGCGGAGGCGGCCAGATACTGTCGGCAGTGGGCACCGTGCCCGGCGTGCACGGACAGAATGAAGCGCGCTCGGTCATAGGTCAGTCCCACCGGCTCTTGATTGCAGTCGCGGCTCTGCACGAGCCACAATTCCCGCATATCCGAATGCAAAACGTCCATTGTTCACCTCCACCGAAGAGATAAGTGCACCCAGCACCGGCGGCCCCACCGGAACCCGCCGTCAACGCTGTGGATCGCCGACAGCGTCGGGACCGTGCGTCGGGCTCCGTCAGAGCCGGCACCCCCGAAAGGGTTTGGGGCACAAAACCGGTGCCGGGTACCGCTTCAGCGTGCACGTTGCGATTCGGTGGATAACAGAGCCGAATGCGATAAATGCGAGTAATTTTCGATTGAATCAGCCTGGTACAAGGGAGCGGGACCTATGGTTGAGGTCGACTGGACCGGCGAAGACGTACTCGCTCTTCGCGTGGCGATGAAGCGAAGTCGCTATGAGTTCGCGCGCCTGGTGGGCGTCACCCCGCGCACCGTGATCTTGTGGGAGAACGGCCGGACAACCCGGATGCATGCCGCAAGCAGGCGTTTGCTCGATCGAGTGCTATCGGAGGCCGATTCGGTTGTCGTCGCGCGATTCGAGCGGGCGATCGCGGGCCCGACGGCGGCCCGCGATACCGAAGATACGAGCGTGGCGCTCGATCGGATACAGCTCGGTAGGGACATCGGGCTCGACAAGGAAGTCGAGGATGACGACGTGAGAAGGCGATTGTTATTGGCCTGCATCGGCGCTGGCGTGGCCGGTCAGGCGGCTGAGATGGTCGCGAGCGAACCGGAGAAGATGCTCGCCACCCTGGATGCGGGTTCGATGAGCGAACGGCGGCTCGGCCTGCTCGAGCAATCCGTCGAGGCGCTCGGCGCCCGCGTGGTGCAGGTCCCGCCGCACGAGTTGCTGCATAGCACGCTCGACCAATTCCGGGCGGTCCGCGGCTGTCTCGCGGAGCGACAGGCGACCCATCATCAAATCCGACTGGTCCGTACCGCCGGGCGCCTGGCGAATGTGGTCGGTGAAATTCTGTTCAATGAGGGACATTTCGGTCAGGCCCGATTGTGGTACACCACCGCAATTCATGCCGCCCAGGACATCGGAGATCGCTATTCCGAGGACATCGCACTGGCAGGATTGGCGTATTTACCGACCTATAGCGATAATCCAAAGGAAGTTTTGAACCTACTCGCCCCGCGTCTCGAAGAAAATCCGGGCCACGGTCCGGCGGCGGCCTGGCTGTGGGGAATGGCGGCCCGCGCGCACGCCAGCCTCGGCAATTTCGACGGCTTCGTCCGCTGCATCTCCAGATCGGAGCAGGCGCTGGAAAATATGCCCGCGGAACAACTCTCGATCGGCATCTTTTCCTTCCGCCCGGAGAAGCTCGCTTTCTATCAGGCCATCGGCTACTCCCGCTTGGGCCGCGCCGAGCAGACCGCCCTGGCATCCGAGCGAGCTATCGGACTCTACGACCCCAGCGAGACCATGGAACCCGCGCTGGTCCGCTTCGAACACGCCACCGCCCTGCTCGCCTCGGGCGAGGTGGACGAGGCGTGCGCGGTGGCGACCTGCGCGATCACCAATGGCCACACCTACGTCGGCCTCACTGTCACCAAGCGCGCCAAACAATTCGATACCGCGCTGTCAGGTTTCCGAGGTCGTGCCGTCGCTGATTGGCGCGAGCAGGCCCGGATGGTCGTCGATACTGCACGCACCCGGGCATGAGGGGGCAGGGCGCACCGGTCGGCAGGGGGGATGTACGAACCGGCGCGCCCTACCTATTCAGTTGGCATCGGGTTGCATCGCGGTAATCAGCGAATTCGGACGCATATCCAGCCAGTGGGATTCGACGTATTGCAGGCAGGACCGGCGCGCGGCCGCGCCGTAGGCGACCGTCCAGCCGCCGGGGACGGCGGCGAAGATCGGCCACAGGGAGTGCTGGCCCTCGGCATTGATCAGGACGTAGAACTGGGCGTCATCGTCGTCGAAGGGGTTGGTCATTGATCGGCCTTCCTGGTGGGAGCATTCAGGCCCGCTCGGCGTGCGCCATGACATTGGTCAGGACGTGGCCGATGCGGGCGAGGGCGGATTCGGAGGTCATGCGCCAGTGCGTGGCCTGAACGGCGTGGTTGTGCACGGTGCCGTCGACTGCGTCGGACCAGCTGGCCGCGCCGGTGGCCCCGGTCGGGTCGTCGAGTGCGGCGGTGAAGTAGACGAGATTGCCTTTATAGGGCCGTGGGCGGTAGCGGGTGATGAGCTCCAGTGCGTGCGTGCCCGCGTCCAGCAGACGGTCGAGCCGGTCGAATCCGAAGGATGCGAACGGTTCCGGGAGTTCTGCGATACGGCGGGCGAGCTGGGTGCGATCGAGTTCGGTGTCGATATCCTCGGCTTGTTCGCCGAGCAGGCCGCCGAGCAGATCCGCCACCGGAACGCTTGCCGTACCGTCCACCGTTGTGTGCAGCGGGCTGTCCATCATGGCCAGCAGCGCGACATGTTGGCCCTGGTCCCGCAATTGGTTCGCGACGGCATGTGCGAGTACACCGCCGAGTGACCAGCCGAGCAGATGGTAGGGGCCCTCGGGCTGTACCGCGCGGATTTCGCGGACATAGTGTCCCGCCCAGTTCTCGATGGAATCCGGCAGCGCCGCCACCGAATTCAGCACCGGCGACTGGATGCCGTAGATGCCGCGTTCGGAATCAATATGTGCGGCCAGGCCCGCGAACGACCACGCGACACCGCCGACGGGGTGGATGCAGAACACTGGTTCGCGAGATCCGCCGGGGCGCAAGGGCAGTAGGACATCGAAGGCGGCTTGCGCGTCGACGCGGCCGCGGCCGCAGTGGTGCAGTTCCAGTTGGGTGATCAAGTCCGCAGGTGTCGGCGCGGCGAACAGCCACACCACCGGGATCTGTTCGGCGAGTGCGATACTCAGCTGGGTCGCCAGTCGCGTGGCCAGCAGAGAATTGCCGCCGCGTTCGAAGAAGTTGTCGTCCATGCCGATTCGCTCGACCGCCAGCGCTTCGGCGAAGACGGCGCAGACCAGCAGCTCCAACTCTGTTTCCGGAGCGCGGAATTCCCGTATGCCCAACTCGGGCTCCGGGAGTGCGGTCCGGTCGAGCTTGCCGTTGGTGTTGAGTGGCAGGGCATTCAGTTGGATCAGCACGGACGGAACCATGTAGCTCGGCAGCGTCTCGGTCAGGGCGGATCGCAGCGCATTCGGATCGATCGCCTCGGTGGCGGTGAAATACCCGACCAGCAGGTCGCCGCGATGGGCGATGACGACGGCCTCGGCGACCGCCGGACGTGCGCGCAGCGCATGCTCGATTTCGGCGAGTTCGATTCGGTAGCCGCGTATCTTCACCTGAAAGTCGCGGCGCTCGACGTACTCGAGGTTGCCGTCCGCACCCCAGCGGACCATATCGCCGGTTCGATACATCCGGGTGCCATATGCGCCGAATGGGTTGGCCACGAACCGCTCCGCGCTCAGGTCGGACCTGCCGTGGTAGCCGCGGGCCAGCTGCGCGCCGCTCAGGTACAGCTCACCGGTCACTCCCGCCGGCACCGGATGCAGTCGGTCGTCGAGCACATAGACCTGGTTTCCGGGTTCCGGTGTGCCGATCGGGACCACCGTCTGGCGGATACCGGCCTCGGTGCGGAATCGGGTCACCGAGACCGCTGCCTCGGTGGGCCCGTACAGGTTGTCGATGCGGGCGGCGGTGCGGGCGCCGATCCGGTCGACGGACGCGGCGGGCAGTGCCTCGCCGATGACGAGTAGTCGCCGCAGCGATCTCGGCAGTCGCTGATCACCGCTGACCTCGGCCAACATGGCCAGCAGCGATGGCACCAGCGTCAGCGTGGTGACCGAGGCGCGTCGGATCAGATCCACCACGCCGGCCGGGTCACGTTGTGCGCCTTGCGGTGCCAGTACTACTCGCGCACCGGTGCGCAAGGCCCACCAGAACTCCCAGACCGAGAGATCGAAGGCCGCCGAGGTCATCAGTAGCGCCGCGTCATCGGCGTGCAGTTCGTATTCCGTTTGCAGCCAATCCAATTGGTGCGCGACCGCCGAGTGCGTGACGGCGACGCCCTTGGGCGTTCCCGTCGACCCCGAGGTGAAGATGACATATGCCGTGTGCGCTGGAGTGAGTGTGGACAGCCGCTCCTCAGCACGAATCGGACTGTTGTCGAGAACGCCTGCGGCAACCGAGATATCCAGCACCGAATGGTGGTCCGCCATCGATTCGGGCAGCACCGGCCGTTGCGCCGAGGTCAGCACCAGTGCCGGGTCGGCGGCGGCGAGTACGCTCGTGGTCCGGTCGAGCGGGTGGGTCGGATCGAGCGGAACATACGCACCGCCCGCTGTCACCACCGCGTACATGGCGACGAGTAGGTCGACACTGCGCGCAATGGCCAGAGCCACCAGCGAATCCGGGCCGATGCCACGGCCGATGAGGGCACGGGCGAGCCGATTCACCCGCGCGGCCAATTGGCCATAGGTGACAGTTACGGCGTCATCGACGATTGCCACCGCATCGGGCGTCTCGACGACCTGTGCTTCGAAGGCGGCAATGAGGGTGGCCGGAGCGAATTCGTGTTCGATCCGGTTCCAGGACAACAGCATCCGATCGCGTTCGGCGGTGTCCAGTAGCGGCAGATCACCGACCGGCAACTGTGGTTCGGCACAGATGGCGGACAGCAGACGCTGCAGTCGACCGGCGAAGCCGGCGACCGTGGCTTCGTCGAACAGCGCGGTCGCGTAGGTGATCGATGCGGCCATGCCTGCCGCATTCCCATCCGGGTGGTAGCGATCTGTGACGACCAGATGCAGGTCGAATTGCGCGACCTCGGAGTCGAAATCGACTGCGGTGGCAGTCAATCCGTCCAGTACGAATTCCGCCTCGGCCTGGTTGTGGAAGGAGAAGCCGACCTGGAACAGCGGATGCCGCGCGGTCGAGCGCTCCGGATTCAGCACCTCGACCAGCCGCTCGAAGGGTACGTCGGCATTGGAGAAGGCGGCGACATCCGCGGCGCGTACCCCATCCAGGAGTTCGATGAAGCCGGTGGCCGCGTCCACCTGGGTACGCAGCACCAAGGTATTGACGAACATACCGACAACATCGTCGAGTTCGGCCGCACCACGACCCGCGACGGGAGTACCGACGGCGATATCGGCGGTGCCGGAAAGGCGGGCCAGCAACACCGCGAAAGCGGCGTGCACGACCATGAACAGTGTCGCTCCGCTGTTCCGGCCCAACTCCGCCAGCCTCGCCTGCAGGTCGGCGTCGATGCTGAAATCGACATGGCGGCCGCGGGTGGAGACCATGGCAGGTCTCGGGCGGTCAGTCGGGAGGGTGAGTTGTGCGGACAGGCCCGTGAGGGCTTCGATCCAGAATCCGAGTTGCTGGGAGATCAGCGAATCCGGATCGTCCTCGCTCCCGAGCAGATCCCGTTGCCAGCGGCTGTAATCCGCGTATTGCACCGGCAGTGGGATCCATTCCGGCGGCATGCCGTGCCGACGTGCGGCGTAGGCGGTCATCACGTCACGTGCCAGCGGAACCAATGACGAGCCGTCCGCTGCGATGTGGTGGACGACCACTACCAGCACATATTCGCCGAGGCCTGTCGGACCTGCCACCGGACAGAACAACCTGGCGCGCAAGGGAACCGAGTCGGTCACATCGAATCCGCCGGCTACGAAATCTGCGACCGCCGAGGTCAGATCGTCGACGGGCACCGGAATCGGGGCGAGCACCGGCGCGCCCGCATCGGCCATCGGCAATACCACCTGTACCGGGCCGCTTTCGTGCTGCGGGTATACCGTGCGCAGCACCTCGTGGCGTTCGACCACGTCGGTGATGGCCGCATTGAGTGCGGCGATATCGAGATCACCGATGAGCCGCACTGCCAGTGGGATGTTGTATGCGGTCGACTGACGGTCGAGGCGGTTGAGGAACCACATGCGCTGCTGTGCCAGCGAGAGCGGTATCGGATCGGTGTCGGTGCGTCGAGTCAAGGCCGCACGTGCACGCGTCGCAGTGGTGTCGAGGGCAGCGGCCAAGGCCGATACGGTCGAGTTCTCGAAGACGAGTCGCACCCCGACCGTCGTGTCCGATCGAGCGCCCAACCGCGCGACCAATTGTGTTGCGGTCAAGGAATTTCCGCCGACAGCGAAGAAATCGTCATCGAGGCCGACGACGGCCAGGCCGAGCACCTCGGCGAAGACCTCGGCCACGATTCGCTCGGCGGCCGTCTCGGGCGCACGGAAGGTCGCGGTACGGAACTCTGGTGCGGGCAGTGCCTTGCGGTCCAGCTTGCCGACCGGGGTCAGCGGGATTTCGTCGAGCACCATGATGGCGGCGGGCACCATATAGGCGGCCAGTGAGCGCGCCGCGAAGGCCGTGAGCTCAGCGGTGTCGATCGCTCCGTTCGCGACGACATACGCGACCAGCGAAACCGAGCCCGTGGCATCGGTTTGCCCGATGGTCACGGCGAATTCGACGCTCTCATGGGCCGAGAGGACCGCGTCGATCTCACCGAGTTCGATACGCATACCGCGCACCTTCACCTGATGGTCGGCCCTTCCGACGTACTGGATAGCGCCGGATACGGTCCAGCGCACCAGATCACCGGTCCGGTAGAGCCGCCCGCCCGCCACCCCGTAGGGATCGGCGACAAAACGATCCGCCGAAAGTCCCGGCCGCGCGTGGTAACCGCGCGCCAGGCCTGGTCCGCGCAAGTACAGTTCGCCGGTCACCCCATCCGGGACGGGTTGCAATCGGGTATCGAGCACCACCGCGGACATGCCGTGAATGGTGCTGCCCAGATCGAATTCGCCGGGCCGCAGCGGTGCGCTGATATTGGTGATGATCGTAGTCTCGGTCGGGCCGTAGGTGTTGTGGAATGCCCGCCCGGTTCCCCAGCGTCGCAACACATCCGGGCCGTACGACTCGCCACCGACGGTCAGGTGGGTGAGTTCGGGCAGTTCGTTCGAATCCAGCGTCCGCAGCACGGCCGGGGTGATGAAGGCGTGGGTCACCCGCCGATTCCGGATGAGCGCGGTCAATTCCGCGCCACCGTAGACACCTGCGGGTGCGATCACCAGTGCGGCGCCTGTGGGTAGGGCGAGCAAGAGTTCGAGCATGGAGGCGTCGAAACTGGGCGATGCCACATGCAGGACGCGGGATGTCGCGTTGACCTGGTAGCGATCCCGCTGCGCACGCGCCACTCCCGCGAGTCCGCCGTGGGTGGCAACTACGCCCTTCGGGGTGCCGGTGGAACCGGAGGTGTAGATCATCCACGCGGGATTGGCCACGCGCACGGGACGCGTCAGCTCATCGGGCGCGAGAGGTGCCGCGCTCGAATGCCGTATGCGGGCCGCCGTGGCAGGTGCGTCGAGTGCCAGCCATTCGGCGGTCGCGGGCAATACCGAGCGCCATGCGGTGAGCGTAAGACCGACCGTGGCACCGGAATCCGACAGCATGTGGGCGATTCGATCTGCCGGGTAGGTCGGGTCTACGGGTACGAAGGCGGCTCCGGTCTTGGCCACCGCCCAGACCACGAGGATGGATTCGGCGGAACGCGGGATGGCCACGGCGACGAAGTCTTCGGCACCGATACCGTGTCCGATCAGCATTCTGGCCAGGCGGGACGAGTGCTCGTCCAGTGCGCGGTAGGTCAATTCATGGTCATCCGAAATCAGGGCTAGCGCATCGGGATTCATCGCGACGGCCGCAGTCATCAGCTCTGCGAGGGTGCGCGGCGGAACCGGTTCATCGCCGCGCCTGCCGAGCAGTTCGGTACGTTCGGCCGGAGTGAGCACATCGATGGTGCCGATCGGCGCGGACGGATCCGCGGTGAGTGCGCCGAGGACACGACCGAACCGGCGCAGCAGCCCGGCGGCGGTAGCCTCGTCGAAAAGATCTGTCGCGTAGTCGAGTTCGATCGGCAGGCGACCTTCGGCGTCGAGTTCTGCCGCCACGGTGAACTGGAGATCGAAGCGCGCCGCCGGCTCGTCGAATTCGACGGCAGTCAGTTCCAAGCCCGCCAGCGTGAACTCTGCCGCACCGGCATTCAGATAGCTCAGCGCGACGGTGAACAGCGGGTGTTTGGACTGCGATCGTGCGATGCCCAGTTCATCGACGACGCGCTCGAACGGGACCGTCGCATGGGCGAATGCGGCCAGATCGTTTGTTCTGGTCTCGTCGAGCAGATCGATGAACGAGCAGGCCGGATCCGGATGGGTGCGCAGCACCAAGGTGTTCACGAACATGCCGACCAGGTCGTCCAATGCCGCCGCGCCGCGACCCGCTATCGGGGTGCCGATGGCGATATCGGCGGAACCCGACAGCCGGGACAGCAATACCGCAAGTGCTGCGTGCACCACCATGAAAGGTGTTGCATTGTGGGCCGCGGCGATTTCGTGGATACCGACCCCACTGCCAATGCGGGCACGCACCGTGCCGCCACGCTCGGACGCGATGGCGGGACGTGGCCGATCGGTGGGTAATGCCAGTTCTTCCGGCAGATCCCGCAGCGCTTCGGTCCAGTACGTGAGCTGTTCGGCCGCGACCGAATCCAGCTCGGCCGTCTGCCAGAGCGCGTAATCGGCGTACTGTGCGGCGAGTTCCGGCCAGACCGGGGGCCCGCCGACAACCCGGGACAGGTAGGCCGACAACAGGTCTCGCAGCAGCGGCCGCATCGAATGGCCGTCCGCCGCGATGTGGTGCAGCGCGGCGACGAGCACGTGGCTCGCCGCGTTTTCCCGCAGCAGAATCGCGCGCACCGGCACCTCAGTGGTGACATCGAAACCAGCACTGAGGAATTCGGCTATGCGCTCGTCCACCGAGCTGGGGGTCTCGACCACCAGGGATACCGGTGCCGGTTCGGCAGGCAGGATCACCTGGTGCCCGATGCCATTCGCATCGGCCGGGTATACCGTGCGCAGCGCCTCGTGACGCGCGATCACATCCGTGAACGCGGCACACAGTGCCGCCTCGTCCAACTCGCCGCCGATGCGCACCGCGACCGGGATATTGTGGGCCGCCGAGTCCGGGTCGAGCCGGTTGAGGAACCACATGCCGCGCTGCACCGGTGCCAGCGGAACGCGCTCGGGGCGTGGACCGGCGATCAGCGGTACGACCTGGTCGCCCGCTTGGGCGGCCAGGCGTGCCGCAAAGGCATGCACGGTGGGGGCCTCGAACAGCAACCGCACAGGCACACGACCGATCCGCTCGCCGAGCCGCGCCAGGACCCGGGTGGCGATCAGTGAATTGCCGCCCAGGTCGAAGAAGTTGTCGTCGGCACCGATCGGCGACCGTGCCAGTACCGCCTCGAATGCCTCGGCCACCAACCTTTCGGCCGGAGTGACCGGCGCACGATAGGCGACGCGGTCGAATACCGGCTCCGGCAGTGCCTTTCGGTCCAATTTGCCGGAGGTATTGAGCGGGAAGGCGGCCAGCACGACAATCGCCGACGGAACCATGTATGACGGCAAAGCATCCATCGCGGCCGCCAAAACTGTAGCGCGTAGGTCGCTTTCACCCTGTGCATCACTGACGACGTAGCCGACGAGTTGATCGCCGGTATGCGTGGCGACCATGCTGGCGGCGGCCTGCGAAACACCTGGCACGGCCGCGAGTACGCCCTCGATCTCGCTGAGCTCGATGCGCTGGCCGCGGAACTTCACTTGGAAGTCGGTGCGGCCCAGGTACACGAGTTCCGGGGTCACGCCACTGGTATCCCAGCGAACCAGATCGCCGGTGCGGTACATGCGCTCACCCGCAGGTCCGAATGGGTTCGCCACGAAGCGATCCGCCGTCAAATCAGGCCTGCCGTGATAGCCACGGGCGAGTTGGGTGCCCGCGAGATATAACTCCCCCGCGACGCCGGGCAGCGTCGGTCGCAGCCGGGAATCCAGCACGTATACCCGGCTGTTCCATTCCGGATTGCCGATGGGCATGACGGTGCGCTCGATTTCGCCCGTGACATCGCGGTAGGTGATGCTCACCGCGGCCTCGGTCGGGCCGTACAGGTTGTGCAGGCGCGCGGAACTCAGTGCGCCGAAGGCCCGGACGGTCTCGGCGGGCAGTGCCTCTCCGATGATGAATACCGTGTGCAATGTGTCGAGATCGGCCGTTTCGGCCTGTCCCGCGAACTCACTCAACATCGACGGCACGAAATCGGTGACGGTTATGCCGTATTCGGCGATCACCTCGGCGAGGTATCCAGGTTCGCGGTGGCCGTCCGGGGTGGCCAGCACCAGCGTCGCACCGATGCGCAGCGGCAGGAAGTAACCCCACAGCGAGACATCGAAGGTGGTCGCCGTCTTCTGCAGGTAAACATCGTCGGCGGTCAGCCGGTATTCCGACTGCATCCAGGTCATCTGGTTCACGATCGCGGCGTGGGAAACACTGACGCCCTTGGGTTTTCCGGTCGAGCCAGAGGTGAAGATCACGTAGGCCGGGTTCTGCGGATGGATCGGCGCGCTCCGCTCGTTCGCCGCGATCGGATCGTCGGCATGGTGAGCCAGCGCGATGGTATCGACACACACTGTCGCACCGGCATATCCGAAGTCCTGACGATCACGCTCGGTGGTGAGCAGTGCGATAGGTGCGGCGGTGTCGATGATGTGGGCGATGCGCTGTGCCGGATGGTCCGGGTCGATCGGGACATAGGCGCCACCCGCCTTGAGCACCGCGTATATCGCGACCACCAATTCGCTCGAACGTCGAATCGCCAATGCCACCAATGACTCCGGACCGACACCGGTCGCGATCAGATGCCGGGCAAGCCGGTTGGTTCTGCGGTCCAATTCGCCATAGGTCATGGTGGTCGCGTCGAAGACCAAGGCAATATCGTCCGGTGTCGCGGCAGCCTGCTGCTCGAATTCGTCGAGCAGCATTTCCGCGACGAATGCGGTGTGCGCGGAGTCGTTCCACGCGGTCACCACCCGTTCCAGCTCACCGGTCGCGAATAGATCGATATCGCCGACCACCTGTTCGGGATCGCCGATCACCGCACCGAGCAGCCGGACGAAGCGCGCGGCGAAGGTCGCGATGGTCGACTCGTCGAAGAGGTCGGTGGCATAGGTGAAGCGCAATGCATCGTCGCCGACAGTCAGTTGCAGATCGAAACGTGTTGTGTCGTAGTCGATCTCGTATTCAGCGATGGCGATACCCGCCAGCTCCACCGTTACGGGTGCGAGATTCTGGAAGAACAGCGCGATTTGGAACAGCGGATGCCGTGCCTGCGATCGCGGCGGATCCAACACCTCCACCAGCCGCTCGAACGGCACATCGGCATGGGCGAAGGCGTCCAGGTCACCATCGCGGACGCGGCGCAGCACGGCGGCGAAGGAGTCCGAGCCCGCCACCTCGGTGCGCAGCACCAGCGTGTTGACGAACATTCCGACGAGATCGTCGAGCTCGGCGGCACCGCGGCCCGCGATCGGCGCGCCGATGGCGATGTCGGCCATGCCGGACAGTCGAGCGAGCAAGACGGCCAGTGCGGCGTGGACGACCATGAACGGGCTGACGTCATATCGCACGGCGATGGTGGCAATGCCGTCGCGTATCGCGGCGTCGAGTCCGATGGTGGTGCTCGCGGCGGCGTGGCTGGCAATGGCGGGACGTGGCCGATCCGAGGGCAGATCGAGCTGAGCGGGCATCCCGCGCAGTACGCGGCTCCAATAACGCAGTTGCCGTGCGGCCAACGATTCCGGATCGTCCTCGGCTCCGAGGATCTCCCGTTGCCACAGGGCGTAATCCGCGTACTGCACCCGGAGGTCCGTCCACGTCGGTTCGACATCGGCGGCACGTGCCGCGTATGCGGTGGCGATATCGTCGGCCAGTGGGGCCATCGAGAAGCCATCCGCCGCGATGTGATGTACCACGACGGCGAGTAGGTATTCGCGATCCGACAGCGTGGCCAGACCGACGCGCAGCGGTATTTCAGTGGTGACATCGAAAGGCGTGGCAACCAGGTCCACGAGGGCCGATGAATCCAGCGCGACGATTTCGGGCACGTGCGCCGCGTCCAGAATCCGCTGGTAGCCGACGCCATCGACATCCGGGTATACGGTGCGCAGGGTTTCATGCCTGGCGACCACGTCGGCCAACGCGGCGGCGAGCGCATCGGTGTCGATATCACCGGTGAGCCGGATCGCGACCGGAATATTGTTGACCGTTTCGCCGGGATCGAAGCGGTTGAGAAACCACATTCGTTGCTGTGCCGGCGAGAGCGGAATCAGGTCCGGGCGTTGACGCGCGGTGAGCTCCGGGCGAGCTCCGGTGCCGGTCAGCCGAGCAGCGCGGGTCGCCATTCCAGCGACTGTCGGTGCCTCGAACACCATCCGCACGGGGACTTCGGCATCCAGTGCAGCACCGAGCCGCGCGGCCAATTGAGTGGCGATCAGTGAGTTTGCGCCGAGTGCGAAGAAGTTGTCGTCGGCACCGATTCCTTCGATGTCGAGCAGTTCACCCATGATCTCGGCGACGGCTTGTTCGGTCTCGGTAGTGGGGGCACGGTAGGTGACGGTCTCGAAGACGGGTGTGGGCAGCGCCGTGCGATCGAGCTTGCCGGCGGCATTGAGCGGGAAGGCGTCCAGCACGACGAAGGCCGACGGCACCATATATGCAGGTAGTACGGCATCCAGTTCGGCGCGCACGGCATCGATATCGACCGAGGGGTCGGCCACCAGATAGGCCACCAACTGATCGCCGAGCCGCTCGTCGGTACGCACCACAACGACGGCCTGATCGACGACATCCTGTGCGGTGAGCGCGGATTCGATCTCGCCGAGTTCGATGCGCAACCCGCGCAGCTTTACCTGGAAGTCGGTGCGGGCCAGGTACTCCAGCTCACCGTTCGTATTCCAGCGGACAAGATCACCGGTGCGGTACATCCGCTCCCCCACGCCGCGGAGCGGATTCGCGACGAAACGTTCAGCCGTCAGCTCCGGACGACGCACATAGCCGAGTGCCAACTGCTCACCCGCAAGGTACAACTCACCGGCCACACCCACCGGCACCAGGCGCATCCGTGCATCCAGCACCAGCAATCGGGTATTGAATACCGGCTTGCCGATCGGCACCGACTCCACATCGGCATCGGTCACCTCGTGGAAGGTGACATCGACCGCTGCCTCGGTCGGCCCGTACAGATTGTGCACGCGGGCACCGGTCAGCTCACGGGCCCGCCGCGCGGTTGACGCAGGCAACGCCTCACCTGAAGCGAATAGCGCTCGCAGCGTGACACATTCGCGCGCATGCGGTTGCGCAAGGAAGACCGCGAGCATCGAGGGCACGAAATGCGCGACCGTGATTGCTTCATCGACGATCAAGCGCGCCAAATAGGCCGGATCTCGATGACCATCTGGCCGCGCGAGTACCAGCCGCGCGCCGATCCACAACGGCCAGAAGAACTCCCAGACCGAGACATCGAAGGTCACCGGGGTCTTCTGCAATATCGCGTCGTCGGCGTGGAGCTCGTAGTGGGTCTGCATCCACACCAGCCGGTTGACAATCGCGGCATGCGATACCGCGACGCCCTTCGGACGGCCGGTCGAACCAGAGGTGAAGATGACATACGCGGTGTGGCCGGGCAACAGCACACCGAGCCGATCCATCGTGGTCAGCGGCGCGGGCGAATATCTCGTCAGCTCCAGACGATCGATTCGAACCTGCCGTGCTGCGACAGTTTCCAGATCAGCACCGGAGGTCAGCACCCACATCGGCCGCGCTGTCTCGAGTACATAAGCGATCCGGTCGGCCGGATGGTCGGGATCCAGCGGCAGGTACGCCCCACCGGCAACAGTGATCGCGTACATCCCGACCACCAAGTCGAGCGAGCGCCGCATGCCGAGCGCGACCACCGAATCCGGGCCTACGCCATGACCGACCAGCCATCGCGCAAGCCGATGTACCCGGCTTGCGAACTCGGCATATGTCAGCGTCGCGTAGCGACTCGATGAGAGGTGGGGGTCGGGCGACGGGTGGACCGGACTGCGCCCCTCGAATGTCACCGCGATTGCGTCGGGCGTCCGCAGCACCTGTTCTTCGAACAGCGAAACGAGAGTCTGCGAGCCGTCTAACGCGAACGAGGTGTCGTTCCATCGATCGAGCAGGGACAGCTCGTTGCGATCCAGCAGCTCGATATCGCCGACACGTATGGCGGGATCGGCCACGACCGCCGCGAGAAGGCGCACGAAGCGCGCCGCGAACGATTCGATCGTCGCCCGGTCGAACAAATCCGTCGCGTAGCGCATGGCCGCACGCATCGCGGTACCGTCGCCCTCAGCGAGTTCCAGCGCGAGGTCGAACTGCGCGACCTGGTTATCGATCGGATATGCGGCTACCTCGAGGCCTGGTAGGCGCAGCACCGTATCGTCGCGGTGCTCGAAGGTGAGCAATATCTGCACAATCGGCGAATGAGCCTGTGAACGAATCGGATTCAGCTCATCGACCAGCCGCTCGAACGGCAAGTCGGCATGCGCGAAGGCCCGTACGTCGGTGGCACGAACCTGCCGGAGCAATTCGGTGAAGGTCGCCTCGGCCGCCACCTCGGTGCGCAACACCAGGGTGTTGACGAACATGCCGACCAGATCGTCCAGCGCCGCCTCGGCCCGGCCCGCGACGGGGGTGCCGATCGCGATATCGTCCACCCGGGCCAGGCGGGCCAGCAATGCCGCGTAGGCGGCGTGCACCACCATGAACGACGACACCCCGTGTTCGCGTGCCAGACCGGCGATCGCGGCCGTCAGCTCCGAGGTGATGGCGAACTCGACCGCGGCGCCACGACCGGATGCCACGGCGGGGCGCGGCCGATCGGTGGGCAATTCCAGCACCGGGGCGAGTCCGTCGAGTTCGGTGCGCCAATGCTCGATCTGGCGGGCCAGTACGGAGTCCGGATCGTCGGCCGAGCCGAGCACCTCGTGCTGCCACAGTGTGAAGTCCGCGTACTGGACCGGCAGTGGCTGCCACTGCGGTGCTACACCTTCGGTGCGCGCGCTGTATGCCACCATCAGATCCCGCGCTAGCGGACCCGTTGAGACACCGTCGGCGCCGATATGGTGCACCACAACGACCAGCACATGATCGTTGGGAGCGACCCGGAACAGCTCGGCACGCACCGGTATCCGACTGCGCAGATCGAACCCGACGCCCGCGAAGCCGACAACCCCTGCGGCAAGATCGGATTCGGTGATCTCGACCCGTCGCAGCTCCAATTCGAGCGATTCGGTCACCACCTGCGCGGGACCGAGGTGGTCCGCAGGGAACACGGTGCGCAGCGACTCGTGCCGAGCGACGACGTCGCCCAGCGCGGCGCGCAAGGCGGCTTCGTCCAACGTACCGGTCAGGCGAATAGTGATCGGAATGTTGTATACGGCCGAATCCGGATCGAGCCGGTTCAGCAGCCACATCCGAGTTTGCGCCAGTGACAACGGAATACGGTCCGGACGATCCCGTGCCACCAGCGCCGGCCGCACGACATCAGCGCACGTCACCCGCAGAGCCAATTCGGCAACGGTCGGTGCTTCGAAGATCTCACGCACGCTCAGCGCACTACCGAAGGCAGCGTTCGCCCGTGCGACCAGCCGCATGGCCAATAGTGAATTGCCACCGCGCACAAAGAAATCGTCATCCGCGCCGATCCGCGGCCCGGCGATCAGATCGGCCATCAATGCGGCGAGCACCGATTCGGTGCCTTCCTGCGGTGCACGGAATTTCGTTGCCGCACCGGCGACTTCGACCGCTGGCAGCGCCGCGCGATCGAGTTTGCCGACCGTGGTGAGCGGCATCTCGTCGAGCACAACCAGGTGCGCGGGCACCATGTATCCGGGCAGATGCTCACGCACCTGCGTGAGTACCGAATCCGGAGACAATTCCGCCCCACTGATGTAGCCGACCAGGCAGTCGTAGCCGGAGGTGTCGCGGGTCGATATCACCGCGGCATTCGTCACGCCCGCGACCGCGGCCAGGACTGACTCGATCTCCCCGAGTTCGATGCGCTGACCACGCAGCTTGATCTGGAAGTCGTTGCGGCCCAGGTAGATCAAGTCGCCGACGCGGTTCCAGCGCACCAGGTCGCCGGTGCGATACATCAACCGCCCGGGCACACCGAACGGATCGGCCACGAAGCGCTCGGCGGTCAGTCCGGCGCGTCCGTGGTAGCCGCGGGCCAGTTGGTCGCCAGCGAGATACAGCTCACCCGTGACACCGATCGGAACCGGCCGCAGCCGTGTGTCCAGGACATAGGCGCGGGTGTTCCAGCACGGACGTCCGATGGCGACATCACCGCCGTCGGCGTCGGTGAATTCGTGATAGATCGCCGATATCGCCGCCTCGGTCGGGCCGTAAGCGTTGTGCACCGCGCCACCGACATGTGCGCGGATTGCCGCGAGCAGGTCCGGGGTGAGCGCCTCACCACCGCAGTGCAGATGGCGAAAGGAGCGCAGCGCATCACCCATCCCCTCACCGATGAGTGCCGCGAGTACCGACGGCACGTATTCGGCGATGGTGATGCCGTGTTCGCGTAGCAGCCCGGCAAAATACGCGAGGTCGAGATGGCCACTCGGGCGGGCGATTACCAGCGGCGCACCGACGGCGATCGGCAGGAAGCACTCCCACACCGAGACATCGAAGGTCAGCGGGGCACGCTGCAGGATGCGGTCGGCCGCGGTGACGCCGTAGCGGAATTCGAGCCAGCGCAGCTGATTCATGATGGCGCGGTGGGTCACCGCGACGCCCTTCGGCCGCCCGGTCGAGCCGGAGGTGAACAGCACATACGCCGTGTTCTCGCGGTGTAGCGGTGCTCTAGCGATCGGCGGGGCGTCGAAACCGCTGAGGTCGGTGAGATCGACCACGCGGACGTCACCGACGTCGGGCAGTTCCGCGCCGCCTACGGTCAACACCAGAGCCGGTGCGGCACTGTCGATCACCTGCGCGATCCGGTCGGCCGGGTGGGTCGGATCCAATGGCAGGTAGGCTCCGCCCGCGCGCACGATCGCGAATATGGCCACGAGCATGTCGATCGATCGCAGCGCGGCGAGACCGACGATGGCTTCCGCGCCGACGCCCACCGAAATGAGCCAGCGCGCAATGTGGTTCACCCTGGCTTCGAGTTCCGCGTAGGTCACCGAGTTGCCTTCGAAGATCACCGCAACCGCATCGGGTGTCGCAGCCACGCGGGCCGACAGCAGATCGTCGAGGGTCTCGGAAGGCAGTAGCCGGGCGGTGGCATTGCGATCCGACAGCAGCAGTCCGCGTTCGGCCACCGACATCAGCTCGACATTGCCGACGAGAGTGCGCACGTCATGGACCATGGCGCGCAATACCCGCTCGAACCCCGCCAGGAACCCGTCAACGGTTGCCTTGTCGAAAAGGTCCAGCGCGTAGTGCAAATGCACATCAATGCCGTCAGCCGCACCGTCGCCGTCGTAACGGTCGGTCAGGGTCCAGTCCAGATCCAGCTGGATCGGCGCGGGGCCGATATCGAGCGCGGCAATATTCAAACGGTGCAGTTGGAAATCCGGCTTGGACTGGTTCTGCAAGGTCATCGCCACCTGATACAGCGGCGCATGTGCCTGCGAGCGAACGGGATTCACCACATCGACGAGCTGTTCGAAGGGCACGGCGGCGTGCTCGAAGGCGGCCAGATCCGCTGTGCGGACCGTGGCCAAGAGCTCACCGAGCGTAGCGTCGGCGCGAACCTCGGTCCGCAGCACCAAGGTATTGACGAACATGCCGACGAGTTCGTCCAGGGCTTCGTCGCCGCGACCGGCGACCGGCGTACCGATGACGATATCGTCGCTCGCGCTCAGGCGACTCAGCAGTACCGCGAGCGCGGCGTGCAGCACCATGAACGAGGTCACACGATGCGCGGCCGCCAACTGCTGGATGCCCTGGTGCAATACCCGATCCAGATGGCCGGTAATGGCACCACCTCGGTTGGAGGCGATCGCGGGCCGCGACCGGTCCGCGGGCAGCGTCAACACCTCGGGAACGCCCGCGAGCCGACCGGTCCAGTACCGCAGCTGATGGGCCAGCAGCGAACTCTTGTCGTCGGCGCGGCCCAATGCATTGCGCTGCCAGATCGCGAAGTCCGCGTACTGCACGGTCAGCGGACTCCACGAAGGCGCGACATCCGCGCAGCGGGCGACGTAGGCAGTAGCCAGATCCCTGGTCAGCGGCGCGAACGACCAGCCGTCGGCGGCGATGTGGTGCACCACGAACAGCAGTACGTACACCTGCTGACGGGACCTGATGCCGGAGTCACCGTCGTCGAGCCGCAGAAGTCGGACGCGCAGCGGAACTTCGGTCGTGACATCGAATCCGGTCTGGGCCGCCGTGGCGATGAGTTCGGGCAACTCCGCTGTCGACACCGCACGAGCGACGAGTTCCACCAACCTGGTCCGTGCGGGCAGTACGACCTGTGTTGCGGCCCCGTCGTGTTCGGGATAGATGGTGCGCAGTGTCTCGTGCTTGGCTATTACATCGGCGATCGCACGTTCCAGCGCGGGCACATTCAGCACCCCGGTGAGGCGCAGCGCGAACGGAATATTGTATCCACCGCTCGTGGCGTCGAATCGGTTCAGGAACCACATGCGCTGCTGGGCGATCGACAGCGGAATCGGCTCGGTGCGATCCTGAACCGTCAATGGCGGCAAGGCCGGAGGTGTCGACTCCTGTTCGACCGTGATTCGACGCGCCAACTCGCGCACGGTCGAGGCGTCGAAGATGGTGCGCACGGGTACGTCCGCGCCGGTCGCTTTGGCCAGCCGGGCCGCGAGTTGCGTGGCGATGAGGGAATTGCCGCCGAGGGCGAAGAAGTCGTCATCCGTGCCGACCGGGTCGACGCCGAGCAGCACGGTGAATGTCTCGGCGACAAGGGTTTCCGCGAGATCGCTCGGCGCACGGTATTCGATATCGGTAAAAGCCGGTGCGGGCAAGGCTTTTCGGTCCAGCTTGCCGGAGGCAGTGATCGGGAATTCATCCAACACGACAAATACCGACGGAACCATATAGGCGGGCAGTCGACGCGCGAGCACGGCTCGAACGCCGTCGGTATCGAGTTCACCGTCCGCCATCAGGTAGGCGACCAGTCGGCCACCGTGATCGTCTCGAACCAGGACGACGGCCTGAGCGATTCCGGCAACCGACAGCAATGCCGATTCGATCTCACCGAGTTCGATCCGCAGGCCGCGGACCTTCACTTGGAAGTCGGTACGGCCGAGGAATTCCAGCACACCCCGCTCCCGCCAGACGACCAGGTCGCCGGTGCGATACATCCGGGTACCAGCCGGACCGAATGGATCGGCCACGAATCGCTCACCGGTCAGATCGGCCCGACCGAGGTAGCCGCGAGCCAACTGCGCTCCGGCCAGATACAGCTCCCCGGGCACACCGACAGGCGCCTGACGCAACCGCGCATCCAGCACATACGCACGGGTATTCCAGATCGGCCCGCCCATCGGCAGCGCACCGCTATCGGCATCCGTCACCTCGTATGCACTGACCTCGACTGCCGTCTCCGTGGGCCCATACATGTTGTGCACACACGCGCCGGTGACAGCCCGCGCTCGCTGCGCGATTGTCACGGGCAGCGCCTCACCCGAGCAGAACACGTGCCGCAGTGTGGGCACGTCGATATCCTCCGCGACGAAGACCGCAAGCATGGACGGCACGAAGTGCGCGATCGTAATCGACTCGCGCCGAATCAGCTCCGCCAGATACACCGGATCCTGATGACCATCCGCACGAGCCAGCACCAGCCGGGCACCGACCTGCAACGGCCAGAAGAATTCCGGCACCGAAACATCGAAGGTCACCGGCGTCTTCTGCAGCAGCGCATCGGTGCCGTCGAGCGCGACATGCGCAGACTGCATCCACAACAACCGGTTCACAATGCCGCGGTGGCTCATCGCGACCCCCTTGGGCCGACCGGTGGAGCCCGAGGTGAAGATGACATAGGCAGTATTGGCTGCCCGCAGCGGCGCGCGCCGATCGGCGTCGGTAATCGGCGCGGCCGAATACTGGGAAAGGTCGAGCCGATCGATACGGACCTGCGTGGCCGCGATATCCAAATCCATGCCTGCGGTCAGCACACAGAGCACAGCAGCGGTATCGAGAATGTGGCCGGTGCGTTGGGCCGGATGATCCGGATCCAGTGGTACATAGCCACCGCCCGCCACGATAATCGCATACGTGCCGACCACCAGATCGACGGAACGGCGCATACCCAGTGCGACAAGGGAATCCGGTCCGACGCCCTGTTCGATGAGCCATCGCGCCAGCCGGTTCACCCGTCCGGCGAATTCGGCATAGGACAGCGTTGTGCCCTCGAAGGTAAGCGCCGGTGCTTGTGGGGTACGAGTGACCTGCGCGTCGAATAACGAAGCAAGCGTCGCGGTTTCGTCAATTGCGTGTCCGGTTTCATTCCAGCGGTCCAACAGAGACCGCTCGTCGGCGGCCAATAGCTCGATATCGCCGATCCGGATCTGTGGCGCACCCGACACGGTGGCGAGTAGGCGCCGGAAGCGGGTGACGAACGCGGCCACGGTCGACGCATCGAATAGATCGGTGGCATAGCGCAGACTCCCGGTGAGCCCGTGATCACCAGCACGTTCGTGCACAACCATGTGCAGATCGAATTTCGCCGTGGGATCAGGTGATTCGAGTGGTTCCACCGCCAGCCACGGCACCTCGAGTGCCCGACTGCCCGCGACGATCCGCGGTGCCGTACCGAAGCTGAACATCACCTGAAACAGCGGGTGCGCGCCGGTGCTCCGGTCCACCGCCATGGCGTCGACAAGCCGCTCGAACGGCAGATCGGCATTGGCGAAGGCCGCGAGATCGCGAGCACGCACGCCCGCAAGGAGTTCGGCGAAGGTAGCCACGGCATCGATCGGGGTCCGCAGTACCACGGTGTTCACGAACATGCCGATGAGCGCGTCGAGTTGACGTTCGCCGCGACCGCCGACGGGTGAGCCGATCGCCACGTCACCGGTGCCGCTCAGCCTGGCGATCGTCGCCGCGAAGGCCGCGTGCAGCACCATGAAAAGAGTTGCGCCGCAGCGATGTGCGAGTACCCGAAGGGCGGCGGCCAACTCCGGCTCGATCTCGAAATCCACTGCGGCACCGCGATTGGAGGGCAGCGCCGGACGGGGCCGGTCGGTCGGTAGTGCGAGCAGGGTCGGCATGCCGTCGAGGGCGGCGCGCCAGAATCGCAACTGCTGATATGCCGGATCGCCCGGCTGCTCCTCAGAGCCGAGCAGTTCGCGATGCCAGAGACTGTAATCCGCGTATTGCACCGGCAGCTCGCGCCAATCCGGCCTCCGGCTCGTCAATCTGGCGAGATAGGCGTGCACCAGATCGGTGATCAGCGGCGTCATCGATAGCGCGTCGGCGGCGATATGGTGGACGACGAAGACCAGCACGTATTCGTCACCGGATATGCCGCGCCGGTCGTCGACCCGATCGACGCTCAATAACGCTATGCGCGACGGGAGTTCGGTTGTCACATCGAATCCGGCGGTCGTGATCGCGATAATGGCAGCGGTCAGATCGGCACGTTCGACTGGTACCGGATTGAGGGTCAGGCCGATATCTGCTGGGCGAAGAATCGACTGGCATGGACCGGATTCGCTGTCCGGGTAGATGGTGCGCAGAGATTCGTGTCTGGACAGCACATCGAGTACCGCACGCTCGAGCGCGCTGACATCGAGTCGGCCGGTGAGCCGGAGCACGACCGGGAGGTTGTAAACGCTCGCGCCGCCGTCCTGGGTTTCGATCCGGTTGAGAAACCACAGCCGCTGCTGGGCGGGCGAGAGCGGAATGCGCGCAGGACGCTCGCGGCGCACCAGCGGCCGTGCGGGCGCACCCGCCCTGCTGCGTGCGTCGACGGCGGCGGCGAATCCCTCGACCGTGGAGGCATCGAATAGCGCGCGTACCGGGATGCGCGTGCCGATGGCCTCCCCTGTCCGCGCGGTGACCTGGGTGGCGTCCAGCGAACTGCCGCCGAGCGCGAAGAAGTCGTCGTCGAGGCCGATGCGTTCCACCCGCAGTACCTCGGCGAATACTGCGGCGACCAGCCGTTGTGCCGCATTGGTCGGTGCACGGAAACTCTGCTGCCGCAGCACCGGCACCGGCAGCGCCGTGCGGTCCAGCTTGCCGCTGGTGTTGAGCGGGAATTCGGTCAGCTCGACCAGCGTGGTCGGCACCATATATCCGGGCAGACGCCGGGCAAGCCCGGCCTTGACGGCATCCAGATCCAAAGCACTGCCTGGCGTACGAATCACGTATCCCGCGAGATAGTCGCCATCGATCAGCCGCACCGCGGCCTGACTCACCTCCGGCACCGCGAGTAGCGCGGACTCGATCTCGGCGAGCTCGATGCGTTGGCCACGGAACTTCACCTGGAAGTCCATCCGGCCCAGGTAGACGAGTTCCCCATCGGCGCTCCAGCGCACCAGATCCCCGGTGCGATACATCCGCGCACCCGCTCTGCCGAAAGGGTTGGCCACGAAACGATCCGCGGTCAGGTCGACCCGGCCGTGATAGCCGCGAGCCAGCTGGTCACCGGCCAAATACAATTCGCCGGATACCCCGATCGGCACCGGATGCAGTCGCGCATCCAGCACATAGACCTGGGAATTCCACTCCGGCTCGCCGATCGGCACCAGCTCGTCGTCGACCGTGACCTCGCGATAGGTGATGGATACCGCCGCCTCGGTCGGGCCGTACAAGTTGTGCAGCGCGGCATCGCTCACCGCATGGAATGCCGCGACGGTCTCCGGCGGCAACGCCTCCCCGATGACGAAAACATCGCGCAGCGAATCGAGTTCGCTCGCATCGGCATGGGCGGCGAATACCGCGAGCATCGATGGCACGAAGTCGGTCAGTGTGACGCCATGGCTGGCAATGGTTTCCGCGAGGTAGCGCGGATCGCGGTGGCCATCGGGGGCGGCGAGTAGCAGGGTCGCGCCCGCGCGCAGCGACAGGAAGTAGCCCCACAGCGAAACGTCGAAGGTGGTCGCGGTCTTCTGCAGATAGACATCGCCGACGCGCGGCCGATATTCGGCGTGCATCCAGGCGAGTTGGTTGGCAATGGCGCGGTGCTCGACCGATACGCCCTTCGGTCGGCCCGTCGAGCCGGAGGTGAAGATTACATAGGCGGGGTGCTCGGGCCGCAGCAACGCACGGCGCTCGCGATCGGCGATCTTCGCCGCCGAGTACTCGGATAGGTCCAGTTCGTCGATATGGTGCAGGTGCACGCTCGGGGGCACGGTCGCGGGGAGAATGAAACCGGTACCGCGGGTGCTGAGGACCGAATGCGGCCGAGCGGTATCGAGGATGTGCCAGATGCGTTCGGCCGGATGCTCGGGATCCACCGGCACGTAGGCGCCACCGGTGCGCAGCACCGCGTACATCGCGACCACCAACTCGATCGAGCGCGGCATCGCGAGCACCACCAGCGATTCCGGGCCGACGCCGGTGCTGATCAGCAGGCGCGCGAGGCGATTGGCTTGCTCGGACAGTTCGGTGTAGGTGAGTTCGGTGGTCTCGGAAACCAGGGCAACGACGTTCGGTGTGCGGCGCACTTGGCTGTCGAGGCCTTCGTGCAGAAACCGATCGGCGACCTTGTGCCCGCTGGCGTTCCAGCTGGCCGTGACGTAATCGAGTTCGCCCGCGTCGAGGAGTTCGATATCGCCGACCGCGATATCCGGATCGGCGGTCGCCGCGCGCAGCACCCGGAGAAACTTGACACCGAAGTCACGCACGGTCGCGGTGTCGAACAAGTCAGTGGCGTAGGTGAATTCGGCGCGGTAGCCGCAGTCGGTATCGGAAAGTGTCAGCTGCAGATCGAATTTGGCGAAGCCGGGATCGAAATCGACCAGCTCCGCGTCCAGGCTGGGCATCGTCAATGCGACCGGCCCGATGTTCTGCATGAACAGCGCGACCTGAAACAGCGGATGCCTGCCCTGGGAACGCGCCGGATTCACCACCTCGACCAGCCGCTCGAAAGGAATATCGCTGTGCGCGAAGGCATTCAGATCGCGCTCACGCGCATAGGCGATGAGGTCGGCGAAACTCAGCTCGCACCGCACCTCGGTACGCAGCACAAGCGTATTGACGAACATGCCGACGAGATCGTCCAGGGCACGATCGCCACGGCCGGCGACCGGTGTGCCGATGGCGATATCGCAGGTGCCCGACAGCCGCGCGAGCAGGACCGCGAGTGCGGCATGGAGCACCATGAAGGGCGTGGCGCGGCTGCGGGCGGCAACCCGGTCGATCGCTTCACGTAGCTCGGCGTCGATGGCGAACTCATGAGTCGCCCCGCGGTAGGACGCGACCGCGGGGCGGGGCCGATCGGTGGGCAGATCCAGCTGTGCGGGCAGATCGGCCAATTCAGCGGCCCAGAACCCGAGCTGGCGGGCGGCCACCGATTCCGGATCGGCCTCGTCGCCGAGCACCTGCCGCTGCCACAGCGCGTAGTCCGCGTACTGCACCGGCAGTGGCGGCCAGTCCGGTCGGCGTCCGGCGCGACGGGCCGCATAGGCGGTGACGAGATCACGCATCAGCGGGCCCATCGAGACACCGTCGGCGGCGATATGGTGCACCACCAGGACCAACGTGTGGTCCTCGGGTCCGCTGCGCAGCAACCGCACCCGGACCGGGATCTCCTCGGCGACATCGAATCCCTGTACCGCGCTGGCCAATACAGCGGCGGCGAGTTCGGTCTCGGGCATATCGCTCGGCGACAGGTCGAACACGGCATGCACCGGACGCACCACCTGAGCCGGACCGTCGGCGGTCTGCGGGTACACCGTGCGCAGAATCTCGTGCCTGACAACGAGATCGGTGATCGCCGCGGACAGGGCGGTGACTTCGAGTGCACCGCGTAGCCGAAGTGCGACCGGGATATTGTCCACAGCGGCGGTATCGAAGACGTACGCGGATTCGGTGTGCGTGCCGAACCGGTTGAGAAACCACATGCGCCGCTGCGCCGGAGACAGCGGAATGTGCCGCGGTCGTGCGGCTGCCGTGAGGGCCGGTCGTGCGGCTCCGGTCCGTGCCAGCCCGGCCAGTGCCGCTACCGTCGGGCGGTCGAAAAAATCGCGGACGTCGACGGTAATGCCGAGCGCGGCCCCGATTCGGGCAATGGCGCGGGTGGCAATGAGCGAGTTGCCGCCGAGCGCGAAGAAATCGTCGTCGGCGCCCACCCGATCCGTCTGCAGCAGTTCGCCGAAGATCTCGGCGACGGCCACCTCCGTCTCGGTCGATGGTTCCCGGTATGCGGCCGATCCGAATACCGGTTGCGGCAGTGCGCGCCGATCGAGCTTCCCATTGGCATTGATCGGCATTTCGTCGAGGACGACCACCAGTGACGGCACCATGTAGTCCGGTAGGTGCCGGCGCGTGGATTCCAGCACGCTGGCCGGATCGACGGTGACGCCGCGGTCGGCCACCACGTATCCGACCAGGTGATCGCCGCCCGCATGCCGATGCAGCAGCACCGCGGCCTGCGCGACGTGCTCATTGCGCAGCAGCGCCGCCTCGACCTCGCCGAGTTCGATCCGCAGCCCACGCAGCTTGACCTGGAAGTCGATGCGACCCAGATATTCCAGTTCGTCCGGGCCGCCGTCACCATCGGTGCGCCAGCGGACCAGGTCACCGGTGCGATACATGCGGTCACCAGGTGCGCCCTCGGGATTGGCCACGAAGCGGTCGGCAGTCAGGCCCGGACGGGCCACATAGCCGCGGGCCAACTGCACACCGGCGAGATACAGCTCACCGACGACGCCACTGGCCACCGGCCGCAGATTGTCGTCCAATACCAGCAATTCGGTGTCATCGGCGGGCGCGCCGATGGGCACGGTCGTGCTGTCGGCGGCGGTGACTTCGTGCGCGGTGACATCGACGGCGGCCTCGGTGGGGCCGTACAGGTTGTGCAGTGTCGCGCCACTGATATCGCGGAAGGCGGCCGCGGTAGCCGCGGGTAGCGCCTCGCCGGAGGCGAATACCCGACGTAGCGTCCGTGCCGCACTTTCGATCTCCGGTTCGGCCACGAATACCGCGAGCATCGAGGGCACGAAATGCGCGACGGTGACACCACGTTCGGCGATCGTGCGCGCCAGATATGCCGGATCACGATGACCATCCGGTGCCGCGATCACCAGCCGCGCACCGACCTGCAACGGCCAGAAGAACTCCCACACCGAGACGTCGAAGGTGAACGGCGTCTTCTGCAGCACCACATCATTGCCGCGTAGTCGATACAGCCGCTGTCGCCACCGCAGGTTGGCCATGATCGAACGATGTGATACCGCAACACCTTTCGGGCGGCCGGTCGATCCGGAGGTGAATATGACGTAGGCAGTATTGTCCGCCGACAGCCGCGGCCGGTCATCGATCGACGCTTCTTCCGCTACAGTGTCGAACTCGTCGATTCGCAGTACCGGGATATTCGGTCCGAGTTCCGGCTGATCGTGGGTCGTGGTGAGAACCAGGACCGGTGCGGCGACCTCGAGCACGTAACCGATGCGTTCGGCTGGATGCTCCGGATCGATCGGCACATACGCACCGCCCGCCTTGAGGATCGCGTACATGCCGACCAGCAGGTCGAACGAGCGCCGCACGGCAAGCCCCACCAGGCTGTCCGGGCCGACACCCAGGTCGACCAGCCGCCGGGCAAGGGCGTTCACCCGGCCGTCGAACTCCGCATACGTCAGCGTCGCGTAGCGACTCGATGAGGGGTGGTGGTCGGGCGACGGGTGGGCCGGCGTCGCACCCGCGTATTCGAGGGCAATCGCGTCCGGCGTCCGGCGCACTTGCTCCTCGAATTCGCTGACCAGGGTCTCGATCGGTGCGAATATCGACGGCAGCACATGGGCCGCCGCCGCCAACGCATCATCGAGCAGTTGCTCCAGCACAGTGCCGAGTGCACCGTCTCCGGACTCCAGCAGGGCGGGCAGTTGACTCGAGACGACGACCGATACCAGTGCGTCAGCACCGAGACCGCCACCCATCGCCTCGTCCAGCACCATGATCTCGGTGGCCAGCACACCGTAGGTGATGGTGGTCCGGTCGTACCGCAAGGCGACCCGCTCCGGGTCCAATTCGGCGACCTTATCGATCAGAATGGGTAAATCGTCGAGTCCGTACGCTCGGCGCAGTGCCGAATGATCGTAGGCGGCAATACGATTGCCGAGTTTGCTGGATGCGACCGATTCTGCCTGGGACATCAGCTGATTCCTTCCGAATCGATTTCCGAACCAGAGTTGGCGAGTACGGCCCGCGCCTCGGTGCGCAGGGTCCGCAGGACTGTGGCGAGACCACTGCCGCCGAGGGCGACCAAAAGGCCGGGTACCAGCCCGGCGAGGGCAACATTGATGAGCGCTTCCGGTTTCGCGGTCGCGCCCATGGCCTTGGCGACCGTCGCGAGTTTGGCGGCCAATTCGCCGAAGGTCACCGTATGTACGTCGTGAGTGAAAGCGACGGCACCGGAACTGATTTCGGCGGCGGCGGTGATCAGCGTGGGCAGGGACGCCTGTTCGTCACGTGGCTGTTCACCGCGAATGTCTATGGCGCGGATGATGGTGGCGGGGTCTTGCGCGATTACCTCGAATATGCAAAGTAGCCGCTCGGCGAACAGTCGGACCGTCGCGGCATCGAAAATGTCGGTCGCGTAACCGAATCGCATATCCAATCCGGCCAGGTCGCCGGCGGCATCGAACAACTCGATGCCGGTGAGCTGCAGATCGTATTTGGCCTCGACCAGCGCCAGATCGAGCACCTCGACCCCGAGCCCGGGCAGCGCCACTCGGCCGGACGGCATGTTCTGGAAGGTGAACATCACCTGGAACAGCGGCGTATAGGAACTGGACCTGGTCCGGCCCACAGCATCGACAACCCGCTCGAACGGCACGTCGGCATGTGACAGCGCCGCGATATCGCGATCCCTGGCCTGCCGAAGCAGATCCGCGAAGCGGGCGCGCGCATCGATCTCGGTGCGCAGCACAACGGTATTGACGAACATGCCGATCAGATCGTCGAGCGCGCGTTCGCCGCGTCCCGCGACCGGTGCGCCGATGGCGATATCGGGTGTGCCCGACAGCTTGGCGAGCAGGACCGCGAACGCACTGTGGATCAGGGTGAACAACGTAGTGCCGTGCGCGCGGGCGACCGCTTCCATCCGCCCGGCAAGTACTGCGTCGACCTCGAAACCAACGGTGGCACCACGCATATCCCGGCGCGCCGGACGCGGTCTATCGGTCGGCAATGGAAGTACCTCGGGCAGGCCCGCCAATTCCGTCGTCCAATAGCCGAGTTGCCGTGACAGCAGACTGCTCGGATCGTGGTCGGAGCCGAGCACCGCGCGTTGCCACACGCTGTAATCGGCGTACTGGATCGACAACGGCTCCCAGTCGGGCGCATTGCCCGCGGTCCGGCTGACGTAGGCACGCATGAGATCCCGCGTCATCGGTGCGACCGAATAGCCGTCGGCGCTGATGTGGTGCAGCACCACGACAAGCACGTGCTCATCGTGGTCGGTGCGGAACAATACGGCGCGGACCGGTGGTGCTGCGGTGATATCGAAACCGGCGGCGACGAATTCAGCGATGCGTGCGTCGATTTCATCCTGTGCCAACAGGATCGGTTGCAGGTCGACATCGGCAACGTCCAGCACTTGCTGCACCGGCTCGGGTTCGGCATCCGGGTACCGGGTACGCAGGGTTTCGTGGCGTTCGATCACGTCCTGGATGGCCGCGCGCAGGACAGCGATATCCAGTGCACCGGTCAGACGCAGCGCTGCGGGGATGTTGTAGGCCGAGGAATCGGGAGCCAGCCGATTGACCACCCACATCCGCTGCTGTGCCAGCGATAGCGGGGCGGGTGTGGTACCGCGACGTCGGGTAAGCGCGGGCCTGGCGTCGCCGAGTTCGGCCAGTCGCGCGGCGAGCAACCCGACAGTCGGCGCGTCGAAGACCGCGGCCACCGGGGCCCGCACTCCGAGTGCGGAACCCAGCTGCGCCGCAAGCCGGGTCGCCAGCAGCGAATTGCCCCCGAGCGCGAAGAAATCGGTATCCAGCCCGACCGATTTCTCGGCCGCCCCGATTACCTCGACAAAGGTGGCCGCGACCAATCGCTCCAACTCACTGGTCGGCGCGCGGAAAGCAGCCGTGGCGAATACCGGCTCGGGCAATGCGGCCCGATCGACCTTGCCATTGGCATTGAGCGGCAACGACTCCAGCACCACAATCGCGGCGGGCAGCATGTAGGTGGGCAGCTCGGTAGCCACCGCAGTACGCAACGCACCGGCCAAATCCGCCGTCGAGTCCGGCACCGCGACATAGGCGACGAGCCGAGCTCCGGCGTGATCGTCATCGCGCGCCACCGCGACCGCGGCCCGCACCTCGGGCAGCCGCAGCAGCGCGGCCTCCACCTCGCCGAGCTCGATCCGGAAGCCGCCGATCTTGACCTGGAAGTCCGCCCGCTCCAGGTATTCCAGCACGCCCTCCGAACGCCAGCGGACGATGTCGCCGGTCCGGTACATCGTGGCACCCATGGCGAAGGGATTCGCGACGAAACGGTCGGCGGTCAGCGCGGGCCTGCGTTGATAGCCGCGCGCCAATTGCGCACCGGCCAGATACAACTCGCCGGGCACACCCACCGGCACCGGCTGCAACCGTGCATCGAGCACGTAGACCCGACTGTTCCAGACGGGTGCGCCGATCGGGACGAGATGGATCGGGTCCGCGTCGACTTCGAAGGCCGTGATCGATACGGCCGCCTCGGTCGGGCCGTACAGGTTGAACAGTCGCACGCCGGCCCGACGGCGGAATTCGATCGCGGTGGCCAAAGGCAGCGCCTCACCGATGGCGAGCACCTGCCGCAGTGAATTCGGCAGCGGCGCATCCGATACCGCGAGCAGCATGCCGACCAGTGACGGTACGGCGTGCAGCACCGTCACCCCATATCGTTCGATCAGGTCCAGCAGTCGGTCGGGGTCGCGCTCAGTGCCGGGCTCGGTCACCACCAGGCGACCGCCGGTCGTCAGGACCGACCAGAACTCCCACACCGACAGGTCGAAGGTCGCCGGAGTCTCGAGCAGCGCGCACTCGCTCGGCCCGAGCGCGAATCGGTCACGCAGCCAGGCCAATTGGTTGACGATCGCCGCATGCGAAACGGTGACGCCCTTGGGTAGTCCGGTCGACCCGGATGTGAAGATCACATATGCCGGATGCTCGGGCCGCAACGGTCGGGCACGTTCGTCGTCCGCGATCGGAGTTGCGGCGTAGTTCGTCAGGTCGAGGTGATCCACTTCCATCGCGGAAAGCGGTGTTTCGATTGGCAAGCCATCGCGTGAGGTAGTGAGCACACACACGGGCGCGGCAGTCTCGAAGACATACGCGATCCGGTCAGCCGGATGGTCCGGGGCGATGGGCACATAGGCGCCCCCGGCACGTACCACCGCGTACATGGCGACGACCAACTCGACCGAGCGCCGCATGGCGAGCACGACGGTCGCCTCCGGCCCGACCCCGTCCGCGATCAACTTGCGCGCCAACCTGTTGACCGCAGCGTCGAATTCGGCATAGGTGAGCACTGATTCGGTGGCCGCATCGATCAACGCAACGCCCTCAGGGGACAGCGCCACCTGGGCGTCGATGAGATCCGCCAACGTCGCCGAAGCAACCGAATGCGCGGTCCGATTCCACTCTTCGAGCAACCGCGCACGCTCCGCGCCCAGCAGATCCAACGCACCGACAGCCGTATCCGACTGAGCGACAACAATTTCCAGCAGCCGCAAAAGCTGCTCACTGAACCGCTGGGCACTGGTGCGCTCGAACAGGTCCGTTGCGTAGCCGAGCGCGATATCGATACCCTCAGGCGCGCCATCCGCACCATAGTGATCGACAGCGAACAAGTGCAGATCGAATTGCGCTACCCCACTGTCGAATTCGAGCTCACTCACTTCGAGCCCCGGCAGCTTCAGTTCACCGCGCTCGTGATTCTGGAACGAAAGTCCGACCTGGAACAGCGGATGCCGCGCTGTCGATCGTTCCGGGTTCAGCACCTCGACCAGGCGCTCGAACGGCACATCCGCATGCGAGAATGCGGCAATATCGGCCGCCCTGGCCCGCCCGAGCAGCGCATCGAAACTGTCTGCGCCATCGACCCGAGTCCGCAACACCAGCGTGTTCACGAACATGCCGATCACATGGTCGAGTTCCGCATCGCCGCGACCCGCGATCGGCGTCCCGACCGCGATATCCGAACTGCCGGACAGCCGAGCGAGCAGCGCGGCGAATGCGGCATGGACAACCATGAACAGCGTTGCGCCACTGCGTCGTCCGAGCGCGACGAGCGCGCTGTGCAATCGCGCGTCGATTGCGAACTCCACCTTCGCGCCACGCAAACTCTGCCGGGCGGGCCGCGGGTAATCGGTCGGCAGGGACAGCTGATCAGGCAGTCCATCAAGCGTCCGGGTCCAGTACGCGATCTGCTGTGCCGACAGCGATTCGGGATCGTCCTCGCTGCCGAGCAGTTCACGCTGCCACAGTGCGTAATCCGCGTACTGCATGGCGGGCGGCGTCCAACCGGGTGCGCTGTCATCCAAGCGTGCGCGGTAAGCCAACATCAGATCACGGACAAACGGCGCGAGCGAGGATCCGTCGGCGGCAATGTGATGCAGCACCGCCGCCAATACGAACTCCGCGCGCCCCCCGATCCGGAACAGCCGCATCCGGACCGGGATATCGACGGTCACGTCGAAGGTAGTGGCGGCCAGCTCCCGAACGCGTTCCGACAGGGTGTCTTCGGCAATATCGATCGGATACAGCGACGGAATCGCCTGCGCGACGGGCACGATCAGCTGAGTCGCCGCACCGTCGATCTCCGGGAATCGAGTCCGCAGCGACTCGTGGCGACCGATCAGATCCGCGACCGCGGCTTGTAGCGCCGCGATATCCAATGCGCCGGTGAGCCGCAGCGCCACCGGAATGTTGTAGGCAATCGAGTGCTGATCGAACCGGTTGAGCAACCACATCCGCTGCTGTGCCGGGGAAAGCGGAATCCGGCCCGGACGTGCCCCCGCCACCAGTGCGGGCCTGGGCGCAGCCGGATCGCTCGTGCCGACCGCTGCGGCGAGGTCGGCGACCCGCGGCGATTCGAACAGCGCACGCACCCCAACGGTGCGCCCGAGCGCCGCGCCGATGCGGGCCGCGGCCTTCGCGGCCAGCAGGGAAGAACCGCCGAGGGCGAAGAAGTCGTCATCCGCACCGACCAGACCGCCCTCGGCCATCCCGAGCACATCCGCGAAGACGCCCGCGACAATCTCCTCGACGACCGTCCCCGGCTTGCGGTAGGTCGACGCCTCGAACTCCGGTGCGGGCAGCGCGGCCCGATCCAGCTTCCCGTTGACGGTCAAGGGAATTCGTTGCACCCCCACGATCGCGGCTGGCACCATATGCTCGGGTAACCGCCGCGCGAGTTGTTGTCGCAGGTCAGCGGCATCGATCCCAGCGAAGCCGACCACATAGGCGACAATGCGCGGCTCATCCACCAGATCGCTGCGCACGACCACCGCCACCTCGCGCACCGTTGCGCTCGCGTCCAGTAGCGCTGCCTCGATCTCTCCCAACTCGATGCGGAACCCGCGCAGGTTCACCTGCTGGTCGGCCCGGCCCAGATACTCCAACTCACCGTCGACGGTCCACCGTGCGAGGTCACCGGTCCGATACGCCAGGGCACCGTCCCCGGCGTACGGATCGGCAACGAACCGGCTCGCGGTGAGCGCGGGCCGTCCGAGATAGCCGCGGGCCAACTGACCACCCGAAACGTAGATCTCGCCGGGCACGCCGACCGGCACCGGCCGCAGCCGCGCATCGAGCACCCGCACGACCAATCCGGGTATGGCCCCACCGATCACACTCGCCGAACCGGTACCGACCTCGATCGGCCGGTAGGACACATGCACGGTGGTCTCGGTGATGCCGTACATATTCACCAGTCGCGGCGAGCGCGGATACCTGGCGAACCAGGCGCCGAGCCGCTGCGGTTCCAGCGCCTCGCCGCCGAAAATCACATAGCGCAAGCTGAGTTCGGCGGGCGGCGGGGCAATCAGTTGATAGAAGGCCGACGGTGTCTGGTTCAACACCGTCACCCGTTCCTCGGCAAGCAGTTCCAGGAACTGCTCCGGTGAGCGCGAGGTGTAGTAGTCGACCACCACGAGCGTGCCACCATGCAGCAGTGCACCCCATAGCTCCCAGACCGAGAAGTCGAAGGCGTAGGAGTGGAACAGCGTCCAGACATCCGAGGGTCCGAACTCGAAGTGGCACTGGGTGTTATCCAGCAGGCGCAACACATTGCGGTGCGGGACGACCACGCCCTTCGGTTGCCCGGTGGATCCGGAGGTATAGATGACGTAAGCCGTATGCGCCGGATTCAGCGGCCTACGTCGCTCCGCCTGGCTGATAGCGGTCGAACGCTGATTCCCGGCCGCGATATCGATTACCGGCCCGCCGAACCAGCCGGGTGCCAATCCGGTTCCGGCGCTGGTTATCGCACAGATCGGGCGGGCATCATCGAGTACGTATTCGATCCGATCGGCCGGATAATTCGGATCGATCGGCAGATATCCGCCACCCGCCTTGATCACCGCGACCAATGCGACGACGAGTTCCACCGACCGCGGCAGCGCCACCGCCACCAGCGCGTCGGGTCCGACCCCGGCCGCGATGAGCCGCCGCGCCAGCCGATTCGACCAGGCGTCGAGTTCGGCATAGGTCAACGATCGGGCGTCTGCGCGGACCGCGACGGCCGTCGGATCGATCGCGACGGCCAGCGCGAACCTCTCGGCGAGCGTGACCGTCGCGGTGACATAAGCCCTTGTCGGAGTGGACCATTCGTGCAGCGCGCGGTGCTGTTCCTCAGCGCTGAGCAGTTGAATATCCCCGACCACCACCGTGGCATCCGCGGCGATGGCGGCCAGCACCTGCGTGAACCGACGACCCAAAATCGCGATTGTGCCCGCATCGAAAAGGTCGGTCGCATAGGTGATCTCGATGTCCATGCCATCGGCACGGCCACCGGCGTCATCGGATTCGACCACCGTGAACTGCAGATCGAATTTGGCTGCCGCCGCATCGAATTCGACCGGGCGCACCACGAGATCGGGTAGTTCGAGCGACGCAAGCTTGAAGTTCTGAAAGGTCAACGCCACCTGGAACAGCGGATTCCGATTCTGCGCCCGCGCCGGCGCAATGACCTCGACCAGCCGCTCGAACGGCACATCCGCATGCGACAGCGCCTCGATATCCTGTGCGCGAACGGTATCCAGCACCGTCTCGAAGCGCGCCCTGGTGTCGATGTGAGTGCGCAGTACCAGGGTGTTGACGAACATCCCGACCAGCCCATCGAGCGCTGCGTCACCGCGACCGGCGACCGGCGTGCCGATTGCGATGTCCGCACTGACCGACAATCGGGACAACAACACCGCGAGCGCCGCATGCACTGTGCTGAACAGCGTCGTTTCCCGCTTGCGGGCCAGTTCGCGCAGTTCACTGTGCAGATCGGAGTCGATGCGGAGCCGGTGGGTGTCGCCGCGATATGACGAGACTGCAGGTCGCGGCCGATCGGTGGGCAGCTCCAACTGTTCGGGCAGACCCGCCAGCGCACACCGCCAGAAGGCGAGCTGCCGGTGCGCCTGCGACTCCGGATCGGCTTCATCGCCCAGCGTCTCGGCCTGCCAGAGTGTGTAGTCGGCGTATTGCACGGGCAATGCCGGCCATGCGGGCGCGGTGCCGGCACGGCGCGCGGCGTAGGCGGTCATGAGATCGCTGGCGAGCGGTCCGAGCGAGAAGCCGTCCGCCGAAATATGGTGCAGCACAAGCGCAAGCACGTGTTCGTTGCCAGCCGTGAACAGTCGGGCCCGCAGTGGCACCGTCGTGGTCAGATCGAAGGTGGTCGCCGCGAATGCGGAAAGGTTCGGTTCGAGTTCCGCCTCGGTGACAAGCTCGGGCCGCAAAGCCGCAATAGCCTGCGCCGCGGGGATGATCACTTGCACCGCGCCATCGAGGCTTTCCGGGTAGATCGTCCGTAGCGTCTCGTGCCGAGCGACCACATCCGCCAGCGCGGCGGACAATGCCGCCACATCGAGATCGCCGGTGAGCCGCAGCGCCACCGGAATGTTGTCCACGGCATCGCCCGAATCGTCGGCAAGGAATCGGTTGAGGAACCACATACGCTGCTGAGCCGGTGAAAGCGGAATCCGCGCTGGGCGCGAGCGCGGGCTCAACGCGACATATCCGCGCCCCTCATGCGCCTCGGTCGCGGTCGCCAATGCCACAACCGTGGCTGCCTCGAACAGCATTCGCACCGGCAGCCGCATATCCAGCGCCGCGCCCAAACGGGCCACGACCTGCGTGGCATTCAGTGAGTTTCCACCGAGGGCGAAGAAGTCGTCGTCCAGCCCGACCAGTTCGACATTCAGCACTTCAGCGAAGGTCCGCGCAACGATTTCCTGGGTCGCCGTGACAGGGGCGCGGAAAACAGCAGCCTCGAATACGGGCGCCGGCAAGGCCTTCCGATCCAACTTTCCGGAGGCATTCAGCGGAAAGTCATCGAGTACGACAAACGCCGCCGGCACCATATACGCGGGCAGTTGCATGCTCAGAGCAGATTTCAGGGCATCGGAATCGACCTGCGTTTCCGCGACGACGTATGCGACCAGTTGCTGCTCATCCCGCAGCACAACCACCGCCTGCGCAATCGAATCCATCGCGGTCAGCGCGCTTTCGATATCACCGAGCTCGATCCGCAGACCACGCAGCTTGACCTGGAAATCCGTGCGACCCGAATACTCGAGCACCCCATCCGCACGCCAGGTCACGAGATCCCCGGTGCGATACATCCGCGCACCATCGCCGAACGGATTCGCAACGAACCGATCACTCGTCAGATCCGGTCGTCCGATATATCCGCGCGCCAATTGCGCACCGGCCAGATACAACTCGCCCGCAACCCCCACCGGCACCGGACGCAACCGCGCATCGAGCACATAGACCTGGGTGTTGAATACCGGCCCACCAATCGGCACGGTATCCACATCCGCATCGGTGACCTCGTGGCCGGTGACATCCACCGCTGCCTCGGTCGGACCGTACAGATTGTGTACTGCCGCACCGGTCAGCTCACGCAATCTATGAGCAGGCTTGGGGGCCAATGCCTCCCCTGACACGAATACCATCCGCAGCGAATCACACTCAGCCACAGCCGGTTCCGCGACGAACACCACCAACATCGACGGCACGAAATGCGCGACGCTGACCCGCTCGCGACGAATAACCCGCGCCAGATACGCCGGATCACGATGCCCATCCGGCCGCGCCACCACCAACCGCGCCCCGACCTGCAATGGCCAGAAGAACTCCCAAACCGACACATCGAAGGTGGCGGGCGTCTTCTGCAGCACCACATCAGCACCGGTCAGCGCGTAGGTTTCGCGCATCCACACCAGACGATTGACGATCGCCGCATGCGAAACCGCGACCCCCTTCGGCCGCCCCGTCGATCCGGAGGTGAAGATCACGTACGCGGTGTTGCCCGGCACCAAGGGGCCGAGCCGATCGTCGTCGGTTAGGGGCGCATCCGAGTAATCGGAGGTGTCGAACAGATCCACGTCGAGCACCGCCCACGCACGGTCGGTGCCTAGATCCAGCCCATCCTCCGAGCGGGTCAGCACACACCCCGGGCGCGCCATCCGCAGCGAATGGCCGACACGCTCGGCCGGATGCTCCGGATCCACCGGAACATACGCACCGCCCGCCGTGAGCACCGCGTAAATCGCCACGACCAGATCCACCGACCGCCGCATACCGATGGCCACCGTGGTCTCCGGACCAACCCCGATGGACACCAGCAGCCGCGCGAGCCGATTCACCCGACCCGCGAATTCCGCATACGTCAGCGTCGCGGAGCGACTCGATGGGGGGTGGTGGTCGGGCGACGGGTGGGCCAGCGACTCGCCCTCGAAGGTGACCGCAGGGGCATCCGGAGTCCGCGCGACCTGCGCCTCGAACAGCGATACCAACGTTGCATCGACATCCACCGGATGTGTTGTCGCATTCCAGGCGTCGAGGATCAGCGCGCGCTCATCGTCGGCGAGCAGATCGATATCACCGATCCGCACGTGTGGATCGGCGACCGCATCGAGCACGCGCTGCAGTCGAGTCGCGAACGAAGCGACCGTCCGCGCATCGAACAGGTCGGTGGCGTACTCGAAAGTTGCTGCCATATCGGCTGCGTCCGCCGACAGCGTCAGTTGCAGATCGAATTTCGCTGTTCGCGTATCGATATCGAGCATCGAGGCGGCTAGACCGGCCAACTCCAGGCTGGTCTGCGCGGTGTTCTGGAAGTCGAGCATGACCTGGAACAGCGGATGCCGTGCCGCGGAACGCTCCGGATGCAAAACCTCCACGAGCCGCTCGAACGGCACATCGGCATGTGCGAGGGCGCGCAGATCACCGTCGCGAACCGCCGCGATCAGCTCGGCGAAAGTCAGTTCGGGCCGCACATCGGTCCGCAGCACAAGGGTGTTGACGAACATGCCGACGAGCCCGTCCAGCGCGGCCGCACCGCGCCCGGCGACCGGAGTCCCGATCGCAATATCCTGCTGCCCAGCGAGTTTCGCCAACAGCGTGGCGAATGCCGCATGCAGCACCATGAACAGGGAGGCGTTCGCGCCCTCGGCCACATCACGCAGCCGATGATGGGTCGCGGCATCGATAGTGAAGGCATAGCGCGCACCACGCCCCGACGCGACCGCCGGACGGGGCCGATCCCCCGGCAGTGTCAACACATCCGGCAGATCGGCCAATTCGTTCGACCAATACCGGATCTGTTCGGCGATCAGAGATTCCGGATCCTCCTGCGCACCGAGCGTTTCCCGCTGCCACAGTGTGTAATCGGCGTACTGCACCGGCAGCGGCACCCAGTTCGGCTCCGAACCCACGCGACGTGCGGCATACGCGACCATCAGATCCCGAGTTAGCGGCGCGATGGACCAACCGTCCGCACTGATGTGATGGATGGATACAACCAGCACATGCTCGGTCCCAGTGCGCAGCAGCGTGAGCCGAACCGGCGCCTCACGGTCGATCGCGAAAGGCATCGCCGCCAACGCTCGAATCCGATCAGCCAATTCCGTGGCATCAACCGGTTCCGGCGCCAGCGAAACCGCATCCACCGGCAGCACTTCCTGACGCGGAACACCGTCAACCGCTGGATACCTCGTGCGCAGCGCCTCATGCCTGGCGATGACATCGGCAACCGCATCGGTCAACGCACCGAGATCGAGCGCGCCGATCAGTCGCACCGCAGCAGTCAGATTATTCGCAACCGAGGCGGCATCGAACTGATTGAGGAACCACATCCGCTGCTGCGCATAGGAAAGCGGCACCACATCGGGGCGGGTCTGGGCGACCAACGCCCGTCGCGCAGACCCTGAACCGGGCAGATGCGCGGCCAAGGCGACCACCGTCGAATGCTCGAACAACAGCCGCACCGGAATATCGGCATCGACCACCGTCCCGATCCGCGCCGCAATCTGCGTGGCCACCAGGGAGTTTCCGCCGAGCGCGAAGAAGTCATCGTCCAGCCCGACCCGATCGAGACCGAGCACCGCCGCGAATACCTCGGCAACCGCATGCTCGGTAGGGGTGACAGGCGCACGAAATTTTCCGGCGGTCGGCACCGGATCCGGCAATGCCTTGCGATCCAACTTGCCCGAGCTGGTCAGCGGCATTTCCGCCAGTCCGACATAGGCCGTCGGCACCATGTAGGAGGGCAGCACAGCGCGCAGCCGCTCCCGGAGCACCTCGGCCAGTTCTGTCTCCGGAATTGCAGCGACCACATAGGCGACCAGCAGCTCACCCGCGGCATGCGAAAATACCCGCACAGCCGCGGAACGCACATCGTCGTTAGCGACGAGCACCGCCTCGATCTCACCGAGCTCGATCCGCTGCCCCCGCAGCTTGACTTGAAAGTCACCGCGCCCCAGGTATTCCAGATCCCCGGCCCGATTGCGTCGCACCAGATCACCGGTCCGATACATCCGGGCACCGGCCGGGCCATACGGATCGGCCACGAACCGCTCGGCGGTCAATTCCGTCCGCCCGTGGTACCCGCGCGCCACCTGAACGCCGGAGAGATATAGCTCGCCGACGACCAGGTCCGGCACCGGCCGCAACCGGGCGTCGAGCACCAGCAACTGACTCGAACGAACCGGCCGACCGATCGGCACCGGCCCTGACATGCCGGCATCGACGGCCGCATAAGTGGCGTGCACCGTGAATTCAGTTGGGCCGTATAAGTTGTGCAGTTCGGCTCGGCACACCGCGGCAAAGCTCGCCGCGGCTTCACCGGTCATCGCCTCACCCGCTACGAAAACCGCACGCAACGAGGCGATCTCGGCAATACCGGTGGCATCGGCGAATACCGACAGCATCGATGGCACGAACGAGGTCATCGTCACGCGGTGCGCCGCGATGGTCGCCGCAAGATAAGCACTGTCCCGATGCCCGTCATGCGCGGCGACGACCACGCGCCCACCGCGCGCCAATGGCGCGAACAGCTCCCACACCGACACATCGAAGGTCGACGGAGTCTTGAACAGAACCACATCGTCCGCGCCGATGCCGTATTCGTCGGCAATCCAGTCGATCTGATTGACCACCGAGGCATGCTGCACCGCAACACCTTTCGGCGCGCCGGTGGATCCGGAGGTGAAGATGACGTACGCCGTATTCGTCGCGCGCAAAGGACTCAGCCGGTCCGAATCCAGCACGGGCGCATCCGAATAGCCGGAGCAATCCAGTGCATCCGCCACCCGGACCGAAGGCCCGGTCGACCACCCGTCACCCGCCCGAGTCAGCACACAGACCGGCTGAGCCGAGGAAACGACCTGTGCCCGCCGCGCCGCTGGTTGATCCGGATCCACCGGCACATACCCGCCACCCGCGGTCAATACCGCATAGGCCGCGACAACGAAGTCCGCCGACCGCCGCATACCGAGCACGACCAGCGTCTCGGGCCCGACCCCGGCGGCGATCAGCCGCCGAGCAAGCCGATTCACCCGCCGCGAGAACTCCGCATACGTCAGCGCGCTATCCCCGTCGACCACCGCGACGGCCTCGGGCGTCCGCCGTACCTGCGTCTCGAATGAGGCCAGCAGTGTCGCAACACGACTCGACGACTCCGCGACTCCGCACTCGATCGCACGCTGCCGTCCCGCCATATCCAGCAGCGGCAGATCCCCCACCGCTAGCTCGGCATCGACAACAATCGCCCGTAGCAACCGAACCAACCACTGCGCGTAGTCCGCGATAGTGGATTTGTCGAATAGATCTGTGGCGTAGGTGAACTCCGCCCGAACCCCCGCCGATGCCGGACCTTCCCCGAGTCCGGCACCGGCGAAGCCTTCGGTGACCGTGAGCTGGAGATCGAATTTGGTCACTCCGGTGTCCAGCCTACTGGTGCAGGCCGACAAATCGGGGAGTTCGAACGCGATGTCCGCGGCATTGTCGAAAGCGAGCAATACCTGGAACATCGGATGCCGCGCCTGCGAGCGCGGTGGGTTAATGGCATCGACCAGCTGCTCGAATGGCAATTCGGCATGACCGAAGGCGGCGAGATCGGTCTCGCGCACCCTCGCGAGCAGCGCCGAGAAGGGCGCGGCGGTATCGACTACGGTTCGCAACACCAGGGTGTTGACGAACATGCCGATGAGATCGTCCAGCGCCCGTTCACCACGTCCGGCCACCGGCGTGCCGATCACGATGTCGTCGCTGCCCGACAGCCGCGAAAGCAGCACGGCGAGCGTGGCATGCAACACCATGAAGTTCGAAACACCCTGGGCACGAGCGAGTTGCACGACTCCGGCGTGCACCTCGCTCGGAATTTCGAATCCGAAGACCGCACCGCGTCCGGATGCGACGGCGGGCCGGGACCGATCGGCGGGCAGCTCGATCAGATCGGGCGCACCGGCGAGCGTGGCGGTCCAGAACTCCAGTTGCCGGGCCAGCGCAGCGTTCGGATCGGACGCGGAGCCGAGCAATTCATGCTGCCAGAGACTGTAATCCACGTACTGCACTGACAGCGGTAACCATTCCGGCACAACACCCGAATGCCGGAATCCGTACGCGGACATCACATCTCGTGCCAATACCCGCATCGAAAAGCCGTCCGCGGCAATGTGATGCAGCACCAGTGCCAGCGCACAGCTCTCGTCATCGACCAGGAAGATCCGTGCCCGAATGGGTATTTCGCGCCCCAGGTCGAATCCGAGCGCCGCGAACCGAGCCAGCTCTTCGTCCAGTTCGGCCACACCGATCGATTCCGGCTCCCCCACGACGACAACCTCGTCCGTGGACAGCACGACCTGCTGGGCCGCCACGCCGTCCGATACCGCGGGAAAGATCGTGCGCAGCACCTCATGCCGATCGACCAGATCGGCCAAGGCCAGCCGCAGCGCCGAAATATCGACCGAACCGCGCAACCGCACCACGAACGGCATGTTGTAACCGGCACTGGAAGTCTCGAACCGATTGAGGAACCAGATCCGCTGCTGCGCCGGAGATAGCGGAACCAGCGGCGGCCGGTGTCGCGCCCGCAGCTGCGCGAGCACCGGCACGCCACTGGATCCACCCGCCCGCTCGATGAGTTCGGCGAGTGCGGACACCGTGGTAGCGGTGAACAATTCGCGAACCCCGAGCCGACAGCCCAGTTCGGCGCCCAAACGCGCCGCGACCTGGGTGGCCACCAAACTATTGCCGCCGAGGGCGAAGAAATCGTCATCGCGCCCGAGGTGATCGTGTCCGAGTACCGCCCCGAATACCCGCGCGACCACAGCTTCTACCGGTGTCGTGACCGCGGTGTATTCGACCCGCTCAGGCGTGGGCAGCGCGGCACGATCCAATTTGCCGGAGGCATTCACCGGCAGCGCGTCCATCACCACGAACGCGGCAGGCACCATATACGCGGGCAACGCGCGCAACGCCGCGGTGCGCAGTTGGCCAGCAGACACGGTGCCGGGCTCGGACTCGACCACATAGCCGACCAACTGTTCGCCCACCCCGGCGTCATCGCGCACCACGACCACCGCGCGCACCACCGAATCGACGGTTCCGAGCACGGCTTCGATCTCACCGAGTTCGATCCGCAGCCCGCGCAACTTCACCTGAAAATCGGTGCGGCCCAGGTACTCCAGCTCACCGTGCGTAGTCCAGCGCACCAGATCACCGGTGCGATACATCCGGGTAGCCGACCCGAATGGATCCGCGACGAACCGATCGGCGGTGAGCCCGGGGCGGCCGATATAGCCACGGGCGAGCTGTACCCCCGACAGATACAGCTCACCCGCAGCCCCGACCGGTACCGGCCGCAGCCGCGAATCGAGCACATAGAGCCGGGTATTGAAGACCGGCGCGCCGATCGGCACCGAGAGGGTATCGGTATCGGTCACTTCATGGAAGGTGACGTCGACCGCCGCCTCCGTGGGACCGTACAGGTTGTGCAGCCGCACACCGGTCAGCACCCGCAGCCGCTGTGCCAGCGCGGCGGGCAGCGCCTCTCCGGACGCGAAGACCCTTCTCAGTGCCGTACGTCCGGTGCACTCCGACTGTGCCAGAAACACTTCCAGCATCGACGGCACGAAATGTGCTGTTGTCACATTATATTCGGTGATCACCGCCCGCAGATAGGCCGGATCGCGATGACCGTCGTGCTCGGCGAGCACCAGCCGCGCCCCGATCTGCAACGGCCAGAAGAACTCCCACACCGACACATCGAAGGTAGCGGGCGTCTTCTGCAGTACAACATCATCGGCCGACAGCCGATACTGCTGTTGCATCCACACCAGCCGGTTGACGATCGCCTCGTGGGTGACGACCACCCCCTTCGGCCGCCCGGTCGACCCCGAGGTGAAGATCACGTACGCGGGCTGACTCGGCCGCAGCGCGGCGGTACGTTCCCGATCCCAGACCGGACCATCCGCATAATCGGCGAGATCCAGCCCATCGAGACGGATCACCGGCACTCCGGCAAGGTCGGTGGCCTCAGTCGTCAGCACGCATGCCGGTCGCGCGGTCGCCAGAATGTGCGCGGTCCGCTCGGCCGGATGATCCGGATCCAGCGGCACATACGCCGCCCCCGCGGCAAGCACGCCATACATCGCGATCACCAGCTCCGGCGACCGACGGATGTTGAGCGCGATCAGCGTCTCAGGTCCGACGCCGAGGTCAATCAAATGCCGTGCCAGCCGATTACTGCGCGCCGCGAGTTCTCGATACGTCAGGTCCGGCACACCCGCGAACTGCACCGCGACCGTATCCGGCGTCCGCGCGACTTGCGCCTCGAACATCGAAACCAGTGTCGGCGCACCGGCGAGCGCCGCGGGCACATCGAAGCCGGTCGCATTCCAGATCCGGGTGCTGACCTCGAGTTCCAGTTCGGTCGCCACGGCCACCGCCGACATCGGCGTATCGACCTCGGTGGCCAGCAACCGCTCCAGATACCGCACGAACCGCGTCTGATGGCGCGCGATGTCATCGGCCGCATAGAGATTCGGATTCGCCTCGAAATCGACGTGCACGCTGTCGCGCTCGCCGTAATAGACATTGAGGCTCATATCCTCCACCGGCCCGGTGGACAGTACGTGGTACCGGCCGACCGCATCGCCCAGCGTCAACTCGCTGCCGAACAGCATGATGTTGGCCAGCGGACCGAACAGCGCACGGCGCGCTGGCCGCCCGTCGTGCTCGGCGTCGCGGCGGATGTCCTCGTGCCGATACCGCTGGTGCCGCAGCGCACCCGCCACCTCCACGCGGGTGGCCCGCAGCAGATCCCCCCAGGTGCCGTCGACCGCGAGCCGCAGCGGCACGATATTCGACAGCATTCCGGCCGACTGCCGCATGAGCGCGGTGGTGCGCGCCGTCACCGGCAGACTCAGTACCGCCTCGTCCCGATCGGTGAACCGCCCGAGATATCCGGCGAAGGCCGCGAGCAGCACCACCGCGATCGTCGAATCTTGGTTCGCAGCAAGCGAATTCATCCGATCGATCAGCGCGTCCGGCAATACCCGGCGCGCGATCAGATTGGTCGCCGAACGCGGTGCGCTCCGCCCGTCCAGGCTGGTCGCAGCGTCGAGCCCGGCGACCCGTTCAGCCCAGTGCGCACGGTCGGTTTCGAAGCGAGAGCTATCCCGGTAGGCGCGTTCACTGTCGACCAACTCGGTCAGCGCACCCGGCTGGACCGCCTGCGGGTCGTTGCCGAGCACGCTGGCGGTATACAGCTGCGCCACCCGCTGGGTATTGGTCAGCGCGCCGAATCCGTCGAGCACGATGTGATGCGCCCGCAGATACCAGAAACACCGCTGGTCAGCGACGCGCAGCACGGCACCGGCGAACAGCGGATCGGTCAGCATATCGACCGGCGCGCTCGCATCCGCGCGCATCCATTCGTGTGCCGCGGCCACCGGATCGGCATATTCGCGCAGGTCGATCACCTGGATATCGACGGAATTCGCGGGATCGACGCACTGGTACGGCATGCCGTCGGATTCACCGAGGCGCACCAGCACCGATTCGTATTCCCGCGCCGCGATGACCGTCACTTCCTGCAGGATCGCGGGATCCAGCACGCCCGGCACATCGACGTATTGGGCCACATTGATCGGCACGTCGGGATCGAGCAACTGCGCATACCAGACCCCCAGCTGCGCCGGTGCGAGCGGAAACGGCTGGTTGTCCGAAGCCTCCGGTAAGCAGTCACTCGCCGGGCGCGCGGCCTCGTCCGGTCGCGCCCCACCCAACTCCGTACCGTGCACCAGAGCCTCCTTGTTCGGCGTAAAACAGCTGGCCGAACGATTTCGGGCAGCACGAATAAGCCGCTGCGGCAACGCTGTTCAGTGTTGTCACATGGCTTCGACGCCACCACAAGACGATTCGGCGAATGCGCGGGGCAGGACGACACCCGCGCGGGATCGAAACAGATTGCGCCCCGCTCGCGCCTAGCTCTTGATCGCTCCTCCAACGTCGCTGCCGCGGTGCGGGCGCCGCGGCGGTGTCAGCTACATCACACGGATGTGATCCGCATTGCGAAGACTAGGCGCTTCGTTAATAAAAAGGAACTTTTTGCACTAAAAAAAGTTGGTCGGCCGTCCAGTGCGCTCAACTGGGCCTACGCAGCTGGGCAAAGCTGTGTTCGCGACCACAATTCGATCGCGAATGTGAGCCACAGCACTTTCGGATCTGCAGACTATGAGCGCGAACGTTGCATCCGCGTTGCATCGGCGCCCAGCCGCCGATCGAGCACCCGAATCTTGGCCTCGATCTGCGCATAAAGCGGCGAATCGCGATCTATGGTCGCCCGATAGGCGACCCAGGACGCGGCATCGTCGCGCCCCTCCGCACATGCGGTCCACCGACGCAGCACCGCGGCCTCACCGGAACCGAGCACCGCGGCACGCAGCCGGACCCGAAGTTCATCGCGGATATCAATAATTCCCGGCGCCGTCGAGCGCGGTAGCACCGGACCCGCGTACAGCCGTAATGCGGTATCGACATCGCCGGAATCGAGCGCCGCACCCAGCGCCTCGATATCGGTTGCGATATGCACCCGCAACCGATAAGGGCGCGAACCGAATACGTCCGGCCCGACCACCGCGCGCAACCGCGACATGGCGGCGCGGATGGTGCCGTTATCCAGGTCCGTGTCATCGAGCAGCAGTGCGAGATGATCCGCGCCCAGTCCCTCCGGATGTTCGGCGAGCAGCAGCAGTATCTCTGCGTGCCGCTGCGACAACGGAACTCGATCACCGGCGACGGTCAGTAGTGGCTGTCCCAACCCGAGTACATCCAGACCCAATCGAGCCGCCGCGACTTCACCGGTCGAACTCCCCGCCCCGCGCTGACCCGCGCGCATCGCGGTGAGCAGCAGATCCATTTCGGCGGCAGTCGAGGTCGCCTTCACCAATGCCAGAATCTCCGGCTTGGCCACCCGCACGCCCCCGGCGATCATCAGCACCCCGACCAACCTGCCGTCAGGATCGTGCACCGGCGCTGCGGCACCGGTGATCTGATGCATCCGGTGCAGAAAGTGTTCGGGCCCATGGATCCACGCGGCCCGGCCGGTGCGAACCACGAGGCCCACGGCATTCGTGCCGATGCGCCGTTCGCTCAGATCATCGCCCGCGCGCAGCCCGATTTCGGCCGCGGCATCGATCTGATCGGGATTGCCGTGCACCCACAGCACGCGGCCGAACTGATCGGCGACCGCGACGATCAAACTCGTTCTGGCCGTGTCCTGTACGAGCAATTTGTCGATCAGCGGCATCAATGTGGCAATCGGGTGCGCGTCGCGGTAGCGCTGCAGATCCGCACCGCGCAGCCCGCGCCCGTCGAGCGGATCCATCGGATCGACGCCGCCGCGCACACTGCGCAACCAGGATTCGAGCACAACGGGACGCAGCAGACCGGCAAGCTGCGACAGCTGCTCGCCACCCGCGCTAAGATATCCGTGTGCTTGTGCGGCATAGGCTTCCAGTGCGCCGAGCTGAGTGCCGGGTTCGACGCTGTGCCGTGGGGGCCGCCCACCTGCAAGATTGCTGACCATTTGCCTTTCTTTCCGCCCCGAACTGTACCGGCGCTCATAACCCGGGTAAGGGCGGTTGCCTTCGTTTGTCCGCCAGCTCACACCACGTTCAGACCTCGTACAAATGTGACCTACCCATCTTCCAGATCACTGGCTGAGGTATTCGGCGGCGCGTTCGGCAATCAGTACAGTCGTCGCCTGCGGACCGCGACTCAGCGGCACCGGAACAACGGAAAGATCCACCACGGACAAACCGGTCGTGCCGTGCACGCGGCATTGCTCATCGACCACCGCACGCTCATCATCGGCACGGCCCATTCGGCAGGTGCCCGACAGATGTTGCGAAGTAGCCAGATTCGCGTACTGCCACCCGTCGTCCGGTATCGATTCCGGCGTGCGCACCATCGGTATCGCATGCAATATCTCGCGCGCCGTGCCAACCCCTTCCTGTAATCGAAACCGATCCGCGGCCTCCGATAAGTAGCGGTAATCGATGTGCGGCGGCACAGTCGGATCGGCGGAGCGGAGTCGGAGCACGCCTTGGGAACGTGGGCGCATGAGCGCCACACCCAAACGTCGGGTATACGGGGTAAACGTTACGGCGTACGGACGGATTTCGACATCCTCGAGTTCCAGCACATATTCCAGCGGGATGCCCTCGGCAGTCGGGTCCGACGGCTCGAAGCGGTAGTCGATGCCGATCTCCGGATGATCGCTGAACCCTGCGCCGACGGGCGCGGGACGCACCACCGGAATATCCAGCGCCCGAAGCTGTTCTGGATCGCCGATACCCGAGCGCAGCAGCAGCGCGGCGGATTCGATTGCGCCCGCACACAACACGATCCGACCCGCATCGAGCGCGCCCGCCTTGCCGTCGTGCACGTAGTCCACCCCGATGGCGCGCGTGCCGTGGAAACGGATGCGGGTCACCAGCGTCGCAGCGGTCACCGTGAGATTCGGGCGCGCGAGGGCGGGCGCAAGATAGGCCGACCCGGTGTCGACCCGCCTGCCGTGCTCGATATTGCACGGCACCGGCCCGAAACCATCGGCCGAACCCGCGTCGGGCAGTGCGTTCAGATCAGGTATCAGCGCAAGGCCGAGTGCCGTGCAGGCCGAGGCGAATTCGCAGCTCAGGGGTGCAGGCGCAGTGGCACGACGCACCGGTATCGGGCCCGTCGCGCCGTGTCCCGGCTGATCGCCGAAATCATGGTCGCGCTCGAGTCGGCGATAGGCGGGCAGGACCGCATCGAAGGACCAGCCGTCGAGTTCCTTGCTCCACGCGGCGAAATCCGCGGCCGTCGCCCGCACGAAGTAGCCGCCGTTGACCGCACCCGATCCGCCGATCACCTTGCCGCGCACGATATTCCCGGTAACCGCACCAGCCAATGTCACGGGATACCGCCACACCCACGGTGATTCGGGTCCGATCGGCATCCGAGTCGCATCGAGCAGCGTCGCCGAATCGGTCGACACCGGACCCGCTTCCACCAGCCGCACCCGATGGTCCGGATCCGCGCTCAGTCGGGCCGCCAGTACACACCCGGCCGTACCACCACCGATGATCAGTGTGTCGATCATCTACATCAGCTCATCGGGTGGTACAGCCATTACACGTTCGATTCAGCTCCGGGGCGTACTCGGCTTGAGCGATTCCAGGCTGCGCGCGCGGAATGCGCCGAGCCACAGGCCCGTTCCGTAGGCGAGATCGTCCATCCGCTTGTAGGCCACGTAGCGGAACGGGTCGAGCCCGCCCGCGTCACGATGGGTGAACCAGTCGGCCAGACCATCCGCGACCGCCATGGTGACCGCGATGCGCCGGACCCGCCGGGACAGAATCATCGCCAACATGGTGACCGGCCAATAGTGCCGACACATTGCCGAGGCCAGTCGCCAGATACCCGCGAAATAGCCGCGTGCCAGATAGATCGCAGCGATCCGGGTCGGGTTGTCCAGTCCGATGAACACCCGGCGTAGTCGGGCCAGCGCGGTCACCAAGGTGATGAGTCCGCCGAGCAATCCCCACTTCGTCAGCGTGGCGAACAGCATGGTCGCGACGACCGTCCAGAACGGCACCGACAGCGGCGTAACCATGCCCGTGTGCCGCTCGCCGAGTGGAGCGGCACCGGTGCCATAGAACAGCTTGCGACCGAACCAGGCGCGGAACGAGATTCGATGATCGTGCGCGACGTGCGCCGCCGGCTCATAGCGCAGTCGCCAACCCGCCTGCTCGAGCCGCCAGCACAGATCGACGTCCTCGGCCACCTGCATCGTCTCGTCGAACCCGTCCTGCGCGAGCAGCGCCCTGCGGCGCACCAGCATGGCCGCGCTCGGCACATAGGAGACCAGTCCGCGCGACTGCACGGCCGATTCGCGCCGTCCGAGATCGAGCGAGGAGCGGGTGTGTTCATAGCGCGCGAGCGCGTTCGACTCCGGATCCAGCGCAACGATCCGTGGCGCGACCAGCGCGACCTCCGGATCGCTGAAGTGTCCGAGCATCACCTCGAGCCAGCCGCTGCGTGGGACCACATCGGAGTCCAGGAAGGCGACGAAGTCGGTTGTCGCGGCCCGCAAGCCGGCATTGCGCGCGGCGGCCGGGCCCTGTCTGCGGTCGTGGCGCAGCACGGTCACCCGGCAGCGGGTGCCGCGGTTGCGCGGGATCTCGACCGGCTGATCCGAACCGTCGTCTACGACGATCACATTGTGTCCGCGCAATACCGCGAGCAATCGGGCAAGGCCGTCGGCATTGTTGTGTAGGGGCACGATCACGGTCACATCGTCCAGGGACGGCAGCAACCGGGGACGCGGATTACCGACGCCGGAGTCGAGCAGCCGTCTGGCAACAACGGCGGACTTCGGGCCGGTGACCTCGAGGTACCCGTCGCCGATCATCTCGGCGGCCTCCGGGGCAAGTCGCAGCAATCGGGCGGGTGAACCCCCGATCAGGATGCGTCCCCCGGAGTATGCGCGTACCCGTGGATCGATCCGCACCCCGAATCCGTCGGGCAGGCGATCATGGCGCATTCCTGGCATGCTAGGCGGTGATTCGCGCATTGGCACCATCAGTCCGGAAAAAAGGACGGAATTCCGCACGAATCCGCCCGTGCGGCGCGAGAACTCCCGCCGAATCGGTTCTTCGGCGGGTCGCAAGCGACCCGCCGAAGATAGCTGGCAACACAAGAGCAATCATTGATTTGCCACTCGATAGCCATCGTCGATCAACGAGATAGCGCATGGCTGGCTACCGGCCCGACATCAGTTCAGCGGACTCTCGTCACAGGCCCGCGAAGGGCGTCGATCCGGTGACAGGCGTTCGGACGCGGGCCGAGATACCGACAGCGTCAGCGGAATCGGGCCCGACTTACGCGAGCCGGGTCGGCTCGGCGCAATGCGCCGGGAGTGGTCCACCGACGAACGCGGGATCATCCGCCCGGCATCGGCCAGCGCCGCCTCGCCGTAGCCCTGGACGCATTCCGGATCCGGTCCGTCGGCGGGCAGCCCGGTGAAGAACTTCGCCGCCATGCACCCGCCGCGGCAGGAGTCGTAGTGCGCGCAGCCGGAGCACGCGCCGCCGCCGCTCGGCTCGCGCAGCTCGGTGAAGAGCTCCGATTCCTGCCACACGGTGCGGAAACCACCGTCCACTAACACATTTCCGGCGAGGAACTTGTCGTGAATGGCGAAGGGGCAGGCATACACATCACCGACCGGATCCACCAGGCAGACCACTCGGCCCGCGCCGCACATATTCAGTCCGGGCAGCGCCTGACCGAAGGCGGACAGATGGAAGAACGAATCACCGGTGAGCACGCCTTCGCCGTTGCGCACCAGCCAGTCGTAAAGCACCCGTTGCTGTTCCGGCAGCGGATGCAGTTCGTCCCACACGTCGGCGCCGCGTCCCGAGGGCCGCAGGCGGGTCAAACGCAGTGTGGCGCCGTACTTGTCGGCGATCGCCTTGAACTCGTCGAGCTGGGCGATGTTGTGCCTGGTCGCGACAACGGAGAGTTTCGCATCCGCGAATCCCGCGGCCGCGAGATTCTCCAACGCCTTGATCGCCATCGCGTAGGAACCCGGCCCGCGCACCGCGTCGTTGACCTCGGCGTCCGCACCATCCAACGAAATCTGTACGTCCACGTAGTCACTCGCGGCCAAGCGCGCGGCGACCTCGGGCGTGATGCGAACTCCGTTGGTGGAGAACTTCACTCCGACATGGTGCGCGGTCGCGTAGTCGACCAGCTCCCAGAAGTCCGGGCGCACAGTGGGTTCCCCGCCACCGATATTCACATAGAAGATCTGCATGCGCTCGAACTCGTCGATAAGCGCCTTGCACTGCTCGGTGCTCAGCTCGCGCGGATCGCGGCGGCCCGAGGAGGACAGGCAGTGCACACATGACAGATTGCAGGCGTAGGTCAACTCCCATGTGAGGCAGATCGGTGCGGCCAAACCGTTTTCGAACTTGTCGATCAGTCGCCCACCCGTGACGGCGGACGGTTGCCCGGCCAGCGGCAGCGGCGCGACCGCGGGTGTCGCAGCGCTGCCCGGCGCGGCCTGCCTGATCATGTCGGAGTCGGCCAGCTGATCCAATGCCCGAACGTACTGTCCGGCCAAGTCATCCGTGACGCCCGCGGCACGCAGTGCCGCACGTGCCGAGACGTGCGCGGGCAGCGACCGCACGATCTCGAGTATCCGCGGACTCTTCAGAAATGAGAGCTTGCGGGTGCCGAAGTGGTAGAGCAGCGCGCCGAAGGACTCCGGCCGCAGCGCCACCCGCGGATGCAGTTCCCAACGGGTATCGAGATCGAGCATGGTCGCCGCGCCCGTCAGTAGACGCCGCACATACCGTCGATGGAGACCTCTTCGATGAGGGTCTCCTCGACCAGCGGCGCTTCCTCGATCGAACGGGACTCGGCCGCCCCGATCCGTCCGGTGTTGTCGGTATCGGTGTGTCCGATGGATCCGTACTCCGGCATGCCTACCTCCGAGATGTGACCGGGTTCCGCGGCCACTGGTGTAGCCGTCATCACACAATAACGTCATGAACTGACAAAATGGAACAGGTGATGCGGAGCTCCCCCTCGGCGGCCGCGCGGACGCACACCGACCGAGTCACAGCCGCGGGCTCTAGACTGCGGGTGGCAAGCAGCTGAACAGGACGTGACGGGCGATTCGACCCGCGGTGGTAGAGGTGGCATGGGAGTCGGACGAATGCAGACGAGCGGCTGCGGCGGCAATACCCCGCAGTGCGAGCTCGAGGCCCCGGAGGCGGCAGCATGCGTAACCACGTAGGGCCTGGGAGCACCGCGAATCGAACCCCGCGGTGCGAGCGCGAGGCCCGGAGGCGGCAGCATGCGTAACCAC